>NZ_JBDJAV010000007.1:0-277060 GCF_039649625.1 Plantactinospora sp. ZYX-F-223 | reverse complement strand
ACCGGCGGGGGGGGGGGGGGGGGGGGGGGGGGGCCGCGCGGGATGGCGGTCGCCCGGATGTCCGGGTACCCCGAGCACCCGGCTCCCGGCGCGGCCGCGGCACCCGGAGGTGCCGCGGCCGCTGGACCGTCGGATCAACGGCGCGGTCATCACCGCCTGGGTGGGATGGCGACGCCCTTGCGGTAGTTCTTGCCCCGGCCGTCGGGACGGTAGTTGTTCTCGACGTTGCCGGCGGCGTCCACCGAGAACCAGTTGATCCTGGTTCCGTACGGGACGGTCAGGGTCTCCCCGCCCTCGCGGATGCCGGCCGAGCCGTAGAGCGTGGACGAGTACGTCGGCTTGCGGCCGTCCAGCGTGTAGAAGACCGCCGCCGGTTCGCTCACCTCGAACGTGACGTCCACCATCCCGGGCGTGGCGCTGCGGGTCACCGACAGGTCGCTCTCCGGCCGCCTGCGGTCGGTGTCGAAGTCCCGCGCCACCCGCATCAGCTCGACGAGGCCGTTGGCGAACTCCATCGTCTCGTCGTGCGCCTCGGCCCACTCCGGCTGGAACGAGGTGCCGACCTCGAAGTTCCAGGCGTAGATGCCGTACTTGTACCAGAGCATGTCGCCGGAGTTCCCCGCCGCCGAGTAGAGCACGTCGGAGATCGGACCGGTACGCGCCGGGGTGACCGCCATGTTCCGGTGCCGCTTGATCGAGGTCAGGATCCGCGACGAGGCGCCCCAGAAGAACGACTCCTCGCCGAGGGTCGGCCGGGGTGCCGAGATCCGGCCCGGCGTCGCGTACGCGCCCGGCGACCACATGAAGTAGTTGCCGGAGGAGTGCAGGTTCATCGAGAACTTGATGTTCGGCCGGGAGGCGAGCCAGTCGAGGTTCCTGTTCTCCGGCTCCGACAGCTCGCTCGGCCCGGCGTAGGTGCCGCTGGTGCAGCTCGGCGACGCACCCGAGTAGCCGTCGAAGAGGCTGTACTCGGTGTAGTTGCGGTTGTTGTCCACGCCCCACGAGTTGCGGCCGAGAGCGTCCGCCGACCCGGTCTGCGGGCAGTGGTTCGTCATGTTCTTGCGCTGCGAGTTGAAGTCGTAGAACGAGTAGTGGCCGCCGTCGGGGTTGATCGACGGGGCGATCCAGATGTCGAGGTTGTCCAGGAGGTCCCTGGTCCGGCGGTCGTGGCCGTAGTTGCGCAGCAGCCGCTCGGCGGTCTCGATCGTGACCAGCGGCGGCACCCATTCGCGCGCGTGCTCCTGGGCGTAGGCGAGGACACCCAGCTTGGAGCTGTTGCGGTGCTTGCCGATCCGGATCGCGTACACCGGATGCGGATCACGCGAGACGCTGGCCGGGGCGCTCAGGCCGTCGGTCAGCGGCGTCGGCGCGGCCGGCGCGACGAGGCCGGCACCGGCGTCACCCCGGTAGGTGTACGCGGCGACGAGCGATCCGGCGGTGGCGTTCAGCGCCGCGACGACCTCGGCGGCGGTGCTGGTCACCGCGCCGGTGGCGTCGGTGGCCAGGCTGACCCGGATCGCGTTGCCGGTCACGCCGACCGAGAGCGGCTGGCCGGCGGCACCGGGGTCGGCGAGCTCGACGGAGACCTCGTTGCCGCCCTCGTGCCCCCAGGCCCGGGAGTCGACCGCCACCCGGCTCGCGTTCGCGCTGCCGAGTACGGCCTGCGCCTTACGCCGATAGCCGTTCGTCTTGTACGGCAACTCGACGATCTCGGCCAGCTTCGGGTACTGCGCGGCGAGCTGGTGGATCCGGTCGTAGAGTTCGGTCGGGGTCAGGTAGCTGGCGACGAAGTCCTTCTGGTAGCCGGGCCCCTCCGGGTTCTCCCTCGGGATGGGCAGCCAGTGGTTCACCTTGGCCACCGCCACGCCGCCACCGGGGCTCGTGATCTGGACGTAGTTCGGGCGGGCCGTCACCGTCGACGCGCCACGGTGGTAGAGATACACCCCGGCGTCCACGAAGCGCGAGATTGTCTGGGTGCCACCGGAGCCCATCGGCGTGCCGGGACCGCTGTCCCGGGTGACGGTGAGGGCGTCGGTGGCGGTCTGCCCCTGCGCCCACTTCGCCTCGACGGAGAGGACCTGATCGGTGCCGGAGGTGTAGTAGTCGGCTCGGATGATCTTGACGTCGGAGGTCGCCTGGGTGCCCCGGCGCGCCTGGTTCTCGGTGAGCGCCTCGTTCTCCGCGACGTGGGCCGCGATGGTCGCCTCGCGCTCCGCGATCCGCTGCGCCGAGTCGTCCGGGGTGAAGAGCACGTCGCCCAGCCGGTAGCCGCGCGCCCGCAACGTGGCGACCTCGTTCGGGGTGACGACGGCGTGCACCACGATGCCGCTCGGGGTGCGGCTCACGTGGTGGTCGAGATCGACGCCGGTAGCGACCAGTTTGTCCAACTCGTTACTGTCGGCGAGCAGAACCTCTACGACGCTCGTCTCCTCGCCTGCGAGCCGTCCGAGCTCGATGTCCCCGCCGGAAGCCGAACCCGACGAACCCGGGTCGGGCGCGACCGCCGAGGCCGGGGTGACCAGTAGCAGGCCGGCGAGGGCGACCGATGCCGCGAGGAAGACGCGGCGCCGCCACCCGGGGCCAGGAAGATCTGACATGACGTTGCATTCCTTTCTGCGCAGTTCTCCCTCTCGGGATCGGCCGCCGAGACACGGCGAACCGTTGGATGACACGCAGGATGCAAATACCGCCCGACCGGCGGCGGTCGTCGCCCACTGCCCAGGCTGGATAAATCTTCGAGCCGCCATGATCGATCTGTCAATCACCGGGCACAGATGAATGACCACGCATCGTCACACGGTGCCGTCGTCGCCGGCATGTGGCACCGTGACCACGGTGCCTCGATGTCGCCGCCAAGGGCGTGATCCGGCCAGCGCCACGGTGACGGCGAAAACCCAGCTGGGTCGGTCCGTTCCCTGGCCGGACCAGGTGGGAGCGGAGCGGTGGGGGACCGGGGCCGCCACCGAGGGGCGGCGTGTAACCTCCTTATCCGGCGACGGCGGCTCCGGATTTCAGCCGGCCCGGCCGTCCGGATCCCGTCACAGGCTGCGGCAACTCAGGTCGGGAATATGACGGCCGAGGCGCTGCGGTGCCGTCCAGAAACGCTACGCCGCCCGGCCCACGAGCGGGGGCAGGTGCGTCGGCCGACCGCATCCACTGTGGATGTCGCGACCGACCTCGCCGGGCCCGCCGAGGGGTGGCATCGGCCCGGCGGGCACGGGCGAACGGCTGATTCGGGGTCTGGCCGGACGGGCTAGTGCGAGACCGGACAGATTGGTAGGGTTGCCCACACATCGGCACCGGCCGGCCGTCCCAAGCCGCTGGTTCCTCCGGGCTGCCCACGATTGGATCGAAGTTGGCGGACAAGCAAGCCGACAGCACGAGCCGGCAACCTGATCCGGAAGTGCAGCATCAGTCGACGGCGAGTCGTCGGCGTGGTCGGCAGCAGTCGATCAGGCGGCGCGTCATCAGACTGGTGCTCATCCCCAGTGTCGTCGCCGTCGTCATCTGGCTCGTAGCCTCCGGATACCTTGTTTTCCAAGGTTTTTACAACCGCGAGGTCGCCAACAGCGTCCGTAACGTATCGATCCCGGCGGTTCCCGCGTTGGCCTCACTCCAGCAGGAGCGCCGGCTGAGTGTCACCTATCTGGCCCAGCCGTCGAGGGACCTGCAGCCGCTGGCCGACCAGCGGAAGCAGACCGACCAGCGACTGATCGAGCTGCGCAGTGCCGCCAAGGAGGCGCTGGCCAGCGCCCCACAGTCCATCACCACCCGTTGGCAGGCGTTGACGGACCAGCTCGACCAGCTGCCGAACGTACGGGCGACGATCGACTCCAGGACGGCCGGCGGCTCCCGGGTCTACGACTTCTACAATGGACTGCTGGCTGCCGCGACCACGCTCTTCGACACCCAGGCCCGGGTGGTGCCCGACGTCGCGGCGAGCCTCGGCGGCGTCACGGCGACGGAGGCGTTCCGGGTCAGCGACCAGATGTCCCGGGCCGGCTCCACGATCGACGGCGCGTTCAGCTCCCGTACGCTCACCGAGCAGAGTCACCTGGAGTTCGTGGCCCTGGTCGGCGCCTACCGTGCCGCGCTCACCAACATCGCGCCGCACCTCGAACCATCCGCGCGAGAGCGGTACGAGGCCATCACGGCCAGTGGTCCATGGAAGGAACTCGTCGCTGCGGAGAACGCACTGATCGCGGCCGGCGCCTGGGACGACGGCGTGCCCCGGGGGCTCCCGGTCAACCGGACCCGCTGGGAGACGCTCACCCGGCAGGTCTCCGACGACCTGATCAGCCTGGCGGTGTTGCAGGCCGACGGGGTCTCGGCCGAGGCCCTCCATACCGGTAACAACCAGTTGTTGACCGCGTCGCTCGGCAGTCTGCTCGCGTTGTCGATCGCGATCGCCGCGATCCTGTGGGCGCTCCGCCAGTCACACATCCTGGTGGACCAGGCCCTCTCCATCCGGTTGGCCAAGCTGGGCCAGGACGCCGCCGCGATCGTGGACGAGCGCCTCCCGCTGATGATGGCGCGGCTGCGGCGCCGCGAGAAGGTCGACCTCGCGGTCGAGTTGCCCAGCCACGACTACGGCAGCGACGAGATCGGCCAGGTCGCCGCGGTCATCAACAGGTCCCTGAAGGCGGCCGCGGCCGCCGCGATCGACGAGGCGAAGACCCGGGCCGCCGGTATCGCGATGCTGATGGGCGTGGCCCGCCGTCCGCAACGTCCGTTGCAGCGCGGCCTGAAGGTGATCGAGGAGTTGCAGGACCGGGTCGGCGACGAGAAGCTGCTGACCGAACTCTTCGACATCAACCACCAGCTCACCCAGACCCGGCGCTTCCTGGAGAACCTGGTCATCCTCGCCGGTGGACAGATCGGCCGCCGGTTCCAGAACCCCGTCCCGATCCGCCGGGTGCTGCTGGCCGCGTTCGCGGAGGCGCAGCATTACCAGCGGATCACCCTGCGTGGCGCGCCCGACCTGGCGCTGACCGGCCGTGCCGTCGCCGGCACCATCCACCTGCTGGCCGAGTTGCTGGACAACGCGCTCGCCTTCTCCCCGCCGAAGACGACGGTCTGGGTGACCTGTAACGAGGTCAAGCACGGCGTCGCGATCGAGATCGAGGACGGCGGCGTGGGGATGAACGCCGACGCGCTGGAGAGCGCGAACGACCTGCTGGCGAAGGCGCCCATCCCGGACGTGGCGGCGCTGAAGGACGGTGCGCAGGTCGGTCTGCACGTCGTCGCCGAGCTTGCCAAGCGCGACGGCATCCAGGTGAGCCTTCGTACCTCTGCCTATGGTGGCCTGCTCGCCATCGTGCTGCTGCCCGATCGGCTGATCACCCCCGAACTCCCCGGCCCCGGTGCGGACCGGACGGATCCCGACCTCCAACTGCCGGCGATGGCCGGGGCGGTTCCGGCCCGGGCCGGGGCAGGCCAGCGAGCTCCACGCCCCGCGGCCGGCGGCCCGGGTGGCGCGGTCGGCACGGTCACGAACGGATCGACCCAGGCACGCCGCGACCCTCGAACGGCCGACAACCGACGAACCGATCGGGCGGGCGACATGATGAGTGAGCGTCAGGCCAACGGCAGCGCCAGCACACCGAAGACCTCCGCTCCCCGCCCGGCCGACGCGGGCGCGCCGCGGCCGGTCTCCCGTCCGCCCCTGCCGAGCCGGCAGCCGCAACAGCACATCGCGCCCGAACTGCGCGACGACACCAAGGCCACCGGCAGTGCGTCGCCGGCGGCCGGGACGGCGCGGTCGCCGGAGGAGGCCCGGGACCGCTTCACGAGGTACCAGCGGGCGTGGGCCGCCGGTAAGGCGGACGGCAACGACGAAGCGTCAACCAGCGACAACAACCAAGGCGGCAAAGCGTGACCAACTCGACCTCCGGGAACGACCTCACCTGGATGCTGGACGAGCTAGTAGAAGTTCCCGACGTTGTCTACGCCGTTGTCCTGTCAACCGACGGGCTGATCGTCCAGAAATCCACCTCGCTGACCCAGGATGCGGCGGAGCTCCTGGCAGCCGGCGCATCCTCGTTGCACAGCGTCGCCGCCGGGATGGGCCGACGGTTCGACAGCGGGCAGGTGCAGCAGGTCATCATCGAGTACGACGGCCGGACCCTGTTCGTCGCGGCCGCCGGCCAGAACGCCCGGCTGGCCGTACTCTGTGAGCAGAGCGTCGACATGGGAACCGTCGCGTACGAGATGAGCCGGCTGGTGACCCGGATCGGCGAGCACCTCGGCGCCGAGGTACGCCGGACCGCAACGGTCGTCAACGGTCAGCAGGGCAGGGGTTATGGCGTATGACGTGTGGGACGGCGACGACGAGGCGCAGGCCGGGCGGTTAGTCCCGCTCTACATCCTCGTCAACGGGCGGACGAGTCCGCGCAACACGAACCTCGACCTGGCCACCCAGGTCATTGCCCTGCCGGTCGACCCGAGTCGACTGGAGCTGGAGTACCGGGAGATCATCGACCGCTGCGCCCGCTGGGTATCGATTGCCGAGATCGGCGCCTATCTGCACCGACCACTCACCATCACAAAGGTCATGGTGGACGTGCTGCTCGAGCAGGGCTACCTGCGCGTCGGCGCTCCGGCACAGCAGAAGATCGCGGATCGGCGGCTTCTGGAAACGGTTCTCGCTGGTCTCGAGAGACTCTAGGCAAAGGGCTGGAACGTGGATCGCAAGTCGGTCAAGGTCGTCGTGGCGGGCGGCTTCGGTACGGGCAAGACCACCCTGGTCGGCTCGGTCAGCGAGATTCCGCCGCTGACCACCGAGGAGGTGCTGACCCAGGCCAGCGTCGGCGTGGACGACGTCACCGGGGTGGAGGGCAAGACGCGTACGACCGTCGCGCTCGACTTCGGCCGGATCACCATCACCAACGACGTGGTGCTCTATCTGTTCGGTACACCCGGGCAGGACCGGTTCTGGTTCATCTGGGACGAACTGGCGCAGGGGGCGGTCGGCGCGGTCGTGCTGATCGACACCCGGCGGCTGGACACCAGTTTTCCCGCGGTCGACTATTTCGAGCGGCGGGGAATCCCGTTCGTCGCCGCGGTGAACCGGTTCTTCGGCGAGTGTCTCTACACCGAGGCGGAGATCCGGTCCGCGCTGAAGCTCGACGACACGGTTCCGCTCCTCTGGTGCGACGCTCGCGACCGGGAGTCCAGCAAGCAGGCGCTGATCGGACTGGTCCGGCACGCGCTTGCCCGGATGCCGGTCGTCAGCTGAGGAAGCCGGCTCGGACTCAGTCGCCGAGCCGGCGCCGCCACCGGTAGTCAGTCGCCCAGTCGGCGCCGCCACCGGGTGAAGGCGGCCACCAGGCCCGGCGCGTCCGCCTGGCGCAGGCGCCGTGCCTGGTCTTCGGCGTAACGCTGGTAGAGGTGGCGGAGGCTGGTGGCCAGCAGGGGCGCCGCCTCCGCCGGGTCCAGCGGCGCTCCTGCCCTGACCCTTGCGGCCAGCCGGACCAGGGGCGTCGCGACGGCGCCAGGCTGGGCCAGATACCAGGCGATGGCCTCGTCGTTGGTGGCGGCACGCCCCATGGTCATGGCGCTGCTGTAGAAGAAGCGGACCGGGAAGAGTACGGCCTTGGTGAACCACACCGGGTCGTCGAGGAGCCGGCGGGGTCGGTGGATCTCCGCGATCACCTCGTCGGTGGCCAGCACGTCGACGGCGAACCCCGCGCTGTCGACGAGCAACTCGCCAGCGGTGGGGACGGCGACCTGCCGGGCCACGTCGGAGCCGAGCAGGAGCAGACCGTGATCGGCCAGGTCGAGGCGGTCGATGGCGGGGAACCGCCCGTCGTCGCGACCCTGGCGCAGCGCGACCAGGGAGCCCCAGAACACCGAGAGCTTGCGGTGCAGTTCGGTACGTTCGCGCAGGCCCCGGCTGGTTTCCGCGACGGTGTCGGCGTCCCCGCCGCGGGTGTCGGTGAGGATGACCGCCAGGTCGATGTCGCTGACCGCCGGGGCGTAGCCGCCATGCGCGAGGCTGCCCAGCGCGTAGGCGGCGACGAAGCGGTCGGCGAAGACGGTCCGGTAGGCGTGGGCGGCGTCCAGCGCGACCGCCCGGGCCTCGGCCGCCGGGTCGGATCCGAGGAGAGCGCTCACGTGGCGGTGTCGCGGAGGGCGCACTCGGCGATGCGGTCGGAGACCACGGTGATCACCTGCCAGGCGCGATCGAGTACGGTCACGATCTCGTCCACGGTCCAGTCGGTGCGCTGCCGGAGGATCTGGTAGCCCATCTCGAGGTGCTCGACGTCGGCCTCGTCGTGCAGCGAGAAGTACGGGTCGTTCGGGAAGGCCTGGACACCGGCCTTGCTCAGGGCGAGGCTGCCGGCCTCCAGGGCCAGGTGTGCGAGGATCGCGCGCTGCACGCCCGGAAGGGTGGCGAACTGGTCGACGAACCAGGAGGCACCCGCCTCGATGATCGGATCCCAGACCACCCGCTGGTCCTCCGCCCGGGTTCGGGCCAGGATCTCGTCGTGGCCGATCTCCTCCTTCTGGTGTTCGAGGGCGATCGTCCGGAGGGAGAGGTCGGACTCGTACGTGACGCGAGCGCTGATCATGCGCTGGAAGGCGTTCGACCAGGGCTGAAGGTAGGTCAGTACGGCCTTCTTGGTGGTGTCCGGCGTCGTCTCGTCCGCCAACAGCCGGATGAGCCGGGACGCTTCGTACTCCTCTTGCCGCGCGGCGTTGTAGTCGGCGACGCGCTGCACGTCGGGGTGGCTCAAGGTGGTGCTCCTCTCCACGAGGTCGACAGCTGCGACCGGCAGGGGCGCGGGCTGGGGATAGACGGGGAAGCGGAAGTAGGTGGTCAGGTCGCTCGGGCGTCGCGCCGCCCGGTAGCTGACCAGCTCCAGGAGGCCCCGGCTCTCCGGCAGGCTCGTCGGGGCCAGCGCGGCGGCGACGGCGTACAACGGCCGTGGGTCCACGCCCTGACGGCGCAGCAGATCCGCGGCACGATCCACCGCCTCCTGGTCCCCCGAGGCCAGGCTCGACATCCGCAGGTACGTCGTGGACTCGGCGGCCCGGCGCAGCCCGGACCGGAACGCGAGGCAGGTCAGCGCCTCCCGCCCGGCGTCGGCACGCGCCCCGGCCAGCGTCCGGTACGCGGACAGCGCCTCTTCGGTGTTGTGGTCCACCGCCACCGACGCCATGCGGTTCAGCTCGTGGATGTCGACGTCGTGGTTCCGGTAGTAGATCTTCACCCGGGACTCCGCCGTGTCGGTCAGGTCGAGCCCGAGGAACTCGACCTCACGCCGGTCGCTGCGGCCGTCCGCGTCCACCCGCCGGCGGGCGTCGTTCCACGCCTCCGCTATGCCCAGCCGCTGCATTGCCTGGTCCAGCGCGGCGAAGCGCCGCTCGGCCGGCCAGGTGTACAACCCGAAGTACGCCTTGCGGGCCACTCGGCCGGGCGGACGCCACGCCATCGAATACCACAGGGGGGCCGCCGCGAAGATCTCGCTCAGCTGGCGGAAGCGACGCGAGGTCGTGGTCAGGGTGGACCGCAGGCTGTCCGCGTCGGACAGGCAGTCGACCAGTATCCGGAGCTCGGGCCGCCCGCCCGACCAGTTCAGTGACATCTCGGCTGGAAACCCGTCGGCGGCGACGAACGACGGTTGGCGCGGCGCGTCCCCGATCCGTTCGCCGGCCCACGCGGGAAGCATCTCGCGCAACTCCTGGGTGGTGCGCGCGGCCTCCTCGGCGGGCACCGTGAGCGCATCGCACGCGTCGGCCCACAGTCCACAGAGGAACTCGCCAAACCGCAAATCTCGTCTGCGGGAGCCCTCGGACCACGGGACGGTCACCGCCCGGTCCGGCCGATGGTCCGAGTTCATGCGGCATAGAGTGACCCAATCCGCCCCTGGGTGTCAATGTGAGGAAGGGCTTTCCGGGCGCGTGAGCGGCGGCTTCCCTCAACGGAACACCGGCACCGGCGTGGCCGATTATCGCGCAGCGTAATATTGACGTATCTCGATTGTTCTCTGTGTAACTGAGCTCCTTTCTGTGAAGTGCGGACATACCGCGTCCGCTTGCCGGTCGTAATGATTGCCCCGGCCGAGTCGATCACCCAGAGCGAACAAGATCCCCAGGGAGTCGCCGGGGTCGGGGAGGGGTCGGGGTGTCGTCGACGACGGTGACCGTGCCATGTGGACCCGGCCCGGCCGGTGTGCCGGCCCTCCGGCCCGGTGCCGTCCAGAGGTGGGTGTGCTGGTCCTGCGCGACGAAGGACCGCCCGGCGCAAGGTGACGCCATGCTGCCGGTGAGGGCTGGCCGGCGTGGTCCCGGTGGCGTCCCCGCGGCGCGGCGGGGTGGAATCCCGTGCCCCGGCGCCCCGTGAAGGTGGTCGACCTAATGCGGCAGTCGGACCTCGGGCGTGGCCGAGTAGACCGCGTGATGGTTCTCGCATCCGCACCCGAGGACGTTCGGGAGGTGAATGCCCGAGCCGCATGGCGACGGGATGGGCGGCGTCCTGTCGAGTGAGACAATTGTCACAAGCAATGGCCCGCCAACCCGTACAGTGACGTTAACTGATTCGTCGGCCGCTGTTGCGGTCGCTTGGATTTCCATTGAAGTGCGTAAACGCGTTTCGCTTGAACCCGCTCCTCGGCCGGAATCGCTCACGGAGCGCGAACCCGTGGTCGGCGGAGGGTCCGGCCGCGGCGCGGCGGCCCGGTCCGGCGGCCGCCACCCGGCCGCCGTTCTGGATCCGGATCGGCCGGGGCGGGGCCCGTCGTGGCTGACGGCCCCGCCCCGAGGACCATGCCGGGTGGGTTCTGATGCCCGGCGCTCATCCGGGTGGTGTCGGACCCGGAGTACGGCGGGCGGCGCTGCTACCCGGCGTAGGTCTCGAACTCGGCGACCCTCGGCGTGCCGGTCGAACTGGTGATCTCAAAGGTGATTTTGCGTAGCGAGGTCGCGGGGAAGGTGATGACGCCGGCTCCGCTGCCGGAGGTCAGGACGGCGCCGGTGTCGTGGTTGACCACCCGCCAGGACCCGATGTTGCCCGCAGAGCCTGACGCCTCACGGATGTTGATCCTGGAAACAGTGGTGGCGGAACCCCACTTGATCGAGATGGAGCCGGTCGAGCCGGCCGGTGACCAGTAGGTGCTCATGTTGCCGTCCCGCACGTTGCCGTAGCCCGTACCGGCGGCCTTGCTGGATCCGTCGGAGCCGGCCCCGATGCTGAGGTTGGTCCCGCTGGGCTGGGTCGGCGTCGGCGTGGGGGCGGTCGGGGTGGGTGTGGGCGAGGTAGGCGTCGGCGTGGGCCTCGTCGGCGTCGGCGTCGGTCCCTGCGGCGAGCAGCTGCCGTCCGACACCCGCAGCCCCGTGTTGGCGCCCGCCGTCTGGCGGACGAGGTCCGGCACGCAACTGGCACCGTCCAGGCTGAAGGAGTACGGGATGCTGACGGTGGTGTTGGACTGCGGGTTGGGGCCGGCGGGGTTGTTCTCGCTGCCCGGGCTGGACCAGGTCACGTTGTCGAAGATGTTGCCGCTGACCTGCCAGTAGCCGGCCTCGGAGGTGTAGAAGGTGCCCAGGACGTCCTTGGAGTTCCTGAAGTAGTTGTTCTCCACCCTGGCCCGAGCCCCGGCCCGGGAGTTGATGCCGGACTCGTGCAGGCTCACGTAGTGGTTGTTGTAGATGTGCGCTATGCCGCCCCGGAGCAGCGGGGTACGGGAGTCGATGTTCTCGTACAGGTTGTGGTGGTACGTGATGAAGCCGTTCGAGCGGTCGCTCTCGCTGGACCCGACGAGGCCGCCACGGCCTGAGTTGCGCAGGATGCTGTAGGAGAGCGTGACGTACTGGGTGTTGTCCTTCATGTCGAAGAGGCCGTCGAAGCCCTCCGACTCCCCACCCGACGCCTCCAGGGTGACGTGATCGACCCAGACGTTGCGGACGGTGCTCTCCATGCCGATGGCGTCACCGCCGTTGGACGTGGGCGAGCCCGACTTCTTGACGTTCCGGATGGTCACGTTCTGGATGATGATGTTGCTGGAGTCGCGGATGTGGATGCCGAGCTGGTCAAAGACGGCCCCGCCACCGACCCCGATGATCGTGACGTTGCTGATCTCCTTGAGCTCGATCTTGTCGGCGGCGGTGTTGCAGCTGTCGCCCGACACCTTGCTGGTGTTGCCGTGGTTGATGGTCCCCGAGACCTCGATGATGATCGGGGTACTACTACTGGCCCGGCCGCACAGGGCCGCATGGATCGCGGTCCCCGTGCTGGCCCGCACCGTCTGCCCGCCCGCGCCGCCGGTGGTCCCGCCGTTCTGGGTCGCGTAGCCGGTGGCGCTGCCGGATGCCGCCGATGCCTGGTGCATCGGCAGTGCGATGCCGACCGCGACCGTGACGGCCCCGGTAGCCAGCGCCGCCTGGAGTCGCAATGCGACTGTTCGTCGTCTCATCTCCGCCTCACCTTCGTCTCCAAGTGCTGGGGTGTTGCGTTGCCGGTACCTTCCGGGGTCATTTCGCCGGCCCGGTCCCGACTGCCGACCCGCCGCGCCGCCCGTCGGCCGTCGCCCGGGATGGACGGTGCTCCTCGGTACGCGGATCTGGGCGCGGTTCCGCCACGGCCCGGACCTTCGCGGCGGTCGGCGCCGGCCGCGAGGTCGCTGGCGCGGTGGACAGGGCGCCAGCGTCGAAGCGGAATGGAAAGCGCTTTCCACAGCGAGGATAGGGAAGTGTCTATCAATAAGGCAAGATCGCGTCCGGATTGCGGGGAAGTGCGCCGGGACACCCGGCGCGGAAGCCTCTTCGCCACCGCCGGTGGTTACGCTTCGGCGCGCGCCAGCGGTCTCAGCTTCGCGAGCGCCGGACCGACCTCGGGGCGGGCCAGCGGCGCAGCGGCGCAGGCGCGGTGGCGGTCGTGCCGGCCTGGGTCAGCGCCATCCTTCGGCCGGACCCACGGGTGCCACGCGGTATCCCGGTTGGCAGGACGGCTCGGAGTTGGCGCTCCGGGTGCCATGCGGCCTCCACGGGGCATCCGGCGGCCGGTCCGAGCCGGTCGGCGTGCAGCAGGCCCTGACGTGACCGAGCACCTCGGGCCTGAATGGTCAGGCGCCCGGCCGGCGGCAATGACTTCGATCGCGACCTATGTCGTCGTGGCTGAGGGGCCACCGGTGGGATTGCTGATCATCGCAGGGCTGCCCGGGTCAGCAGGTCGCGGTGTTCGAGTGTCCAGAGTGCGGCGCGCGACTGCCAGGCCAATGTCCAGAGTCCTTCGCCGTTGCGTGACTCCCGGGTGAAGCCCTGGGTGCGCGCGTACCAGCCGTTGTCGATGATCGCGAATCGGAGGATCCGCTCGACGAGGTCTGCCCGCGCCGCGCGGGCCAGGCCGTAGCCGTCGAGGAAGCATCGAAACCACTCGGCGCGGGTCGCGGCCGGTGGGAGTCCGATCCGTTCGGCGATGTCGTCGTCGAACATCTGGACGCAGTACCAGGCGGTGACGGCGATCTCGTCGACGGGGTCGACCGGGCCGGAGTATTCCCAGCCGATCAGGCCGACCGGGCGGCCGTGCCGGAACACGACGTGCCAGGGCGCGACGTTGCCGTGGCTGATCACCGCGTCGGCGGCACTGCTCCGCAACGACCACGGCATCCACCGCGCGTCCGGTGGTGGTGCGAACGTGCGTCCCAGCTCGTGCAGTCGACGGAGGGTCGTCCCGACATCGTGGAGCGAGAGTTCCGGATCCGGCCACACCGCCTCGGCGAAGATCGTGCCGTCTATCCAGCTCAAGATCTCGTTTCCGGCATCGTCGAACCCCGATCCCACGACCCGCGGTGCGGCCTCGAACCCCTCGGCCGCCAGATGCCGCAGAAACGCGTGAGTGCTCGATGTCCACGGCTGGGCCGGATGGGCCACCGTCGATCCGCGGCGGCGGGTGGGATTCGTGTGGTTGAGATCTTTGGTGCGGTCGTACGGCTGCCCCTGCATGGCCGGAACCTAGGGAGCCGTCGGGCGGAGAGCCAAACCATTTTCGGCAGGTGGCGACGAACCGCCTCGGGGCGCCCGGCGGTCGGGGCGGGCAGTCAGACCAGGGCGGCAGGTGCGGTGTCCGGCGTGGTGCCGCGCAGCCGGGCCGCGTCCTGGCTGGGGGCCGTGCCGAACTGGCGGCGGTACTCGCGGCTGAACTGGGACGGGCTGTCGTAGCCGACCCGGTGGCCCACCCCGGTGACGTCGTTGGGATGGGTGGCGAGCAGGAGCCGGGCCTGCTGGAGCCGGATCTGTTTCTGGAACTGGATCGGGCTCATCGCGGTGACGGCCTGGAAGTTGCGGTAGAAGGCGGACGGGCTCATCCCCGCGAGCTGCGCCACGTCGTCGACCCGGAACGACTGCGTGTAGTGGTCGCGGATCCACCGGACCGCCCGGGCGATGTGACTGAGGCTGCTGTCGGCGAGGCCGAGTTGGCGGACGGCCCCGCCCTGCTCGCCGGTGATGACCCGCCACAGGATCTCCCGCTTGATCAGCGGGGCGAGCACCGTCAGGTCGCGTGGCCGGTCGAGCAGGCGTAGCAGCCGGATCACCGCGTCGAGGAGTTCGTCGGGTGCGGAGCTGACGGCCATGCCGGACGGCGGGCCGCTGTCGGCGGGCGGCAGGTCCCCCGGGGCCGCCTGCAACAGCAGTTCCGCGACGGTGGCCGGGTGCAGGGTCAGGCCGAAGCCCAGTGCGGGCCGTTCGAGGCTGGCCTCGGTGAAGTGACCGGTGATCGGCAGGTCGACCGAGGCGATGAGGTACTGCCCGGCGCGGTACTCGTAGACCCGCTCACCCAGCGCGATCCGTTTCGCGCCCTGGACGATGAGTGCCAGCACCGTGCCGGACATCGACGGCGACGGCGGATAGGGCCGCTCGACCTTCGAGACCAGGACACCCTCGATCGGGGTGCGTTGATCGGGTCGGGCGTGCCGGGCGATCAGTGCGGCTAGCTCGTCAAGGCTCACGAGCTGATTCAATCACGGCTTGATCCTCGCTGTGTTAGTAGGATCAGGCAAGGGTCCAGGAGCATCGTTCTGACATTTCTCCTACTCACGATGGTTTTATGGGTTGGTCGCTATCCCAGGAGCCTGCGATTGCTCCGCGAATGAGAGGTGTGGCCGCCCATCCGCGTCGAGCCCGGTTTCCGGGCCACCATGACCGCCCGGCCCGGGAACGGCGACGAGGTGGTGGAGCTGCTGCTCGCCGCGCCGCCGCTGTCCAACGCCGCCGAGCAGCCACGGGGCCGACGTGCCATTCCTTGCTCGACCGTCTCCCCGGTCAGCTGACCGAGTTTCACTGAAGGGACCCACCGTGACACGTACCCGACCCGACACCGATCCCGAACTGCGCGCGTTGCTCGCCGACCTGCCGCTGAGGTCCGAGCTCAGTTCCGAGGTGCTCGCGCAACTGCGCCGGTTCCCGACGCCGCCGGTCGAGAGCCTCCTGGAAGGGCATGCGGTCGATCGGCGCGAGGTCACCATCCCGAGCCCGGACGGGGCGCAGATCCCGCTGTCCATCTTGACTCCCGCCGGCGCCGACCGTGCCGTGCCGGCGCCCTGCGTCTACTGGATCCACGGCGGGGGCATGGTCATGGGCGACCGGTTCTCGCAGCTCGACATCCCGCTGGACTGGCTCGACCGGTTCGGTGCCGTGGTGGTCTCGGTGGACCACCGGTTGGCGCCGGAGGCCACCGGCACGACCCTGGTCGACGACTGCTACCACGGCGTGCTCTGGGTCGCCGAGCACGCCGACGAGCTGGGCATCGACCCTGCCCGTATCGTCGTCGCGGGCATCAGTGCCGGAGGTGGCCTCGCCGCCGGGGTCACCCTGATGGCACGCGATCGAGGTACCCCGGCGATCGCCGCCCAGGTGCTGATCTGCCCCATGCTCGACCACCGCAACGACAGCACCTCCAGCCGCCAGTACGCCGGCGTGCCCGGACCCTGGACCCGGGAGATGAACCAGTTCGGCTGGCGGTCGGTACTCGGCGACCTCACCGACGGGGACGTGACCGGTTACGTCTCACCGGCGGTGGCCGACGACCTCTCGGGCCTGCCGACCAGCTACGTCGATGCCGGCACGGCCGAGGTCTTCCGCGACGAGGACGTCGAGTACGCCAGCCGGATCTGGGCGGCCGGCGGCCAGGCGGAACTGCACGTCTGGGCGGGTGGCTTCCACGGATTCGACGCCCTGTTCCCGACGGCGGGGGTGTCGGCCGCCGCGCGCCGAACCCGTACCGAGTGGCTTGCCCGGGTGCTCGGCCGGGCCTCCGACGCACCCGCGCCGACCCAGTACCGGCGTTCGTAGCTGTCCGAACTGGACGCCCACTCCGGGGTTGCCGCGACCGCCGTCGGTGTCGGCGCGGCCCCCGAGGTGGGCGCCGGCGTGCTTTTGGAGCCGTCGTGGCGGCACCGTTAGCCTGTGCAGACCGGCGGCCGAGCAGGGTGCCGACCCAGGTGACCCGGGCGGTGGACCGGCCCGGCCGAACCGACCACGGGGTTGGCGGGACCGGACGATGGGCAGCCGGCGCTACGGCGGGCCGGTTGAGGAGGCGAGGGTGTGACGGCAGGACCGTTCGGTCGGCTCACCGAGGCGATGCTGGGCGGCGTACGGTCTGCCCGTGACAAGGCCCGCGAGCTGCGCGACGAGTTCCGCACCAGCGACGAACCCGAGCGCCTGATCGTCGCGCCGCTGCTGCCCGGAGAGCAGCTCCGCTACGTCGGGCTCGCTCCGCTGGGTGCTCCAGAGACACATCGGGCCGGCAGCCAGATCGCCGACCGGATGGCCGGCGAGCTGGCCGAGGCGGTCGATCCGCGCGCGCTGTTCGGACTGCTGCACATCGTCAACCCGGCCGCCTGGTTGGACGCGGTGATGACGCCGGTCCGGCTCGCCTCGGGCATGCTGCTGCATCCGGCCGGGGCCGCCGCGGTCGCCGACGGTCTGCCCGAGCGGACGACGCCGGAGCCTGCACCGCGGCACCAGCCGCCGCACCGGGAACCGCCGCCGCACCGGGAGCCGCTGGCGTTGACCGACGAGCAGGAGGCTTTCCGGGCACTGTTCCGGTTGAGCCGGTACCGCCCACTGGCCGACCAGCTCGCCGAGATCGCCTACCGGCGTCGGTACGTCTTCAGCGGCGATCTCGGCACCCTCGCCGGCAGCCTGCTGCTCTTCCTCGACCGCTACACCGGCACCCCGCTCGCGGTGACCGACACGCACCTGCACCTGCTGCGGATGGGCCGCCGGCCCGACGAGGGTCGGCCTGACCGGCGCCAGCCCCGGCTGCTCTGGACCATGCCGCGTGCTCGGGTGGCCCGGATCGACTCCGAGGGTGGCCGGGCCCGGCTGCTGGGATTTCCGTCCACCATCGTCTTCGACGACGGCTCGTGGATCCGGACCGTCAACCCGGCGACCCGCGACGACCAGTCCCGGTTCCTCGCCGCGATCCGGGAGATCCCCGGCCACCGGCCGACGTCCTGAGTCGCCGAACTCCCGGACATCCGCGCTCCGCCCGGGTGGCGCCTGACGGGCGGGCGATCCGAGAGTTCGGCCGGACGGAGCTTCCCGTGCGCTTATGCTCGGACATGGGGAGCGAATCGCTCGGATCACCACAGTCCGGGCAGCTTCACCCAGGACGTCCCTCGTGTGGAATCTGCAAGGAGCCCCACATGCCCGGCACCTCGGATGGGGCGGCCGTCCGGCCGTTCACGGTCGAGATCCCCGACGCGGAACTCGACGCGCTGCGCGCGCGCATCGTGGCCACGCGCTGGCCGGAGAAGGAGACCGTGCCGGACCAGTCGCAGGGTACGCAGCTCGGCACGGTCCAGGAACTCGCCCGTTACTGGGCATCGGAGTACGACTGGCGTAGCTGTGAGGCGAGGCTGAACTCCCTGCCGCAGTTCATCACCGAGATCGACGGACTGGACATCCATTTCCTCCACGTCCGCTCCCGGCACGAGGACGCCCTGCCCCTGATCGTGACGCACGGGTGGCCGGGTTCGGTGGTCGAGCAACTGAAGATCATCGAGCCGTTGACCGATCCGACGGCACATGGCGGCAGCGCGTCGGACGCCTTCCATGTGGTGATCCCGTCGCTGCCCGGCTACGGGTTCTCGGGCCGGCCGACGACGCCCGGCTGGGGCCCCGACCGTATCGCCCGGGCCTGGGCGGAGCTGATGAACCGCCTCGGGTACTCGAGGTTCGTGGCACAGGGCGGCGACTGGGGTGCGATCATCGTGGACCTGATGGCCGTACAGGCGCCGCCGGGGCTGCTCGGCATCCACACCAACATGCCAGGTGTGGTCCCACCCGAGATCGACAAGCTGTTCCAGGGCGATATCACGGCGGCGAACAACGCGCTCGGTTCGCTGCCGCCCGATCTGTCGGACGACGAGAGGCGTGCGTGCGAGCAACTCGATTTCGTCTGGAAGCACGTCGGCTACGCCGTCATGATGGCGTCCCGCCCGCAGACCCTGACCGGGCTCGCGGACTCCCCGGTCGGTCTGGCGGCCTTCCTGCTCGATCACGACGCGCGCAGCCTGGAGCTGATCTCCCGGGCCTTCGCCGGAGAGCCCACGGGCCTGACCAGGGACGATGTCCTGGACAACATCACGCTCTACTGGTTGACGAACACGGCGATCTCCGCGGCCCGTCTCTACGCCGAGAACCCGTACTCGTTCTTCGCCGTCAAGGGCGTCGCCATCCCGGCCGCCGTGAGCGTCTTCCCCGACGAGCTCTACCAGGCTCCGAAGAGTTGGACGGAGCGGGCGTACCCGAAGCTCATCCACTACAACAGGCTCGACACGGGCGGGCACTTCGCGGCCTGGGAGCGGCCGGATCTGTTCGTGGCGGAGCTTCGGGCGGGCCTCCGGTCGCTTCGCCAGCCGATGGGTGCCTAGGCCGTGCCCTGTCGGTCATTGCCGGCCTGAGTCCGGCCCAGATGGTGGAACCCGGCTAGGGATGTGGCCTAGATAGGGAAGCGGCCGCGGCGGACCTGCCAGTGGCGGCCGGCCTTCAGGTGGTCGACGATCGCGCGCTGGAGCACGGTGCGGCGGGGTAGCTGGTCGAGCGGCGTGGTCAGGGTGCGGAACACGAACCGCAGCACCTCGACGTCGGCGTCCAGCCCTTCCGGCTCCTCGTAGGGCTCCAGCTCGAACCTCCGCTGGAACCGGACGATGTTGGAGTCCCCGGGCAGGTACTCCAGTAGCTGCGGGTCGAGCAGCCACGAGCCGCAGGAGAACGCCGTGTAGCGCTCGTCGGGAAAGTGGCGCGGGAAGAACACGCGAGCCTCGTCGAGCGATGCCGCGACCGCCGCCGGGGTCAACGGCCCCGACTCGGGGATGTGCAGGTCGATGGCGGTGCCGCCGCGCTGGTGCTGCAGCCGGCCCAGCTCGTAGAGGCCGCCGCGCGCGTGCAGCGTCAGCCAGCTCTGCATGACCGGCCAGCCCTCGCGGTGCATCCGCCGGTCGATCGCGAGGTTGCGGCCCAGGTCCGCGAGGGTCACCCACGACACGGCATCGGCGATGCCGTGGTCGCGGTGGTACCCCGTGACGACGTCGACCAGGGCCAGGTACGCGTACACGTAGAGATGCCGCCAGGCGGGCCCCCGTTCGCGCGGCAGCTCCGGACCGGGCGACAGCCAGCCGTGGCCCCCGAGATCGGCGCGGACCAGGGCGATCGAGCGGTCGAGCAGCCAGCGCAGCTCTGGAGTCCACAGTGGAGAGCCGGGATCGGGCCAGCCCGCCATGATCTCGGCGGCGTCGTCCGGCCGCACCGCGAGCCGGTCGAGGATCGCGGGCGCGTCGGCCTTGGCGGGCAGCGGAGCCGACGGCCGGTCACCGGCGAGCCGGTGCACGCGGTCGACGTCCTCGACGGGTACCCCGAGGCGGGCGGCGGTGTCGTCCAGATCCACCAGGACGATCCTACCGGCGGCGGGATCGCCCCTCCTGCTGCCCGTTCTCCGCGATCCCCGGAGACTACTCACCGCACTGACCGTGCGACACCACCGTCCACCGCTGCAGCTCTGGGCGTGCTCCCGATGGCGCCGACGACACCGGTACCAGGCCCGCCTCTGCCAGTACCGACGAGACGGCTACCCCTGGCGCCGCCGTTGGTACTAGGCGCGGGTGCGCCCGGCCAGCCAGCCGGCCATCGCGCGGACGCCGTACCCGATGGCCCGCTCGTCCGGGTCGAAGGTGCCGAAGTGCGGAGCGCTGGTCTCGACGCCGGCTCCGGGCGCCCGGACACCGAGGAAGGTGTAGGTGCCGGGTAGCCGGTCGAGAAACAACGCGAAGTCCTCACCGTTGAACGGAACCGGGGCGTGCAGGGTCCGCACCCGGGCGTGGCCGACGTTCTGGCGCAGGTAGCGCCGCAGTGCCAGGCCCTCCTGCTCGGGGCAGAGCATGGCCGGGAACGGGTCGTTCGGGAAGCTCACCGCCCCGCCGTACGGCCTCGCGAGCCGGCGGACCTGCTCACGGATCTCGGGGTACCGGTGCTCGGGCCAGCAGCGGTAGCGGATTTCGACCTCGGCCGGGCCCTCGGCGTCGGGCGCCGCTGCCCCCATGAAGACGAATTCGGCCAACGGCCCGTCCGGGGTGAGGATGTCCGCTACGAGCCGTTCGAGGTCCGCGGGCGTGGCGGGCGGAGTGACCGTACCGAGGGCGTTGATCTCGGCGGCGAGCCGCTGTGCCCGGGCCGTCGCGTCCGGGCCCGTCAGCGTCACGACGCCGCGGTCCTGGCCGGGGAGCCCGCACCCGGGAGTGACGACGAACTGGCCGACCGGGAAGGGGCCGCAATGCAGGGCATGGATCTCCGCCGGCCGGGCCTGGGCGAACACGCCGTCGTCGAGCATGGCGGCGGCACCGGCGAGCGCCTCCTCGGCGGGTTGGAAGACGAACACCACCGAGCCGGTGAGTCGGTTGCGCAGCAGTGCCAGAACCTCCGCGACGCCCACACCCACGGTGGTGTGCACGTCGTGTCCGCACAGGTGGGCCGGCAGCGTACCGCCGCCGAACTGGTCGCCCGGCGGTACCGCGTCCATGTCCGCCCGGTAGGCGACCGTCCGGCCGGGACGGGCACCGGTGAGGACGGCCACGACGCCGTGCCCGCCGACGCCGGTCCTGACGTCGAGGCCGGCCGCGCGAAGCCGCCGCGCGACCACGGCGGCGGTCCGCCGCTCCGTACCCGCCGTTTCGGGGTGCCGGTGGATGTCACGGCGCAACTCGACGAGGTCGCGGTCCAGCCGAGACGCCACGGCGTCCACCGACTTCCGGTCCACCGGCCGACGTGTCGAACCGCCGAGGCCGGGTGCCGGACCGTCGGCCCGCGCAGCCAGTGGTGGCGCCAGCCCGCTGCCCAGCAGAGCGGCGGCGCCACCGAGCACCGCGCGTCGACTGACGCGGAGCTTCTCCGAGTTCGACATGGTTCCTCCCAGAAGAGCGCGACTGCCACCCGGGCAGAAGTCGGTCGACAAAGTCTGTGCCGCGCGACCGTCCGGGCGCACTGAAGCTGGCCCCTCCCTTTGACCGAGGGGTACCCCTACCGCACACCTCTGAGCAGCGAGGACAGTCGAACGGGCCCGCGCGGCGGGCGTAGGCTCGGCGGCGGTCGGCGGCTGAGCCGGTGGCACGCGCCGACGTTCCGGTCCTTACCACCGAGAGCGGTGCCCGGGCGCCGACGGGGTCTTCGCCGGGGCGCGCGGGAGCGGCGCGGCGGGGGCGTGTCGAGGCCCTCCGCCCAGCCCGCAGGATGTTGATCTTCTTGGCCGCGATTCGTGGCGGCGTCACCGCTCCCTTTCCGGCCGCCCGACGGTGTGACCGTTCCGGCTACTCGTCGTGCGGGGGAGGGCCGAGGGTGGTTCCTGCCAAACGGCAGCGGCATTGAAACCCGGCCGAAAAGGCTTTCAGGTCGGGGCCGAGTAAGGAGCGGTGTCCGGGACCCAGTTTGTCGCCGCGGACCCGTGGGGGGTGCCGTCGCCGAGGAGGGAGCGTCGGATGGGTACCGAGCCGGAGGTCCCCGCGATGCGCATCGTCATCGAGCGGCCCGACTCCACCGCCCCCGTCGGCTGAGTCCCGGGCCGCATCTTCGCCGGACCCCGCCGGGTGGCGCCGCCCGGCCGGCGGCCCCGGAGAGAACGCCGCCCGGCCGGCGGCCCCGGGGAGCACGCCGCGGCTGATGTCCCCGGCTGAGCCCCGGCGCGAGCGCGGCCGCGACACGGGCGCGCCGACCGGGGGCCGATGTGCTCGGGGTGTCGCTCTCCTTCGGGCATCCCGAAAGCATTTCGGTAGGTGTCGACGGCCGGGCGCGGCGCTGTCGATCCTGGTCGATGATCCGTAGCCAGGCCCGAAATCCACTGTTGACACGACCGTAACCTGGCCACCAGAATCCTCCGAAAAGGTTTTCGGTGCGAGAGGGAGCCGGTGACCGTGACGACGACTCGGCGCCCCGGTGCGCCCCGGCGCGGAGCACCGCGTCCGGTTGGCCCGCGGCTGCTTCTGGCCGCCAGCGACCTTGACCGGCCCGATCCGCGCTACCGGAGCGGATCCGGCCGGCCGGGTGGAACGGAGTGACGCAGGTGGGCATGGCGAACGAACCGGCGGAGATCTGGTTCCTGACGGGAAGCCAGTCACTGTACGGCGAAGAGGTGCTCGAACAGGTCGCGGCACAGTCCCGCGAGGTGTGCCAGCGGCTCGCCGGCGGGCTGCGGGCACACCCTCGCCTCGTCTGGAAGCCGGTGCTGACCACCGCCGACGCGATCCGCCGGACGTGTCTGGACGCCACCGCCGACGATCGGGTGGTCGGTGTGGTCGCGTGGATGCACACGTTCTCGCCGGCGAAGATGTGGATCGCCGGTCTCTCCGCACTCGGCAAGCCGCTGCTGCACCTGCACACCCAGGCCAACCGGTCGCTGCCGTGGGCCGAGCTCGACATGGACTTCATGAACCTCAACCAGGCGGCACACGGTGACCGCGAGTTCGGGTACGTCCAGTCGCGGTTGGGGATGGCCCGCAAGACGGTCGCCGGCTTCGCCGGTGATCCGTCGGTGCACGACAGGGTCAGCGACTGGGCCCGTGCGGCGACCGGCGCTCGCGCGGCGCGGTCGCTGCGGATGGCCCGCTTCGGCGACAACATGCGGGACGTCGCCGTGACCGACGGTGACAAGGTGGGTGCCCAGGCGACCTTGGGTGTCTCCGTCAACGCCTACGGGGTCAACGCCCTCGTCGCCGCGGTCGACGAGGTCGCGGAGCCGGACGTCACCCGGCTCGTCGCCGACTACGAGGAGCGCTACGACGTCGTACCGGAGCTGCGGCGCGGCGGCGAGCGCCACGAGTCCCTGCGCTACGGCGCCCGGATCGAGCTGGGCCTTCGGCAGTTTCTCGAGGCCGGTGGCTTCGACGCGTTCACCACCAACTTCGAGGACCTGGGCGGCCTGCGGCAGCTTCCCGGACTCGCCGTGCAGAACCTGATGGCCGACGGCTACGGGTTCGGCGGCGAAGGCGACTGGAAGACGGCCGCATTGCTGCGCATCCTGAAGGTGGTCGCCGGTGACCGGCCGGGTGGGACCTCGTTCATGGAGGACTACACCTACCACTGGGGTCCCGGCGAGCCGAAGATCCTCGGCGCGCACATGCTCGAGGTCTGTCCCAGCATTGCCGCCACCCGGCCGAGCCTCGAAGTCCATCCGTTGTCGATCGGCGACCGGGAGGACCCGGTCCGGCTGGTCTTCACCGCCGCACCCGGTCCGGGGCTCGTCGTCGGCCTCGCCGACGTGGGCGGGCGGCTGCGGCTGACCGCCAACGAGATCGACCTGGTCGAGCCGGACGAGCCGCTGTCCCGGCTGCCGGTCGCCCGCGCGATCTGGGTTCCGCGTCCCGGCCTCGCCACCTCCGCCGAGTGCTGGCTGCTCGCCGGCGGCCCGCACCACACCGTGCTCAGTACGGCGGTCGGCGCGGAGGCCCTCGCCGACTTCGCCGACATGTCCGGTGTCGAACTGCTCATGATCGACGCCGCGACCGACTACCGGTCGTTCGCCAACCACCTGCGCTGGAACAGCGGCTACCACCGACTGGCGCAGCGGCTGTAGTCACCCGCTACCGCAACAACAGGGAGAACGGCGCACATCTCACACGAACCCGAGGAGAATCATGAAAAGAAGATCGGGCGGGCGGACCGTCCTGCGGTCGCTCGCCGGAGTCCTGGCGGCGACGCTGGTCCTCAGCACGGCGGCGTGCGGTGACGACGGCCCGGGCGACCAGGGCGGCGTGGCCGAGGCGGGCCCCACCGGAGTCGACGACGGCAGCGAGTTGACGCTCTGGACCCGGGCCCCGCTGGAGAAACAGGCGAAACTTCTGGTCGAGGCGTACAACGCCGGTCACCAGAACAAGGTGGAGCTGACCGTCGTCCCCAACGACGACTACGTCGCGAAGGTGGGCGCGGCGGCCGGCTCCGGCGGCCTGCCGGACCTCTTCGCCGCCGACATCGTGTACGTGCCGAACTGGGTCAACCAGGGTCTGTTCCAGGATCTCAGCACCAACATCGACGGTCTCGGCTTCAAGGACTCCATCAACAAGGGCCACCTCTCGGCCGGTACCCGGGACGGCAAGGCGCACGTGCTGCCCTTCGTACTCGACCTGTCGATGCTGTTCTGGAACAAGCAACTGTTCAAGGACGCCGGGCTGGACCCGGAGAAGGCACCGGCGAGCCTGGAGGAGTACGCCGCGGCCGCGAAGGCCGTCCAGGCCGCGAAGAAGCCCGGCGTCTACGGCACGGCGGCCGGCCTGAACTGCGGCGGTTGCCTGCTCTTCACCTGGTTCCCGGCCATCTGGGCCGGCGGCGGCGAGGTACTCAGCGAGGACGGCACCGAGGCCAGGCTGGCCGACGAGACCGCGCAGAAGGTGTACAGCGTCTGGGCCGACCTGTGGAAGTCCGGCGCCGTCCTGCCGGCCTCGGCCGGCGAGACCGGACCGACCTGGACGGCGGCCTTCACCGAAGGCAAGGTCGGGCTGATGTTCTACCCGGCGACGCTGCTGTCGTCGACGCCGTTCGACGTCGGTGTCGCCGGCATCCCCGGTCCGGGCGGTGGCGCCTCGACCTTCGTCGGCGGCGACGGCATCGGCGTCTCGAAGGACTCCAAGAAGGCCGCGCAGGCCTGGAACTTCCTGAGCTGGATGATGTCCGAGGAAGCCCAGGTGGAGGTGCTGGCCAAGAACAAGGACGTGGTGTCCCGCTCCGACCTGGCCAACAACAAGTACGCCGCCCAGGACCCCCGCCTGGTCACCATCAACCAGGTCGCCGGCAAGGGCGACACCCCGGTCGCGCTCAACTTCCAGCAGGCGTTCAACGCACCGGGCAGCCCCTGGCTGACCCTGGTACGCAACCAGGTGCTCAACGGCAGCGGCGACCTCCAGAAGGACAACAAGGAAATCACCGCGGTACTCCAGCAATAGACAGGGTCGCCGCAGGCGTATGCCGGCCCAGCCGCCGCTGTGCGGACCCGGCATACGCCCGCCGCGCGGCACCGCAACGCGTCGCCGGTCCGGCCCGTCGCCGATCGAACGAGGAGTTGTCATGAACGTCAGCGCACCGGCACGCCCACCCGGCGCGGCGCCGCGGAGCCGGGTCCGCCCCAGCCGGCGGCAGGCCCTACTCGGTTGGATCTACGCCACGCCGACCGCGGCATTCGTCGCGGCGCTGTTCGTGCTGCCGCTGCTGCTCGTGGTCAAGATGTCGGTGTCGCGATGGCCGCTGCTCAGCGGCGACCAGGGTCTCAACGCGCCGGACAACTTCACCAAGGCGGTCAACCACCGCTTCTTCACCGACTCGGTGGTCTTCACCATCAAGTACACGGTGATCGCGACCGTGCTGCTGCTGGCCCTCGGCCTGGGGATGGCCCTGCTGGTGCAGGAGTCCAGCCGGTGGAACAACCTGCTCCGGGCGTCCTTCCTGGTGCCCAGCGCGCTCGGGCTCGCCTCGGCGTCGCTGCTGTTCTACGTGCTCTACTCGCCGTACGCGAGCCCGCTGGCGCCGGTGGTGGAGCGCCTCGGCATCACCTTCCTCGGCTCGCCGAACGCGGCGCTCTTCTCGACGGTGTTTCTCATCGTCTGGCGCTACGCCGGCTTCTACATGGTGCTCATGCTGGTCGGGCTACAGAGCATCCCGGCGGATGTCTTCGAGGCGGCACGTTCGGACGGGGCCACCCGCTGGCAGACCTTCCGGAGCGTCACCCTGCCGCTGCTCCGCCCGACGCTGGCGCTGACCACCGTGCTCTGCGTGACCGGCTCCCTGCTCGCCTTCGAGCAGTTCTACATCCTCACCAAGGGCGGCCCGGACAACAGCACCATCACGGTGGTCCAGCTCATCTACATGATCGCGTTTCAGGGACAGAACGACCTCGGCGTCGCGGCGGCGCTCTCGGTCATCGTGCTGGCGGCCCTGGTCCTCATCAACGCGCTGCAACTGCGCGCCTTCCGGTCCGAGGAGAACTGACCCCATGACCGTGGACTCCAGCCCCACCCGGGCCGCCGTCGCCGGACCGCCCCGGCCAGCGGAGAAGGTGCCGACCAGGCCGAGGCCGCGCGGCCTCACCATCGCCGGTGTCGCGTACCGGACGCCCTACTGGGTCTTCACCGGAGCCGTGGCGGTGATCTTCCTTTTCCCGCTGGTGTGGACCGCCGTCGCCTCGGTCTCCCCGCAGGCGGGCACCAACCAGGTGACCGGATGGGGCTTCGGCAACTACACGACCCTCGCCGACTACCAGGCCGGGATCTGGCGCTACCTCGCCAACTCGGCGTTCGTCTCCCTGCTGACGGTCGTCCTCACGCTGCTGATCTCGCTGCTCGGCGGGTACGCCTTCGCGCGGTTCCGCTTCCCCGGCCGGAACGTCCTGTTCCTGCTCACCCTGGCCATCCTGATGGTCCCGTACGCGACCCTGCTCATCCCGCTCTACGTCCTGCTCAACGAGGTCGGGCTACAGAACTCGCTGGTCGGTGTCGCGCTGGTGCTCACCATGTTCCAGTTGCCGTTCTCCACCTTCCTGATGCGGATCTCCTTCGAGGCGGTGCCGCGCGAACTCGACGAGGCGGCGAAGGTCGACGGCTGCTCCTCGTTCAGTGCGCTGTGCCGGGTGCTCGTCCCCGCGGTCAAGCCGGGCCTGATCACGGTGGGACTCTTCGCGTTCCTCGCCGCCTGGAACGACTTCATGGCGCCGCTGATCCTGATCAACGACTCCGAGCGGATGACGCTGCCGCTCGCCGTCTCCAACCTCCGCGGCCAGGTGCAGGGTGTCGTCGACTACGGCGCGACGGAAGCCGGCGTCGTCGTCCTCGCGCTGCCGTGCGTCGTGCTGTTCCTGCTGCTCCAACGACACTACGTGCGCGGCTTCATGTCCGGCGCACTGAAGGGATGACCATGGCATCCAGCGCCTCCACGGCGGCCCCTGTCCTGCCGAGCCGCGGGCGGCTCCGGCCGCTCGGACTGGACGAGGTCCGCATCACCGGCGGCTTCTGGGCCGAACGTCAATCCGTCAACGCGGCGGCCAGTCTCGAACACATCGCGCACTGGCTCGAACGGGAGGGCTGGATCCGCAACTTCGACCTGGTGGCCACCGGCGGCGACCTGGCCGGGCAGCGCCGGGGGCGCGAGTTCTCCGACTCGGAGGTCTACAAGTTCCTGGAGGCGATGGCCTGGGAGGTCGGCCGGACCGGCGACCCCGGAGTGGAGGCGAGGTTCCGGGCCGTCGTGCACCGGGTGGCCCGGGCGCAGGACGCCGACGGCTACCTCAACACCAGGTTCGGCCATGCCGGCCAGCCACCGCGCTGGTCCGACCTGCAATGGGGCCACGAACTCTACTGCGTCGGCCATCTCCTCCAGGCGGCCGTGGCGCGGGCCCGTACCCGGCCGGACGCGGACGACGGGCTGGTGGCGGTCGCCCGGCGGGCCGCCGACAACGTCTGCGAGACCTTCGGGCCGGACGGCATCGACGGCCTCTGCGGGCACCCGGAGATCGAGCCCGCGCTGGTGGAGTTCGCCCGGGTCACCGGCGACGACCGCTACCTGGACCAGGCGGCGCTCTTCGTCGAACGGCGCGGCCACGGCCGGCTGGGCGACGTGGAGTGGCGTCGGGAGTACTTCCAGGACGAGACCCCGGTACGCCAGGCGACGGTGCTGCGCGGGCACGCGGTACGGGCGAACTACCTCGCCGCCGGTGCCGTCGACGTCGCCACCGAGACGGACGACCCCGGCCTGCTCAAGGCGGTACGCGACCAGTGGCGGACCGCGGTGGCGCGGCGCACGTACGTCACCGGTGGGCAGGGCTCCCGGCACCAGGACGAGGCGTTCGGCGAGGACTGGGTGTTGCCGCCCGACCGCGCCTACTCGGAGACCTGTGCCGGGGTCGGGTCGGTGATGCTGGCCTGGCGGCTGCTGCTGGCCTGCGGCGACTCCGGGTACGCCGACCTGATCGAGCGGACGCTCTTCAACGTGGTGTCGACGTCACCGGCGGCCGACGGCCGGAGCTTCTTCTACACGAACACCCTGCACCGCCGGGAGCCCGGCACCGTCCCGGACGACGACCGGCCGAGCATCCGGGCCGCCGCCGCGCAGCGGGCGCCCTGGTACGAGGTGTCGTGCTGCCCGACCAACGTGGCACGTACCCTGGCCAGCCTCGCCGGGTACGTCGCCAGCACCGACGACGAGGGCCTGCAGATCCACCAGTACCTGCCCGGGACGATCGTGCAGCGCCCGGCGGACGGACTGGAGCGGCGGATCACCGTCAGCACCGGCTACCCCGCCGACGGAGAGATCCGGGTGCGGATCGACGGTGACGACGACAGCCCCTGGACGCTGTCGCTGCGGGTGCCGGGCTGGGCGGAACAGGGCGGCACGCTGACCGTGGGCGCGGACACCCGGCCGGTGCGCCCCGGCTACGCCACCGAGCGCCGGGTGTGGCGGGCCGGCGACGAGGTGGTGCTGAAGCTGCCCATGGCGCCCCGGTTCACGTACCCGGATCCGCGCATCGACGCGGTACGCGGCTGCGTCGCCGTGCAGCGCGGCCCGCTGGTGTACGCGGTCGAGTCGGTGGACCTGCCGGGGGGCGGGAGCGTCGACGAACTCCGGGTCGACCTCAGCCGGCCACCCACGCTGGCCGGCGGCCGGGTCGTGGTGCACTGCCGGCGCCTCGACCCGCCGGACCGGGACTGGCCCTACCACGGGGACGGGGTCGGGCCGGCGGGCGCGGCGGAGCGGGAGCCCGTCGAGGTTCCGCTGGTCGCGTACCACGCCTGGGCCAACCGCGGGCCCTCCACCATGCGGGTCTGGATCCCGACGAGCTGACTTTCCCACCCCCACCACCAGGAGGATCGGATGAGCAATAGACGCACCAGGAGGGCGCCCACCTGGGCGGCTCTCGCCGCGCTCGTGGCGGGCGGGGTGGTCGGGCTGCCCTCACCCGCGCACGCCGCGCCCCCGGTCCTGCCGGGCAACGAGGGCGACGTGGGCGTCTACACCGACGGGCAGCACCACGTCATGGAGATCGGAGACCCGGTCTACACAGGCGTCGCCGAGGTGGCTGAGCAGCTCAAGCCGGGCGTGCCGTTCACCGCGTCGAGCATGTACCAGTCGATCTTCGACAAGGATCTCGCGGCCGGCGGCACGGACTACTACCTCGACCGGGTGCTGGGGGTGCGCGGCACGCTCGGCTCGGCGGTGCTGATGACCCGGGGCCGCTCGCTCTACCTGCGCGGTGCCAGCAACAACAACTTCACCGTGATGGGCTTCGCCGGCAACACCTTCGTCGGCGGCCCCAACAACCTGGGCAACCTCTACACCGTCACGGTGCCCGGGCAGACGGTCACCGAGATCGGCGCCGACCGGTTCAACGCACCGAGCCACGCCAAGGGCCGCTACACGATCGGCAGCACCGGAGTCACGGCCGACCTGACGAAGTTCATCACCTACGACAACGTCGCGGTCACCGCGATCGACCTGCGTAACCCGGGTGCGGAGGCGGCGACCTTCACCGTCCGGGCCGCGTCGCCGCTGGCGACCGAGGCCGGCGAGGGGAACGCCGAACTCACCGGCACCCGCACCATCACCAGCGGCGCCAACAACGGCCTCGTCGACACCGCCTGGAACACCGTCCGGATCGGCCTCACCGGCGCCGGCTTCACCCGCAGCGGCAGCAACCTGGACCGGGAGGTCACCGTGCCGGCCGGCGGCCGGGTCTCGCTCTCCGTCGTCGGCGCGGTCTCCTCGGCGACCCTGCCGGAAACCGTCGAGAGCTACCGGCAGTACGCCGAGATGCCCGCAGGCGAGGCGGTCCGGACCGGCATCACCGACTTCAACCGGCGCTGGGCGCAGGACGTCCCGTACGTCGACGTCCCCGATCCGGCCCTGGAGAAGGCGATCGTCTACCGGTGGTGGGGCGAGCGCTACAACAGCCTGGACGCCAACGCCCCCGGCCACGTCTACCAGTACCCGACGACGATCGAGGGGGTGAACCTCTACCAGAACTCGGTGGCGCTGACCCAGCCGATGCACCTCCAGGACACCAAGTGGCTGCGTACGCCCTACCTGCCGTACGGCCAGATCCTCAACATCGGCGAACTCTCCGGCTCCTCGGCGTTCCTGGACAGCCCCGGTCACACGAGCTGGAACAACCACTACTCGCAGTACCTCGGCACCGCCGGGCTGGAGGCGTACAACGTGCACGGCGGCGGCCGGGAGATCGCCCGGAAGTTCGCCGACTACTTCGCGGGCGACGGCGTCGGGCAGCTCGAACACTACGACGGCAACGACGACAAGCTGATCGCCTACGACACCAACTACATGCCGGGCAACGACGCCGACGCGATCTCATTCGGCTTCCCCAAGGCCAACGCCGGGGCACCCGGGGCACGCACGATCGAGCGCCCCGAGTCGGCGTACGTCTGGGGCGCCTTCGACGCGGCCCGGCAGCTCCACCAGATCGCCGGCAGCGACCAGGCCAAGGTCGACGAGATGGCCACCAGCGCGAACGCGATCCGGGAGGCGATCCTGAACCGGTTGTGGAGCCCGGACATGCGGATGTTCCTGGCCGGCACGTCACACGGCGCCACCAGCGCGGCCAGCTCCAACGGCAAGCCCAACCCGCTGCCCGAGTCGGCCCGCACGCTGATCCCGGCGAAGGAGTCGAACCTCTACGACGTCTACGCCGAGAACCTCATCCCGTTCGACCAGTGGCAGAAGTACGTCGACGGGTACCGCTTCCTCACCTACGGCGACAACTTCCCGATCTTCCCGTTCTACACCGCCAACCAGTACGACCGGACGGCCTACGGGATCGGCGGCTCCAACAACTTCTCGAACATCAACTTCACTGTGCAATATCGCGGGGTCCGCTCGGCGTTGCGGCACTACGACCCGGAGCAGAAGTACATCACCCCGGAGTACGCCAAGCGGTTGCTGGACTGGATGGCCTGGAGCATCTACCCGGGCGCGGACGTCCGGGCGCCGAACCAGGCCGAGTACTACTCCAACTGGAACCCGACGACGAAGACCTACAACCGGAACAACCCGAACCACGTGATGCTCGGGAACATGAGCTACATCTTCGTCGAGGACATGGCGGGGCTCCAGCCGCGCTCCGACGACAAGATCGAGCTGTGGCCGATCCGGTTCGGTTACGACCACTTCATGGTCAACAATCTGCGTTACCACGGGCAGGACGTCACCATCGTCTGGGACCCGGACGGCACGAAGTACGGCCTGGGCGCCGGTTACAGCCTCTTCCTGAACGGCGAGAAGAAGGTCAGCACCGACCGGATCGGCAAGCTGACCTATGACCCGGGCACCAACCAGGTGCAGGCCGAGGCGGGCCTGACCGTCACCTTCACCGCCGCCACCGGGACCGACTTCCCGAGCGCGGTGGAGACTCCGGTGCAGGACGACCGGGTCGTCGGGTACCTCAAGACGGCCGGCATCGACCTCACCGAGGACGCCCCGAACCTGGCGCCCGGCGCCGAGCTGCGCTCCTCGTACACCCAGCAGGGCGTCCGGCCGACCCCGTGGCGGCAGTTCCACACGCCCGGCTGGAGCAGTACCTCGATGAACCACACGCCGGGGGCGATAAAGGAGACCGAGCGGCCGGTGTCGCTGGCCGCCGTGACCGACGGCGTCACCGCGAACGAGCCGTACTGGGGCAACTACGGCAGCACCGAGAAGAACGGCTTCGTCGAACTCGACCTGGGGTCGGCGAAGTCCTTCGACAACGTGAAGGTGTTCTTCGTCAGCGACCGGCAGGCCGGCGGCTACCGCGAGCCGGCGCGCTGGTGGATCCAGGTGCCGGACGGCAACGGCGGCTGGCGGGAGGTGCCGGGCCAGTTCAAGAACCCGACCGTACCCTCGGCGAAGTTCAACGAGGCGCTCTTCGAGACCGTGACCTCGGACAAGCTGCGCATCGCCTTCACCAACAACCCGACCTTCTTCACCGCGATCTCCGAGATCCAGGTCTTCGACTCCGGGCGGGACGTGCCGGACGTGGCCAACCAGGCGCCGGCGGTCACCGCCAGCCGGGACGGCTCGGCGGACGGGAACCTCTCCACCCGGCTGGTCGGCACGGCCTCCGACGACGGCATCCCGTACGACGAGGAGCTGCGCTTCGGCTGGGAGACCGTCTCGGCGCCGCCGGGCGCGGGGGTGATCTTCGCCGACGCGTCGGCGCTGGCGACCCGGGTCACCGGCACGGTCGCGGGTGACTACGTGTTCCGGTTCTTCGCCGACGACGGCGAGAAGCGGTCGGAGGCGACCGTGGCGGTGACCCTCGCCGAGCGGGAGGTCACCGCGGAGTTCGGCTCCTCGGCGACGATCACCACCAGTGGCACCACCTCGTGGGAGAACCACCAGCGGGTGAACGAGGCCACCACACCGGCGAACTCGAACCCGGGGGCCGGGAACGGCTGGGGCACCTGGAACCTGCCGCAGAACGGCACCAGCCCGGAGCGGGAGGCGTGGATCCAGTACCGGTGGACCTCGCCGGTGCGGCTGTCGTCGACCGACATCTACTGGTACGACGACAACGGCGGCACCCGCCGGCCCACCGCCACCACGTACGCGGTCGAGTCCTCCACCGACGGCACCACCTGGACCCCGGTCACCCTCACCAACGGGTCCACGTACGCCGACGCGCTGGCCACCAACACCTACAACCACCTCGACTTCGCGCCGATCACCACCAGCCAGTTGCGGATCCGCATCTGGGGCGTCCAGGGCAGCGGGGCCGGCACCGGGGTGCTGCGCTGGCGTGCCAACGGCGAGACGGTCGAGTCGGTGCGGTCGCCGGTGCTGATCCGGACCACGGTGGGTCAGGTGCCGACCCTGCCGAGCGAACTCGACGGGATCTACGCCAGCGGCGCCCGGGGCAAGGTCGGGTTCGGTTGGCAGGAGATCACTCCGGAGATGGTCGCCGAGACCAACGTCGAGCCGTTCGTGGTCTACGGCACGAACGACGCGTACGGGCTGATCGCCGAGGCCCGCATCTACGTGCGGCCGGAGACCGCCCCGGACGGCATCTCGATCCAGGGTGCCGAGACGTTCCAGCAGAGCGTCGAGCTGGGCGAACTGCCCTACCTGCCGGAGCGGGTGGAGGTCTCCTACAACGACGGTTCCCGGGACAACCAGGCCATCGGCGTCGACTGGGACTTCGACGAGAGCATCGTCGACACCCCCGGCCGGTACACCGTGGTCGGAAATCTGGTCCTGCCCGACTACGTCAGCGAGGCCGGCACCACCCGGACCACCCTGACCCTGACCGTGGGCGACCCGCCGGAGGAGCCGGCGTGGGACGTCCGGGTGCAGACCCGTACCCAGTGCATCGGCCGCAACGCCTATGTCTCGGTCAACGCGGTCAACGCCGAGGCGGTGCCGCTGACGATCGAGCTGGTCACGCCGTACGGGTCGCGCACGGTCGCCGAGGTGGCCCCGGGCAAGGCCGCCTACCAGGCGTTCAATACCCGGGTGGCGGCGGTGCAGGCCGGGACCGCGACGGTGAAGGCCACCGGAACCGTCGACGGCCAGCCGGTGACGGCGCAGCTCACCGCGCCCTACGGCGCACTCAACTGCGGCTAGCCCGCCGGGGTGGCGGCGCCGCTGTGGCGCCGCCGCCCCGCCTGCCCCCGAAAGCAGCCCTCGCCGCAGAAAGAGGAGATCGACACCGTGAACACCACCGTGGGGCGCGGCGCCGCTCCAGCACACCCCCGACCGATGCGCCGGTTCCGCAGCACGGTCGCCGCGGTGGTGGTCGCCGGGCTCCTCGCCGGCAGCCTGGTCGGCGCGCCGGCCCACGCCGCTGAGCCGAACACCGACACCGACACCTTCACCAACACCGGCAACCCGATCCTCGGCGACGGCAGCTACTACTCGGCCGACCCCGCCCCGCTGGTGGTGCCGGCCGGTGCACCCGGCAACTCCACCGGCCGGGACGAGCTGTACATCTACACCGGTCACGACGAGGCCGGGCCGTCCACCAACGACTTCATCATGAACGAGTGGGGCGCGTTCCGGACCACCGACGTCGGGGCGGGGCAGTGGACCCACTACCCGTCGCTGATGCGGCCGGAGCAGGTCTTCGACTGGGCGACACCGGGCCGGGCGTACGCCGGCCAGGTGGTCCGGGGCGTCGATGGCCGCTACTACTGGTACGTCCCGATCCACGAGCGGGACAGCCCGGCGGCCGACAAGTTCGCCATCGGGGTGGCCGTCTCGGCGAGCCCGACCGGCCCGTGGACCGACCACGCCGGCGGACCGATCATCTCCCAGCGGGTCCCCACGGCCAACACCATCCACAACATCGACCCGACGATCCTGATCGACGGCCAGGCCCCCGACCAGCGGGTGTACGTCTACTGGGGCTCGTTCGGCCAGCTCCGGATGCTGGAACTCCAGCAGGACATGAAGACCCCGGTCGGCACCCCGAGTGCCGTCACCGGCCTGACCGGCTTCTTCGAGGCGCCCTGGATCTTCCAGCGCGGCGGCACCTACTACTTCGCGTACGCCGGGAACAACGCCGGACCGACCTCGCCGTGCACCCCGGCGAACTACCACGCCTGCATCGGTTACGCGACGGCGTCGTCGCCGACGGGGCCGTGGACCTATCGGGGCACGATCCTCCGGCCGGTCTCCTCGACCACGAGCCACCCGGGCATCCTGGAGTTCGACGGCCAGTGGTACCTGGCGTACCACACCGCCGACGCGGTGGGCGGCGGCCACTTCCGCCGGTCAGTGGCGATCGACCGGCTGGAGTGGGACGACACCCAGACCCCGCCCCGGATGAAGCCGGTCACGCCGACACCGGTCCGGGGACGTGACCTGACACCCCGGCCGAACATCGCACAGGAGGCGAGGGTCACCGTCTCCAACGAACCCGTCCCCACGCAGTACTGGGTGAAGGCGCTCAACGACGAGATCGTCCGGTCGAACCCGCTGCCGCCGGACATGTGGGGGACCTGGACCGGCAACAACCCGCCCCAGCAGTGGGTGCAGTACACCTGGGACCAGCCGATGCGGATCGCCGGTTCGCAGATCGAGTTCTGGAACGACCAGCCGCAGGGCAGCGGGGTGGGTGTCGCCGCGCCGGCCCGCTGGCGCATCCAGTACTGGGACCTCGCGGCCGGGCAGTGGGCCGAGGTGCCGAACCCGAGCGGCTACCCGACCGGTACGCAGGGCTTCCAGGACACCAGCTTCGACCCGGTGACCACCACACAGCTCCGGGCCACCTTCGACGCGTCGACCAACGGCAGCAGCTATTCGGCGGTGGCGGTGGAGGAGTGGAAGGTGCTCGCCGCGCAGCCGGAGTCCGTCACCGCGCCGCCGATGACGGTCGAGGTCGGCGAGGCCGAACTGCCCGGCACCCTGCCGGTGCCATTCGGCGCCGAGACGCTGCGGGTGCCGGTCTTCTGGGACCCGGTCACCCCGGAGCAGGTCGCCCGGCCCGGCACGTTCACCGTCCAGGGCAGCGTGCTCGGCTACGCGGCCGGCCGGGTCTCCGGGCAGGTCACCGTTATTTCGCCGGACGACACCGAGGGCGACGAGACCGCGCCGACCCTGACCCTCACCCCGAGCGGCAGCGCCGGCACCGCCGGCTGGTACCGGTCCGCGGTGCGGGTGCGGGCCGCCGGGGCCGACGACCGTGGCGGCCGGCTGACCATCGAGTCCCGGGTCGACGACGGTGAGCCGAGCATCGCCACCGAGGTACGCCAGGTCGACGTCACGGTCTCCGGCGACGGCCAGCACACCGTCACGGCCACCGCGACCGACCGGGCCGGCAACGTCTCCGCCCCGGCGGACCTCGCCGTACGGATCGACGCGACGGCACCGGTCAGCACGGCCACCCTGGACGGGGCCACCCGGAGGGTCACGGTGACCGCCAGCGACGCCACCTCCGGGGTCGCCCGGGTCGAGTACGCCGTCGACACCGGGGCCTGGGCCCCCTACACCGGCCCGATCGCGGCTCCGGACGCGAACCGGCACACCGTCTCGTTCCGGGCGCTCGACGCGGCCGGAAACCTGGAGACCGCCCGGAGCGTCAGCATCCCGGCCGACCTGTCCGGGCCGCTCACCGGCAACATCGGGCCGGTCGGCACCCCGACCGCCTCCTACACGGCGGGCTGGAACAGCGTCACCGCGCTCAACGACAACGCCGACCCGCAGAACCCGGCCCAGGCACAGCTCTGGGGCACCTGGTCCGGCACCCGCCCGGCGACCCAGTGGGTGCAGTACGACTGGGCCCGGCCGGTGCGGATCACCGGTACCGAGCTGAAGTTCTGGCGGGACGCCAACCAGGGCAGCGGTGACGGCGTCGCCGAGCCCGACGGCTGGGTGTTGCAGTACTGGGACGAGGCCGGCCCGGCCTGGCGCGACGTCATCGGCGCGTCCGGTTACGGCACCAGCACCACCGCGTTCAACACGGTCACCTTCGACCCGGTCAGCACGCCCCGGCTCCGGGCCACGGTCCGGGCCAACGGCAACGGCAGCACCTACTCCGCGGTCGCGATCACGGAATGGCGGGTCTTTGCCGACGATCCGGGCGTACGGCCCGAGGTGCCGGTCACCGTCACCGTCGCGCCGCGCTGCCTGGCCGGCCGGGCGTACGTCGCCGTGCAGGCCCGCAACGACCACGACGCGCCGGTGACCGTCGTGCTGGAGACCGCGTACGGCGAGCGGTCCGTCCCGGACGTCGCGCCCGGGGCCAACGCCTACCAGTCGTTCGCCACCCGGGCGGCCTCGGTCGGGGCCGGCCCGGTGACCGTGCGCGCCACCGGGACGGTGGACGGCAAGGAGGTGACCACCGTCCACCCCGCCGAACACCCGGCCATCACCTGCACCGACTGATCTCCGCCATCCCCACCAACCACCAAGAACAACGGAGACTCTGATGAGCACATCGAATCGCAGCCGGCTGGTCGCGGCCGGCGCGGCCAGTGTCGTGCTGGCCGGGACCATGGCGCTGTCGTCGCCGGCCATGGCCGAGCCCGGCGACAGTGCCGACGTCGAGGTGACGGTCGAGATCGAGGAGATCGAGGAACCGGGCGTACTCGCCCTGTCGATCGCCGCCGACTCGGTCGCGCTCGCCGAGGACGGCTCGACCCTGCTGGTCCGCCAGTTCGTCGGTACCCTGCCGACGGTGACGGTCTCCGACACCCGTACCCCGGAGGAGGTGCCCGACGGCGCCGCCTGGGCCGTACTCGGCAGCGCCACCGATTTCGTCGGCAGCGCCGGCCAGGCACCGATCAGTGCCGGCCACTTCGGCTGGAAGCCGCGGCTGCTCGACGGCGGCGAGACGGGTCAGGTCAGCGAGGGCGAGGAGGTGGTGACCGTACTCGACGAGCCGACCCAGCCCGGCAACAACGTCGGCCTGGTCGACCAGGAGCTGCTGGTGTCGACGTTCGACTCCGGGGCGGTCACCGGCGACTCGTACTCCGTCGACGCCGACCTGTACCTGCGCACCCCGGTGGACGTCGCCGCCGGCGAGTACGCCTCGACGTTGACCCTGTCCCTGTTCGAATAGCCGCACGGGTGGGCGCCGTAACCACCCGGCTCCCACCACACCCCGCCGCGAAGGACTCCGCCATGATCCGTTCGTTGTCGCGGCTGCTCGCCGTGCTGGCCGTACTGCTCGGCACCGTGCCGTTCGCGCCCGCCGATGCCGGGGCGGAGCCGACCGGGCCGGCGCTCACCTGGGCGGTGCAGCCGGCCGACCCACACGGTCCGGACGGCCGCCGGTGGATCGAGCACACCCTCGACCCCGGCCAGGTGGTGACCGAGCACCTGGCGGTGCGGAACTTCAGCGATGCCCCCGTGGTCTTCGCGCTGAAGGCGGCCGACGGCTACCTCACCGACAAGGGACGCTTCAACATGCTCCCCTCCCACCGCCCGTCGGTGGACGGCGGCACCTGGATCGGGGTGCAGGGGCAGGTCACCGTCGGGGCCAAGGCGACGAAGGTGGTGCCGTTCACCGTCACCGTGCCGCGGGACGCCACGCCCGGCGACCACCCGGCCGGGATCGCGGCGACGGTCACCAGCACCGGGGGGACGGTAGCGGTGGAGAGCCGGGTCGGGTTCCGGGTCATGATGCGGGTCAGCGGCACGGTCGCGGCGAGCCTGGCGATCGACGACCTCACCGCCAGCTACCGGCACTCGTGGAATCCCTTGTCGGCCGGCACCGTCCGGGTCAGGTACACCACGACGAACGACGGCAACGTCGCGGTGACCGGTACCAGCCGGGTGACCACCGGCGAGCTGTTCGGCCTGCTCGACCACGGTACCCGGGCCGACGCCGAGGAGATGCTGCCGGGCGGCGGCCGCCAGGTCGAGGTACGGGTCGGCGGAGTCTGGGCGCTGGGACCCCTGCGTACCAGCGTCGAGGTCACCCCGGCCGTCCTCGGCGGCCCCCCGACCGGCGCGCAGCTCCGGCCCGCCTCGGCAACCGTGACGGTCTGGACCCTGCCCTGGCCGCACCTGGTCCTCGCCGCCGCCCTCGGAGCCGTCGCCCTCGCCTTTCGGATCGTCCTGCGGCGACGCCGGCGGCGGCTCGCGGAACTCCTCGCCCGCGCCCGGGACGAGGGCCGGGCAGAGGGCCGGGACTCCGCGCTCGTCGGCGCTCCGGGCAAGGAGTCCGGCAACCCGACGTCGGCGGCCGGCTGACCGGCAGCCCTTCCCGGGTACCCACTCGTCGTCCGGGACCTCCCGCCCGGAGGCCGCCGGGACCCCACGGCAGCGTGCCGGCGCGGCGGGCTGGGTGTCCGTGTCCAATGTTGTCCAACGGTGTCCGGGCAGACCTCTCGGCCCGGCCGCGCGCGGCTACCTTGTCGAATCGAGGTACCCGCATGTATCGCGCCGGTCCAGGGAGGATGTGCCGATGAAATCGAGAGCCGGGATGGCAGTGGCGGCCGCGGTGGTGCTCGGTCTGGTGTCGACGTCCGGGCAACCGGCGCCGGTCTTCGCCGCGCCGGGCGGAGTGCGACCGAATCCGGTCGGGACGATCCGGCAGGACGAGGCCCAGGCCCTGGCGGCGGACCTGGCGACGCTGGCGCGGGAGCGGGGGTGGACGGTGGCCCAGGCCCGCGCCCGACACGAGCTGGCGGAGCGGGTACGCCCGCTGCACCGGGCGATGGCGACCCGACTGCCCGACACGTACGTCGGCGGGGTTCTGCCCGACGTACCGGGGGAGGCGCCCACGTTCCTGGTCAAGGGGAAGGCCCCGGAGTCCGTCCGGGCCATGGTGGCCGCCTCCGGGCTCCGGATCAGGATCGTCGACGGCCAGCCGTACTCGGCCCGGGAACTCGCCGACCGGTCCAGGGCGGTGCACGGGCACCTCAAGGCGATGGGACACACCTCCGTCACCACCGCCGCCGACATCCGGTCCGGGCAGGTGAAGGCCACCGTCACGGCCAAGCCGGGGGGCGACCTCCGGGCCACCACGGTCGCCGCGACGCTGCCGGCGGCGTTGCGGACCGGGCTGGACCTCGACGTCGTCGAGGGTCCCGCCAACCTCCGGCACACGAGCCTCTTCGGCGGTCTCGCCACCACCCGGCCCGGTGCCGGACTGCTCTGCACCACCGGATTCTCGGTGAGCCCGGGGGGATTCGTCGGCGTGACGACCGCCGCGCACTGCAACAACAGCCAGGCGGTCCACAACGGTGCCCGCCATCCCCTCAACCTCTTCGACGAACATCTTGGAGACTTCGGGGACGTCGAATGGTCGACGACCTCCGGGGTACCCGTGACGGACGACTTCGTCGGCGGCTCCACCGAGATCCGGGACGTGACGGGCGTCCGGGCCCTCGCGGACATGATGATCGGTGACCAGGCGTGCGTCTTCGGCCAGAGCACCGGCCTGCGCCGTTGCTCCCTGATCGCCGACCTGGACGTGTCGATCACCGACCGGCGGGGCACCTCGCACCGGCAGGTGGCGGTGCAGGACAACCTCGCGCAGGTCGGCGACAGCGGCGGCCCCTGGTTCGTCGGCACCGTGGCGTACGGCACCCATGTCGGCAACGCCCAGGTGGACGGTGACACGGTCTCGGCCTTCAGCGTCGCCGACCTCTTCGACGAGGCCCTTGGCGTGGAGGTCATGAGGTAGCGGACGCCGCCAGGTCACGCCCGGGCGCTGCCGTCGAATCGTCGGGGGCCGGACGCCCCGCCGCCCGAGCTCGTAACCGACTTGTCTCATCACCCAGCCCCCGGCACCCCGGTCCAGCGGTGTCGGGCGGCGGGAACCGTTGCAGCGGTGACCGTCCGCGAGACCCCTGGCCTCCCCTGCCGGGGGTCGCTGCGTTTCCGACCAAGCCAGACGACCGCCGCCGAGCCATGCCGGGCTTCCTGGTTCAGTGCTCGCCGGCCGCCGGGTCGTCGTGGGCCTGCATCTCGCGCAGCGCCTCGTCGGCCGCAATGACTTCCTGGTACCACTGCCGGTGCACCTTGTACGTGCGGTCGAGCTCGATTTTGTAGTACATCCCGGTCGGCTTGCCGAACCAGAAGTCGCGCGGAAGGCGCTGTACCTCGCCACGGCCCACGATGAGGATCGCGCGGTCGGTGACCACGAACGTCTCCGCCGGTACCGTGAAGATCCCCGAACCGGTCACCGTGACGAATCCCGTCTGGATCTGCTCGCCGGACTCCAGATGCGGCGCCGCCCGGGTGGCGATCATCTTGACCCGTCGTTCCTTGTAGCCCACGGCTTTCCTCCGATACCAGACGCGTCCGGGCGGCCTGATCCTAGGGCAGGTGTGCACTGGGGATTTGACCTTATCACTGTCATCCGGTCCACCCCGATAACCACCTATCCGGCCATATCGCTACCTTGCGAAGACCCTGTCCTGGACCGCGATCTGGGTCCCGAGCGGCGGGACCGGACGCGCATCCTGGCCGGTCGAGGTGCAGAACCGGGTGTCGGCGCTGCGTCGGCGGTTGGGGCTGACAGAGTCGGGTACGAGCATGATCGCCACCCGGGGTTCCGGGTACGTGATCCAGGTCGAGGACGGGCGGCTGGACGTGCAACGCCACGACCAGCTCGTGTCCTGGGCCGAGGCGGTCGTGGCCGAGGGAGATCACGAGAAGGCGGCGGCAGTGCTGCGGGAGGCTCTGGCGCTGTGGCGTGGGCCGGCCCTCGACATCCCCGGAACGCCGGTGCTGGAAGCCGCGGCCCGACGAGGAAGAAGAAGCCGCCGGAGACCCAGATCCCCCAGGGAGAGCGCCGCGGAGCGGACGTCGATCAGCGCCAGGACGGTGCCGACGGTGAAGGCCACCAGGCCGTACCCGATCCCGACGAATGCCAGTGTGCGGTCACCGCGGTAGCTGCGGTGGATCTCCATGTCCCTGCTCCGTGACCGGCGTCGACCACGGCGGGCCGTACCCGGTGCGGCGCCTTCGATGCCCGGGTCGCGAACCGTCTGGCACTCCCCGGCGGACTGCCTCCGGATGCTGGCCGCCGCCGTCACACGTCCCTCATCCGTTGATCAGGCGGGAGGGTTGTCGTGCCGGCCGGGGCCGGGCGCGAGGCGGGACCGGGGTGTCGGGGCCGCTGCCCCGACACCCCGGCGCCGGTCACGAGGTGGTGCCGGTGACGTTGCCACCCGACTCGGTGACGTAGTAGGTGACGGTCGTGCCGCTCCAGAAGTGGAAGGTGAGGGTGACCCGCTGCCCGTCGTTCACCTCGGCGAAGAACTCGGGCTTGAGCGTGATGGAGTTGGCGCTGTGGTTCGGGGCGAAGGCGACGTCGAACTCCTTGAACGAGGTCCAGTTGTGCGGGCCGGCGTTGCTGCCGTCGGCGTACTTCGCCTCCATCGTGGCGAGTTGGTCGCCCCGGAACTGGGTGGGTACGGCGAACGAGCCGGTCGGCCCGGTCGCGCCCGCCAGCACCGGCGGGTCGTACGTGATGATGCTGATCCGCCACGGCACGCCCTGGGAGAACCGCGCCTGGATGGTGGCGTTGACGCCGTACGCCCGGTTGCCGACCAGCCGGGTCACGGCGGCGGCGGTGAGCGTGAGCGTGTTGCCGGAGACGGTGTAGTCGGCGCCGTTGGCCAACTCGGTGTTGCCCTGGCGCAGGCCGGCGAAGGTGGTGCCGTTCAGGTTGAGCGTCAGGCTCTTGGCGGTGACCGAGCCGGTACGCGGCACGTACACCTGGTCGCTCGACGCGGTGCCGGAGCGGGTGGTCCAGCTCGACCTGATCTGCGCGAACAGTTCCGGGTCGCTCCACTGGAACGAGGTACGGCCGAAGTGCTGCCCATTGTCCCAGAGCTGGGTGGTGATCCTCCGGTTGCGCGCGTAGTAGCCGAGGTATTCGAAGAACTTCAGTTTCTCGCCCTGCTGGACCGTGCCGGTGTGCCGGTCGAAGCCGAGTAACCCGTACTCGCCGATGATCACCGGGATGTTGCGGGACACGAACGCGTTGTAGACGCGGTCGAAGACGCCGGTCAGGTCCTGCTGCACGGTGGCGTCGAAGCGGGTCCCGCCGGCGACGTTCACGCTGAACGGCCAGTACCCGTAGAAGTGCACGGTCGCGATCAGGTTGGGGTCGTTCAACGTGTTGAAGGTGCTCACCAGTTCGTCCACCCGGGGCTGGTCGGCCGAGGTGTGCAGGGTCGGCAGCACCAGCAGCCGGGTGGCGTTGCCGCCGCCGGACTGCCGGACGATCCGGTGGAACGACGTGTTGAGCTCGTGCAGCAGCGTCGCGTTCTGGGCGTCGCCGGAGCTGCCGGTGAACTGCGGCTCGTTGACGCTCTCGAAGGTCAGCCGGGGTGAGGCGTCCCGGAAGGCGGCGGCGATCTGCGTCCAGAGCGCGTTGTAGCGGTTCAGCACGTTTGTGCGGTCAGTCGGCATCGTGTTGATCCACTGCCACGAGTCGTGGTGAATGTTGATCATCACGTAGAAGCCGTCGGCGAGCGCCCAGTTGACCACCTCGCGTACCCGGTTGAGCCAGGCCGCGTCGATGGTGTAGCTCGGCGCCGGGCCGTGGTGGTTGCTCCAGGTGACCGGGATCCGGATGCTGTTGAAGCCCTGCGCCCGGACGTTGTCCAGCAGCGCCTCGGTCACCCGGGGGTTGCCCCAGGCGGTCTCGTCGGCGCCGACCGCGTCGAACGAGTTGCCGAGGTTCCAGCCCGGCTGCATCGCGGCCACCGCGGCCATCGCGTTGCCGGCCGGGGGCGGCGTGGTCGGCGGCGGGCTGGTCGGCGGCCGGGTGGTCGGCTGGCCCGTCGGCCCCCCGACGTCGCCGGTGCAGGCGACGCCGTTGAGCGCGAACGACGTGGGCGTGGTGTTCGTGCCGGTCCAGGAGCCGTTGAAGCCGAACGACACGGTGGCGTTGGTCGCGATCGTGCCGTTGTGGCTGACGTTGGTCGCGGTCACCTGGCTGCCCGAGGAGGCGACGTTCGCGTTCCACGCCTGGGTGACCCGCTGCCCGGACGGGAACGTCCAGACCAGACTCCAGCCGTTGACCGGGTCGCCGAGGTTGGTGATGCCGACGCTGGCGGTGAAGCCACCTGACCACTGCGCCGAGGTCGAGTACGCCACCCGGCAGCCGGCGGCCGCCTGGGCGCTGACCGCCACCGTCACCCCCGAGACCAGCAGTACCGCGGCGCTCGCCGCGACCAGGCCGACCCGCCAGCGGGCTCTTGGCACCGTGCTCTGCAGACTCACAATGGGACTCCTTGCCTGGATTCGGCGGCGGGACGGTGCCGGGGCGCGCCGCAGGCGAGGGCGCCGCGGTGCCCCCGGAGAGCCGACACTAAGTTTGGAGACCAAACTTTGTCAATCGGCGTCTGGCTATACGTGGAATGCCGAGCCGCACATCGGTGACCGGCGTACCCGCACCCGGCCGGTCAGCCGCCCAGGTACGCCAGCACCGCCAGTACCCGCCGGTGGTCGTCGTCCGACGGCGGCAGGTCGAGCTTGGTCAGGATGCTGTTGATGTGCTTGCTGACCGCCTTCTCGGTGATCACGAGCCGGGCGGCGATCGCGCCGTTGGACCGCCCCTCGGCCATCACCGCCAGCACCTCCCGCTCGCGCGGCGTCAGCGTCGCCAACTGCGCCGCCCGGCCGCTGCCGAGCAACTGGGCCACCACGTCCGGGTCCAGCACCGTCCCGCCGGCCGCCACCCGACGGATCGCGTCGGTGAACTCCCGCACCTCGCCGACCCGGTCCTTGAGCAGGTAGCCGGCCCCGCCGGTCCGGTCGCCGAGCAGTTCGCGGGCGTAGACCTGCTCGACGTACTGGGAGAGGATCAGCACCGGCAGGCCGGGGACCTCGCGGCGGGCGGCGATCGCGGCACGCAGGCCCTCGTCGGTGAAGGTCGGCGGCAGGCGTACGTCCACCACCGCCACGTCGGGACGCAGCGACACGAGGGTCTCCGTGAGCCCGGCACCGTCGGCGACGGCGGCCACCACGTCGAAGCCGTACGCGGTGAGCATCCGCACCATGCCGTCCCGCAGCAGCACCAGGTCCTCGGCGATCACGACCCGCACGGGAGCACCGCCTCCACCAGGGTGGGGCCGCCGGGCGGGCTGGTGACCGTGACACTGCCGTCGAACGCGCCCAGCCGCCGCTCGATGCCGCGCAGCCCGGTACCGAACGCGGGATCGGCGCCACCCCGGCCGTCGTCGCGGACCCGCAGCCGGAGCCGCGTCTCCTCGTCCACGATGGACATCTCGATGTGCCCGGCACCGGCGTGCCTGATGGCGTTGGTGAGCGCCTCGGCGAGCACGAAATAGGCCGCCGACTCGACCGGCGCGCCGAGCCGCCGCCCGAGCCGCAGGTCGAGGTCGACCGGCACCGGGCTGGCCGCGGCGAGCGCCTCGGCCGCCCCGGCCAGGCCACGGTCGGCGAGCATCGGCGGGTGGATGCCGCGTACCAGGTCGCGCAGCTCGCTCATCGCGGTCTGCGCGCCGGCCCGGGCGTCGGCGAGCATCGCCTTGGCCGCCACCGGGTCGGTGTCGAACATGTCCTCCGCCATCCCGAGGTTCATGGTCAGCGCCACCAGCCGGGCCTGCGCGCCGTCGTGCAGGTCGCGTTCGATCCGGCGCAGCTCGGTGGCGGAGGCGTCCACCACGGCCGTGCGCGTCTCGACGAGCCGCTCGACCCGGGCGCTGAGCCGCGCGGCGGCGGTGGGCGAGAGCAGCCACCGGGCCAACCCCGCCTCGCCGGCCCGGTACGCCCAGGGCAGGAAGTAGGCCCCGAACAGGATCAGTACGCCCATCGGCACGGTGAGCAACGACCGGGTGGTGCTGGTGATCGGCAGGCCCTGGTATTGGAGCTCCACGTCGGCGGGCAGGAGCTGATACAGCACCGGGATGACGAGGCCCTGTAGGCCGGCGGGCCATTGCCCCACGACGAACATCGCCATCGTGCCGGTCACCGCGTGGCCGACCAGCCATCCGAGGTCGCGTCCGAAGGCCGGATCGGTCACGATGTCGCGGATCCCGCCCGGAGCGGCGGGGTACGGCGACGGGATCGGTGTCCCGACCCGGCGCCGCTGCCGGTCCGCCAGCCGGCGGGTGAGTCCGGTCACCAACCGCAGCACGGGCGCACCCACCGGCGGCAGCAGGCAGAGCACCAACGCCACGACGGTGAGCGGCAGCAGCCCCAGCGCCGCCAATCCGAGCATGGTGCTGACCAGCAGGTGGCCCGCGTCCCGCACCGCTCGCCGCCACCACATCATCACGGCACCATTGTCGCCGACACCGGCGCCCCGGTCGGGTCTGCGGCCGGGGGCGCCGCCGTTCTTCCCACCCGCGCCGGCCAGAAGGCCGCCCGGCCGAGCAGCGCGGTCAGCGCCGGTACCAGCAGCCAGGAGAGCACGAAGGTGGAGAGCAGCACTCCCACCGCCACCGCGAAACCGACCTCGGCGAGGGTCGCCGAGACGGTCAGCGCGCCGAACGACGCCGCCAGGATCACCCCGGCCGCGGCGACCGGCGGGCCGGCCTGGCGCAGCGCCATCCGTACCGCCTCGCGCCGGGAGGCGCCGTCGCGCAACTCCTCCCTGATCCGGGCGATGATCAGGATGTTGTAGTCGGTACCGATCGACGCGACGAACATGTACACGATCAGCGGAAGCGTGAAGGTCAGCCCCGGCCGCCCCACGGCACCCTGGAAGACCAGCACCGCCGCGCCGAGCGTGGCGACGAAGCCACCGACCACCGCGCCGAGCAGGTACGCCGGGGCGAGTACCCCGCGCAGCATGAGCAGCAGCACGAGCCCGATCAGCAGGCCGGCGGCGGGCAGGATCACCCGCAGGTCCACCTCGACCACCGCACGGACGTCGGCGAAGACCGAGGTCTCGCCTCCGACGTGGACGGTGCTGCCGGCCGGCGCGGCGGCGTGTGCGGCCGGGCGCAGCTCGTGCACCATAGCGTCGAGCGCCTTCTCGCTGAACGGGGCGGCGGCGAGCAGCAGGTCGATCTGGGCCGCCTCGCCGGTGGTCCGCACCCCGCCGACCTCACCGACGATCGGCAGCGCGGCGAGCCGCTCGGCGTACGCGCCGACGGTCTGCTCGGTCAGGCCGGGACCGGACAGGTAGACCGAGGTGGGGCTGAGGGTGCCGGCCGGGAAGCCGGACTCCAGCCGCTGCATGGTGCGGGCCGACTCGGTACCGGCCGGCATCGTGGCGATGTCGTAGCTGGGGCGGTGCGCCAGTGCGGCCGCACCGAGCGCCGCCAGGATGGCGATCGCGGCCAGCGCCACCGCCGCCGGGCGCCGGGCCACGAGGTCACCGGTCCGGGCGGCCAGGCCCGCCCTCGGCTCGTTCCGCCATGCCTTCGACGGCCAGAACGCCCGGTGGCCGAGCAGCGAGAAGACCGCCGGGATCAGGGTCAGTCCGGCCAGCACCATCACGAGTACGGCGAACGCCAGCGCCGGCCCGAGGATCCGGAACGACCCGAACCCGGAGAGCAGCAGCGCGCCGAACGACACCGCCACCGCCAGCGCGGAGACCCCGATCGCCGAACCGACCCGCCCGAGCGCGGCCACCATCGCGGTACGCCGGTCCTCGCCGAGGCGCAACCGCTCGCGGTACCGGTACAGCAGGAACACCACGTAGTCGGTGCCCACCCCGAAGAGCACCACCGGCAGCAGCCCGGTCACCGAGCCGTCCAGGGTCGTCCCGGTCGCCTTGGCCACGATCGCGATCACCGCCACCGCGCCCTGACCGACCAGTGCGATGATCAGCAGGTTGAGCAGGGCCACCCACGGGCTCCGGAAGATCACCACCAGTAGCACCAGGATCATCACGATCATGCCGACGCTGACCAGCAGGTCCAGCAGTTCACTGTCCTTGGCCACGGCCGCCTCGCCGGTGTAGCCGGAGCGCAGCGGGGTACCGGAGAGCCGCTCCGACGTCTCCGCACGGAGCCGGCTGACCGCGCTGGACACCTCCGGCTGCCCCACGTCGTCCGCGAACGTCACCTGGGCGAGCATGACCTTGCCGTTGGGCGACAGCGTGGGTTCGCTGACCTCGCGTACGCCGGCACCGCCGAGACCGGCGACCGCGTCGCGCCCGCTGGCCTGGTCGTCCGCGCCCAGCGCCGCACCGTCGGCGCGGGACAGCACCAGTACGGCGCTCGCCCCCTCCGGCCCGTCGGACGGGAACGCCCGCTCGGCGAACCTGGCCGCCTGGACCGACTCGTACCGCTCCGGCAGGAAGTCCGCCTCGTTCTGTCCGGCGACCGCTGCCACCCCGTCCGGCCCGAGCACCAGATAGCCCAGGCCACCCAGCCCCATCACCAGCACCAGCCAGGCCGCGATGACCCGCACCGGGTGCCGGACCACGGCCGCCCCCCACCTCTCGAACACGTCCCGCTCCCTTCGACAAGGTCTCGGGGTCGACGCTATGGATCGCAGCGGGCGTCATCGATGGTGCGCGAGGGTCTCTTGACAGTGGTGCCAGCACCACCCTCCGCCCGGTGGGCGGTGCGTGGCCGCGACCAGGGCGCGCCGTGGCGCGAGCTGGTTACCGGGCGGGCTGGAAGAGTTCGACCAGGTTGCCGGCGGGATCGGCGAGCAGGATCTGCCGTCCGCCGGGCCCGGAGACCAGTTCGCTGCGGAACGAGACCCCGGCGTCGCGGAGTCGGTCGATCTCGGCGGCCAGGTCGTCGACGACGAGGTGGATGCGGTTGCGGCCCGGGTCGGCGGCGTCGGCGGGGGTGGCGCGGGCGCCGGAGCTGGCGGGACCGGACAGCAGCAGTCGCAGCGGACCGCGGACCACGTCGGCGAAGGCCGGAGCCGCGTCGCTGTTCGCTTGGAAGCCGAGGTGGGTGGTGTAGAAGTCGAGCGCCGCCTGGACGTCGTCGACGAGATAGCGGACGCTGGCGTACCGGTCGGCTGCGGTCACGGCTGGACCTCCGTAGGGTCGATGGTGGCGAGCACGGGTATCAGGTGTCGGATCCGGGTGTCGATATTGGCCGCCGTACGCGCGAAGGCCGGATAGTGCTGCCGGTCGGGGTCGCCGGACGGCGCGGGATCGGGAATGCTCCAGTGGATCCGGCGATCGTGGTCGACGAGTTCGGGGCCGACCTCGCGAGCCTTGTCGCAGAGGGTGATCAGGTAGTCGAAGCGCCGGCCGGTGAGCGTGTGCAGGTGTCGGGGGCGCCGGGGTGGCAGGTCGATGCCGTGCTCCCGGCGCAGCACCCGCGCGGTGTGTGGGTGCAGACGGGGCGCGGGGCGGGTGCCTGCGCTGGTCGCGGTGACCTGGCCGGAGGTGTGGTGCCGGAGCAGGGCTTCGGCCAGAGGTGAGCGGGCGCTGTTGCCGGTGCAGACGAAGAGCACCGTGACTGGCGCGACCGGACTTGCCGTCGTCGGTGCCGGGGCAAGGCGCAGCGCCGGATGCAGGGCCGTGCCGGTCGCCGCCAGCCCTTCGGCGCAGTGCTCCAGATCGAGGTGGTAGTAGCTGTCGCGGCCGTCGAAGGTGCTGCGGGTGGTGCTGACCAGGCCGGCCTCGCGGAGTAGCCGCAGGTGGTAGGAGACCAGGTTCTGGGGTTGGTCGACCAGGGCGACCAGCTCACGCACCCGCAGGTCGCTGCCGGCCAACTCGGTCAGCAGTTGCCAGCGCAGCGGGTGGCCGGCCAGCCGGACGAACGCCGGGGCGGATCGACTCGACATGACCATCCGCATACGATACATCAAACTAATTTGATGGATGGAGTGGAATCCCATGCGCGCCTGTCGGCCCGGCGGCGCGATGCCGGCGGTTCCCGGGGTCTGAGGCGGAGTCTCCGGTCAGGGCGTCGGGGTCGGCGGTGGCGGGTCCACCGCGATCCCGATGCGCGCGGGAGCGGAGAAGTTGCCCGAGCTGTCGAAGGCCCGGACCTCGAACAGGTAGGTGCCGTACCCACGGGAGATGCCGTAGCCGAAGGCGCCGCCGACCAGGGTGACTCCGGAGACGGTGCCGGTCTGCCGCACCTCGTATCCGGCGACGAAGACGTTGTCCCGGGAGGCGTCCCAGGTGAGGCGGTAGTGGCCGTCCTGCGGGCCGGTGAGCCGCAGGTTGCCCGGGGTGGTCGGGGGATCGCTGTCCGGCAGCGAGCCCAGCTTGATGATGGCGAACGGGGAGGAGTTGCCGGCGGCGTCGAGTGCCCGGATCCCGAAGGTGAAGATCATCGGCGGTGGGATCGGCATGGTGTGGCTGGTGCCGGTGGTAGTGGCGATCCGGCTGCCGTTGGAGAAGACCTCGTACCCGGTCACGCCCCGGTCGTCGGACGAGGCGTCCCAGAGCAGGGTGAGGGTCTGGCTGCCGAGGGCGCTGCGCGGGTTCGCCGGGATGGCCGGCGGGCTGACGTCCGGCCCGCCGCCGTCGCCGCCGTCGCACGCCACGCCGTTGACCAGGCAGGACTGGGGAGTGCCGGTGCCGGCCGCGAGCCAGCCGAAGCTGGTCGAGGCGCCGGCGGCGAGGGTGCCGTTCCAGGCCAGGCTGGTGAAGACGTGACGCGTCCCGACCCGGCTGAGTTCCGCGTTCCAGTGGTGGCCGACGCTGGTTCCGGCCGGCAACTCGAACTCCACCCGCCATCCGGTCATCGTCGCCGCGGTGTCGTTGCGGACGGTCATCTTCCCGAGGTAGCCGGTCGACCACTCGCGCTCCTTCTGGAACGCCGAGGTGGCCGCCTCGGCGGGAGCCGGGAGCAGCACCACCGCCGCGACGCCGAGAGTCAGTGCCGCCGCCAGGACCACCGCACATGCCGCGCGACGCGTCAGGATCGCCATGTGCGTACATTAATTGCCTTCGATTTAAATGGCAATCACGTCCCGTCATTCCGGGCGTACCTGCGGAATTCCGACTCCGCGGCTGAGCCCAAGGAGCGCTCGCGCACGAACTCACCGGCCTGGTCGATCGCACCGCTACCCGCCCCGGACCCGCCACGTCGTCCGCCGCGAGATTCCGCACCTCGGGGCGCAACTGTCGCCGTTCGACACCATCGCCCGTCGCCTACCTGGTCGCACAGACCTGCCGGCCCCTGGCGGGGCCGGCAGGCGATGACGCGGGCTCAGCGTTGCAGCATCCAGAGTTCATACGGCGTCAACGGCTTGTGCCTGTTCGTGGTGCATTCGAATCCACGCCACTTGTCGGGGTAGTAGTAATACAGATAGTAACCCTGATCTATGCAGTCCTCGATGTATCCATAGTCACCCCAGTGCACCCACGTATCGGCCGGCGCCTGCGTCGCGGCTGTGGTGATGCTGGCCGCAGACGCCTGTGCTCCGACGGCAATCGGTGCCATGAGCGTCACTGTTACGGCGAGTAGCGTCAGGATCCTTCGCATCGTTCGCTCCTTCATTCGGATGGTGCGCTTGAACCACCGTTGTCGGTGTCGTGCGAGCGGGGTCGTTCCAAGGGCTACCCCTCCAATATCCTTCCCCTCCCTTTGGTGCAATGCGTATCAGACGTGGTGGAGCCAGAGTTGCCAGGTGCCATCCGCGTTCAGGCTGCACTGCCAATTGTCGTAGAGGTGAGGGTAATGCATGGCAAACTTGGCTCCCCAGTCATTGCAAACGGTCCAATTTCCGAAATACGTCTGAGTGTCAAACCAGAATCCGCTGGCCGTACTCGCAGTTTGCGCCGACATGTGTTTGGCGGTCTGCGGCGACGTGGCCGCGGAGGCTGGTGCCGCAGTGGCAAGCGGGATAGCGATGGCGGCTACAATGATCGGCAGCAGGGTCAGGATCTTCCGCATTGGCTGTTCCTTTCGGGATTGGTTGTTCGGGCTTGCTGGCTTGCGTGTTGTGTGCGCTCAGCGATATTTCGTGGTTTCACCTCCCGTGACTTCAGGTTTCGGGTCGCGACCGCGCCGGATCACGCAGTGCGCGCCGGGTCAGCTCTCAATGACTGATCCGTACGGCGGAACCGCGATAGTGCGGGCTCCGGCCGTGCCGCCGAGGACGATCTTGCGTAGAACCGTGTTGTTGGATCCTGTTGTCTCGACGAGGTTCCCGTTCGGATTGGCGACGATTTCGACAAAATACTCGCCGTTGGGAAGGTCTGTAACGTCGAAGGACTGACCGGGAAGCGTCTGCGCGTACGTGTCTCCCCATCCAACGGCCAGCGCCTGGCTGACAGCGAGCGACGAGACCTTCCCGCAGGACGAGTGCAGGTCCCGATTCCCTGGGTCGAGGCTGGCATTTTCCACCAGGGTGTCCACGGCATCGGTATTCGCGAGACAGAAGGCTTCCTTCTGGCTGCGGACGATCTCCTGCCGATCGGCGCCGAGTAGGCTGTAGCGAGCGAAGTCCGTGAAGTGCCAGTGCTCGTGCCCCTGCCGCGGGTCCCATTCCATCGTGCCGACCGGCTCGAACGCGGCAGTCCGGCCAGCCCTGTCAACGGCGTACTGATATGCGTCCATCACGTCCTCGCCCGGCCGACGATAGCCACGCACGATCAACGGCGCTGGTCCGGCGTTCCAGACTGTCGCGCTGAATATGACATGGTCCCGGCCATTCTTGCTGTCGATGGTGAGCCCTCTGGGTGGCAGCGGCCGTAGATCCGGTCGTTGATGGTTGGCCTTGACCGCTGACGGTGCTTGTTGTGGTGGGTCCGCCGAAGGGACGCCAGCCGGGTGCGGGGCAAGACCTGCGGGCATGATCGGTCCCTGGCTGGTTGTTCGCACCGTGACGCGTACGATCTTCACCTCAGCGGGCATGTCGAGGAAACCGCGATAAGGCTCGTTGACAGAGATGGTCGCCGTGTATTCGCCATTCGGAATGTCAGGTCGGAGGCTCTCCGAGGAGTTGACCGGTGCGGCCCACCCGGCGTCAATTCCCCAAAGCGCGCCAAGAGCAAAAGGGTGCGTGGTGCACGCGGCCGGGAAAGATGAGTCCTGGACGGCGTCAGGTCGAGCCGCAACAGCTGCTGAGTTGGGACAGAAGGTCAGGTTCTGATCTAGGACAATCACACCGGCCGCATTGGTCAGGGTGATGTGGAAGAAGTCCGTCAGACCCGTGAGGTCCTTCACCAGACCAGTCGGAAGTGGCCTTTGGACAGTTCGGCCACGTTGGTCGATGACCTGAGTTGCCGTAACCGGTTTGTCGTACGAGCTGCGCACGGCCCGGACTTCGAACGATGATCCGTCAGCTCTGATGAATGTGCTCAGATCGAGCTTGGGTGGTATGACCACCCCTGGAGCCACCTGAACCCGGTCCAAGGTAACCGAGGCTGCTCCGACCACAAGCCGCAGCCCTGAGGCCCATGAAGGCGCGGCACCTCCCGGTGCCGGGCTGAACATGGTCAGCATCAGGGCGATGCTCACGACCAACCGGCAGACGACTCGCACGCGGCGCACCTCCGTTTGTGTCGATGCAGAGCCAGCGAGGGCACAGAATTCCAGCGTGACCTATCGTGTACAGTGAATCTTCTTTCAACCTCCCCTTGCGGTCCGGCAGACCGCAAGGTCGGACGCGTGGGTAGGCGCCGCGTGGTTCAGGTTGAAAAAGGTTTGGTGATCAGAGGGCTCTGTAGCTGTTACCGCAACCCTACGGTGAGCACCTTTCAGTGACCTTTCACAAAACTTTCAGAGAACGCGGTCATAGCTTCTAGGATGAAAGGCGCCGTCGCGCCGTCGCCGCCGCGCTCGTATACTTTTCCGGCCCAAGGACGTCCGACCTGCGGTCGGCATACCAAGGTGGACCGTTGACGACCCTCGCGCAGCTCCGCAAGACCGCACTCTCCCTGCTCGAAGCCGTCGAGCGGAGCGGCCGGGCCGGCAGAGTCGAGTTCACCGTGCGCGACAAATGGTTCGCCTCGGCGGGTGGGGACGGCGATGTGTGGCTCCATCTGCCCAACACGGAGGTGGACGCGGTCCTCGCGGCCCACCCGAACGCGCAGCGGCTGACCCGTGGTGCCGAAAGGCATCGGACGGCCGGCCACCCAGGCGCTACTCAGCGCCGGCATCACCACCCTCGGCCAGGTCCGCCCGGCTGACCGAGGGCGAGCTGCTGGCGATGCACGGGATCGGTCCGAAGGCGGTCCGGATACTCGGCGAGGCGCTGACCGCGTCCGGACGCTCCCTCCGGGCCTGACCCGGCACCTCCGGCGAGCCGGCACGCTGTCACGGTCCCGCCCCGGTATACCTCGTGCACCGTCACGGTGCATCCCGACAGCGCCGGTGGCACGTCGACAAGGGCTCCGGTCACCGTGACCCCACAGGCCGGGCGGGCTACGGTGCTAGTGATCGACAAGGACGGGCGTCGGCGGCACGTCGCCTCGGGGCGGTGCGAGCCGGCCGGGGCGACGGGCGGGAGAGGGAGTGGGCGTGGCACAGCGCAGGGCACTGGTGGTTCGCGGCGGCTGGGAGGGGCACCAGCCGGTCAGGGCGACGGAATTGTTCATCCCGTTCCTCGAACGCAACGGCTACGCCGTACGGGTCGAGGGGTCGACCGAGATCTACGCCGACGCCGCCGAACTGGCCGACACCGACCTCGTCGTGCAGTGCGTGACGATGTCGCAGATCACCCCGGAGCAGTTGAGCGGGCTCAGTGCCGCCGTCGTCGCCGGCACGGGCTTCACCGGCTGGCATGGTGGCATCGCGGACTCGTTCCGGGCCTCCTCCGACTACCTGCATCTGGTGGGCGGCCAGTTCGCGACCCATCCGGGCAAGGAGCCGTGCGAGCGGCGCGGAGGGGAGGAGGACAACTTCCTGCCGCACCGGGTGAACATCACCGAGCTGGGCCGGGAGCATCCGATCACCGCTGGGATCGAGGACTTCGACCTGGTCACCGAACAGTACTGGGTGCTGCACGACGACCTGATCGACGTACTGGCCACCACGACACACCCGACCCGGCAGTGGCACCCGTGGCACCGGCCGGTCACCTCGCCGGCGATCTGGACCCGCCAGTGGGGCGCCGGGCGGATCGTCGTGACGACTCCGGGACACAGCCTCGACGTGCTGGAGCACCCGAGCGTGCGCACGGTCATCGAGAGGGGGATGCTGTGGGCGGCTCGCACGGCGTCGGCGTCGTAGGTCTCGGAGTCATCTCCGGGGCGTACCTGGGCACGCTGGCCAACCACTCCGAGCTGCGCATCGCCGCGGTGGCCGACCTCGACGCCGCCCGGTCGGCGGCGGTCGCCGCCACGCTGCCCGGTGCCGAGGCGGTGAGCGTCGCCCGGCTGCTCGACCATCCCGACGTGCGGACGGTGCTCAACCTGACGATCCCCGCCGCGCACGCCGAGATCTCGCTCGCCGCGATCGACGCGGGCAAGAACGTCTACGTCGAGAAACCGCTCGCCGTCACGTTCGCGGAGGGCCGCGCGATCGTCGAGCGGGCCGGATCGGCCGGCGTCCGGCTGGGCTGCGCCCCGGACACCGTCCTGGGCACGGGTACCCAGACCGCCCGCGCGGCGATCGACGGCGGCCTGATCGGGCGCCCGTTTTCCGCCTCGGCCGTGATGGTCACGCCCGGGCACGAGCGCTGGCATCCGCACCCCGACTTCTACTACGCCCCGGGTGGCGGTCCACTGCTCGACATGGGTCCGTACTACATCTCGGCCCTGGTGCACCTGCTCGGGCCGGTACGCGCGGTGGTCGGCGCCGCCAGCCGGCTGCGCGCCGAGCGCGTCATCGGCTCCGGGCTACGCACCGGCCAGCGGATCCCGGTCGCGGTGGACAGTCATGTGACCGGCGTACTCGAACACGTCGGCGGCGCCCTGTCCACCATCACGACGAGCTTCGACGGCGTGGCGACCACGGCCGCACCGATCGAGGTGCACGGTGAGACGGGCAGCCTCGCGGTACCCGACCCGAACCGCTTCGACGGCGAGGTCCGGCTCTTCCCGCTCGGCGGCACCGGGTGGCGCACGCTCGAACCACGGGCGGGCTATGCCGACGGCTCCCGGGGGCTGGGCCTGATCGACCTGGTCAGGGCCGACGGTCAGCGCCCGCCGCGGGCCGGCGGCGACTTCGCGCTGCACGTGCTCGAGACGATGACCGCGCTGCTCCGGTCGGCCGCCGAAGGCCGGCGGATCGCGCTGACGACGGTGGTGGAGCGGCCGGCACCGATCCCGCACACCCGGGCCGAGGACTGGAAGGGAGAGCCGGCGACCGCGAGCTGAGCAGGGCCGTCAGGTGCGCCCGGCGGCCAGGAACTCCCGCGCCCGGTCGCGGTGGGGCTCGACCTTGCCCGGCGCGAGCACCCCGACCCCGTAGTTGGTGTACGGCACCTCGCGGTAGTCCGGGATGCGGGTGACCGAGCCGTACGGCACGGTGAAGTCGCCGAGCGGGTTGTCGGCCCAGACGACGTTGGTGTGCACCGGATGCTCGCCGTCGTCGAAGACGGGTGGCAGGGGCTCGAAGCCGGCCTGGACGCAGGGACGGGCGTTGAGCGAGTTGGCCTCGCCGATGACCAGTACGTGCCGCCCGTGCCGGTCGACGACCAGCGCGTTGGCCAGGAGCATCAGCACGGAGGCCACGCTCAGGTCGAGGATCGGCCCGAGCTGCCTCCGGTCGATGATCGTGTAGGTGGGCTCGAACCCCCACGGCCAGGCGGCCATCACGAACACGCACATCAGCCGCCCGTCGGGCCCGTTCATTCCGAAGAGGTAGTTCCCGCCGGGCGAGTACCCCCGGCCCCGCGCCATCCCGCGCGCGGTCTCCGGGTCGAGATAGAAGAAGTGCGTCACCAGCCGGACGAACTTTTCGACGTCGATGCCGCCGGATCCCCAGTCGCCGAACGGGTCGTGGCAGACCAGGCTCAGGCCGTGCTGCCGGGCCCGGTCCAGCATCGCGGTGGCCTGTTCGTGGAAGACACCGTCGAGTCCGCGCTGGTAGGCGCGCACCTCCTGGATCTCCCGGAAGACGTCGTCCCGGACGTGGCGGGCGGGCAGGCGGTCGGGGAGGTTCCGGGCGACCCAGAGGCAGGTTCGGGGTCGCCCGTCGACGACGGCGGGGGCCTGGCTGACCTCGATCGCCGTGTCGAGGGCGAGCACGTCGGCCACGTTCCGGGCCGAGACCGGTCCGTCGTCGACGAGTCCACGCAGTGACCACCTGCTGCCGCCGACGCCGTGGGTGTGCGCCTCCAGCGCCCGACAGGTCCGCAGGTACGCCCCGACCGGGACGGGCCGGGTCAGGTACGCACGGACCCGTCCCATCCCGTCCAGGGGCTGGTGCCGGACGTGGGGGGCACGGAGCGCTGATCCCGCATCCAGTTCTGCCGGCATGGCGACCTCCTCCGAGACGATGCGCGGTACGTCACGGCTTCGCGATGGAGGCTAGGTGTAGGCGCTGTCAGATCCCTTTCGCACAGCTGTCACGCCTCGGCGGCGATGGACGTGGTCGAGTCGGCGGGGCGGGAAAACCGGTTGCCGCACCCAGCCGGGTTCCAGGAGGCTGGGATCATGACGTTCTGACGGGTAGCACCCCAGTTGAGCCGAAGCCCCTACACCGCGCCGTCGCGCGGCCGGGCGAGCCGTAGCGCCTGTCCTTTCCTGCCTTTCTCGAAAAGAGAGCGTCCTTGTCGCAGCAGAAGTCCCGGCCGGAGTCCGCGCCGACCGCCGGGTCCGCCACCGTCACCGTCTTCGCCTCCGCCCGCAGTTGGATCGAGTCCGACGCCGTCGACCAGTGCCACCAGGTGGCCGCGCTCGACGGCATGCGCTCCGTGGCCGGCATGCCGGACCTGCACCCCGGCAAGGGTGCCCCGATCGGTGCCGCCATGACGTCGACCGTGCTGTACCCGTTCCTGGTCGGCTCCGACATCGGCTGCGGCATCGCCGTCTTCCCCGTCGGACTGAAGCGGGTCGTACCCGAGCAGGTCGCCCGCCGCTTCCCCGACCTCGACATCGCCCTGGACCCGGAGCGGGACGCCGACGACCCGGCCTGGGCCGTCGTGGACGGCGAGATCCCGGCCGGTCACCTCGAGGGCCTGGGAACCGTGGGCCGGGGCAACCACTTCGTGGAGTTGGCGCGGATCCAGACCGTCCTCGACCCCGGCCACACGGCCCGGCTCGGGCTCGCCGCCGACGATCTCGTACTGATCGTGCACAGTGGATCCCGAGGGCTGGGCGAGCGGATCCTGCGGGCGCACACCGAGCGGCACGGTGCGGGCCCCGCCGCCGACCCGGCCGGCTACCTCGAACTGCACGACGCCGCCGTACGCTGGGGATCGGTCAACCGTCGACTTCTCGCCGCCCGGGTGCTGCACGCCCTGGGCGCCAAGCCCACCGAGCCGATCGTCGACCAGTGCCACAACCTCGTCGAGGTCCGGGACGGGGCGTACCTGCACCGCAAGGGAGCCGCGCCGGGCGACGGCCGGGACGTGCTGATCGCCGGTACCCGGGGCACCTGCTCCTATCTGGTGGCCGCCCACTCCGGGCCGCAGGCCAACTTCTCCGTCGCGCACGGCGCCGGCCGCAAGATGTCCCGGGCCGACGCGCTGCGCCGGGGCCGGGCCAAGCACACCGTCGAGGAACTCCGCCGTACCCCGGTGGGGTCGCTGGTGGTCTGCGGCGACCGGCAACTGCTGTTCGAGGAGGCGCCGACGGCGTACAAGCGGATCGAGCAGGTGATCGCGGACCTGGTCGAGCACGGCCTCGCCACCCCGGCCGCCACGACGGTTCCGCTGGTGACGTACAAGACGGTCGACCGGGGCGGCGACGCCCGGCCGGCTGGGCGACGGGATCGCCACGACCACCGCCGCGGCCGGGGGCGGTCGTGACCGCGGCGCGGAGCCGGCACCACCTGCTGATCTCGGCCGGGCGCGGCCCGCAGGAGTGCGCCTGGGCGGTCGCCCAACTGCTCCACCGGTTGGAGGCGGAGGCCCTGCGGCGGGGTCTGCGCACGTCGCGGGTCGAGACGGTCCCGGGCGACCGGCCCGGCACCTACCGATCGGTGCTGGTGGAGATCTCCGGAGCCGGTGCCGAGGAGTTCGCCGGCTCGTGGACCGGCACCCTCTGCTGGCAGGCACCGAGCCCCTACCGGGCGAGCACCGGCCGGAAGAACTGGTACGTCGTCGCCCGCCCCTGCCAGGTCGACGCTCCCCGGACGTCGTTCGCGGAGTCCGACGTCGACATCGTCGGCTGCCGTACCGGTGGCCCGGGCGGGCAGCACCGGAACAAGGCCAGTACCGCCGTGCGGGCCACCCACCGTCCCTCCGGGATCGTCGTGGTGGTCGACACCGAGCGGCAGTTCAGCCAGAACCGCCGCCTCGCCCTGGAACTGATCCGGCAGCGCCTCGCGGACGGCGACCAGGCGGCGGGCCGGGCCGTCACCGCCGCCCGCTGGCGCATCCACGACGAACTCGTACGCGGCAACCCGGTACGGGTGGAACGACCGGACCTGCCGTCTGGCCAGCGGTAGCTGCTTAGTTGCACCCCTACACAGAGCGGCCCCGGCCTTTCCCAAGAGGTCGGGGCCCTCTTTCGGCATTGCTGTCCGTTTGGATGACACTCGCACCGTAGTTCGCTCGATACTCTCGGCTTCCGTTTAGGCTTGAGTGCAGGAAGGCGGACGACATGGCGTACACCTCTGCATTGACCGCAGCACTCGGCGGGGCCAGCGAGGGACAGCTTCGGAACTGGCGTCGTCAGCCAAACCCTGTACTTCTACCGGAGTATGCCGCGCCCGGCAAGATCCGCTACAGCTTCCGAGACTTGCTGGCCGTTCGCACACTGGCCAAGCTTCGCACCGATGTGTCCTTGCAGAAGATCCGCAGGGCGGTGGCGAACCTCAAGGACTTGGACAACTTCGATCATCTCTCCAACTACACACTGGTTGCCGAGCGGGACACGATCGTATGGGTCAAGGACGACCAGATGATCGACATCGTTCGACGTCCTGGGCAACACATGCTCGTAACCATGAACGACGTTCTCGGGGAGTTCGTCGGTTGGACGGGCGCTACCGTCGTTCCGTTGGAGCGTCCCAAGCCTGGCCTGCGGATCGATCCGGGAGTCTTGCGGGGATACCCCGTCATCGAGCAGACCCGCATCCCGTTCGACACCGTTTCCGCCCTTGCAGCTGATGGGCTCGACGCTCGGTCGATCCGCTACTTCTATCCATCTGTGACCGATGTCGGTGTGACCGGCGCGGTTGCCTTTGAGTAGTACGTGGATGAGTACAACCGGGCCGCGTGAGCCCGATGAAGATCCTTCTTGATGAGCAGACCCCTGAGCCAATCATGGGACCGCTTCGATCCATGATGCCCCAGCACACGTTCGACCATGTCCAACGGATCGGTTGGAAGGGCAAGCGGGACCTACAGCTAATACCGGATACGGCGCGACGCGGTTACGACATCCTTGTTACCGCCGACGTCGGACAGCTCGAAGATCCCGATGAATGCGATGCTCTGCGGAAGGCTCGCTTCCATCACGTGCGGTTCCAGCGCAACGGCATGGGTGTAGCGCAGACTGCGAGTGCGATCGCGACAGTCACCGCCGGCCTGCCGCTCGTGATCCCACAGCTGGAAGTCGTGACAGGGCAGAGGCTTGTCGAGTTGACGCTGGTTCGGTGCAGCGATCGAAAGACGCGTTACACGATCACGGACCCAGATAGGGACCCTCCTACGCAATACTGGTCTGGCCGGGCAGCCACGAACCGCCGCCGAGCACCGCGACAGCGCGGCGAACGAAACGACCAACCGGCTGCCGGCGCTCGCTGAGCCGCCGAGCCTGCAAGGCTGTTGGCCTCAACAGGGAGGGCGCCGCGTCCAGACATGATGCGGAGGTTGCCGGTTCGAGACCGGCCCAGAACACCGAGCGGCCTCGGTCGTCCCTACGGGATCGGACGGGGTCGCCTTCGTTATGACCTAGGTGACCGAAGCTCTACCTGTATTGCGGGCAGGTGACCTTGGGCGAGGTCGGTCGTCGTCCTCTCCGTCGGCGACAGTTTGCTGATCGGCTGGTCGCAGTTCGTTCGTCTGTTGCTGGACCTGACTCGATACACCACCACGTTCCTCTTTCTCTGGTCAGTCCATGCCGGTGATGCGGCGCAGGTCGTCATCGGTCGGGACCGCCGTGGGCCGGAGGGCCTGGACCGCAGGCGGCAGGTAGTTGTCCCGGACGACCTCCAGCCAGGTCGCGGCGACCTGCATCCGGGTGCAGTCCGGCAGTCCGCACGGACGGCAGCCGTCGACGCCGTACGGCCAGTGCGCCGTGAGCACCTGCCGGGCGACAGTGGTCACGAGCTTCTTCCCGCCCTCACCGGGCGGCGGGGTGTGTTCGGTGACGACGACCCAGAGTGCCCACTCGGCGGTCGGGCACCAGCGGGCCCGGCACTGGCCGCAGCCGCGACCCTCGGCGTGCTCGGTGATGATCCGGTGCGCCCAGGTGATCGCCAGGCCCGGCGCGCTCTCCGGCACCATGCTCACCGGACCCGCTCCAGTGCCGCCCGGACGTCGCCGGCCGTCACCGCCGCCGGCAGGGTGCCGCCGAGCAGCACCCGCACGGCGTGTTCCCGGCGGTGGACCTCGGTCGCCCACGACCAGAGCGGGCAGCCGTCCGGTCCGCACCGGCCACACTCCCGCAGCGCGTGCGTGCCGAGCACGAGGCGGGCGAAGGCACACTCGACCGGCACCGGCCACTCCACCGTCAGCCAGCGCCGCACCATCCGGATCACCACACCAGCCGCCCAGGGCCGGTCCGGATGCCCGTCCACGCGGCGAGGATGTCGGCGTACGCCTGGCGGCGGCGGATGACCCGGAGCATCCGCATGCAACCACCCTGGGGGGCGCACTCCGCACACCGGTGCCCGGCGAGATGCTCGGCCATGATCTGCTCGTCGGTCTGCTGCTGGGCCACGATGCTGTCCATGCCCGTCCTTCCCGGTCGTGGCGCCCCGGAGCGCTACGTCACGGAGCGCCACTCTCCACCTGATCGGCACCGGCCCGGGGCGTCCGGGGGACGGGGCCCCGGACCGGCCAGGACGCAACCCTGTCCGCCCGGACGGCTACAGGTCGTGTCGATGCGTCCCGTAACGGACCGTACGGGTTCGGGCACGCAGCACCGTCACGCCGCGGGGGAGTACCCCACCGCGTGGCAGTTGTCGGGGCTGATCAGCCGATGCCCAGGCGCTCGGCGAGGGGACGCACGACCGGCCGGGTCGTCGGGGTCTCACGTACCAGCAACTCCCGCAACACAGCCCGCATCATCACGTTCAGCTTGGACTCTTCGGGGATCTCCTGGTCGGCGCGTAGCAGCATGTGACCGGCCGCCAGATCTTCCCGCCGAATCGCGTACGCCCGAGCAAGATGCAAGTAGTGCGCGTGGCGCCGTTCCAAACTGGGCGTCTGCTCGATGTCGACGCGCTCCGCGATCCGAAGTGCCTCCGTGGCGCGGGACACCTCCAACGCCACCGCCGACCGGTGCACCCCGACGTTCGTCGGCCCGAAGAACAGATGATGGGTGGTCGTCTCGCCGGTCACCCCCGCCGTCCGCTCGGCAACGTCCAGCGCATCCGCCGCCGCGCCGTCGCGACGCAGCCGCGCGTCCTGGACCGCCAGCATCAGATGCAGGGCACCGAGCAGCACATGCCGATCAGCCTCGGTCACCCCGGAAACGTCCTTCAGGTCGGCGATCGCGTCCCGGCACAGCGCGGCAGACTCCTCGGTGTGGCCGGTCGCACTCAGCACGTTCGCCATGTGCCAGGCCGCGCTGGCCCGGTACAGCGGATCGTCCGCGTTGTGCGCGGCGGCCACCGCCCGGTCGGCACCGAGGATCGAGATGTCGAAGGCGCCGAGCCGCTTGCCGTAGGCCCGTACGAGTAGGTACACCTCGGCCGCCAGCCGTAGCGCGTCGCGCCGCTGCTCGCCGTCGACCGCGGCAACGGTTGCCCGGGTGGTGTGGATCAGTTCGGCGAGCAGGGGCCCGGTCCGGGTGTACCGTTCCCCCGAGCCGTACCAGGTGTCCCAGCCCCAGGCGATCGACCGCCTCAGCGCGTCGAGATCCGGCTCCGCTCCGTCGAGAGACGGCGCGTATGCGAGCAGCGCGGCCCGGATCGGCGCAACGCTCTCGTGCTCGCCCGGCTCGTCCGGTAGCTGCCCTACGGGCAGGCCGGTCAGCCGGTACAGGTCGCGGACCTTGAGGATCCGGGCGATGTCGATCCAGTCGCCGATGCTGTTGACGGAGCGTTCGCCGGACTCCCACTTTCGCCAGGCGCTGACGGTGCAGCCCTTGAGCTGGGCGGCCACCTCCTGGGTGATGCCGGCACGCTTACGGTAGAGCTTGATCCGCTGGCCCGGGGTCGTACCGGGCTCGATGACAGGCTCCATGGTGGGCCACCTCCCGCACGAGGTCATCGACTCCGACCGTACGCGCTGGTGGTCACCGCTGCTACGCTGGCGCGCACTGGGGTCGGCCCGCACGCCGGCGTCCGCTGCGACGCCGCGCTGTCCGCTACGCCGGCAGTGGCCGGTACGCCTCGTAGGCGTCGCGGAGATCCCGGGCCTCGCTGATCCCGGTCGCCTCCACGCTCGCGACCACCTCGGACGCCCGCCACCAGTTCGACACCACCACCCGGCCGGAGGTGATCGCCTCCTGGGCCGTCACGCTGGCCTCGTCCGGCTTCCCAGCGGCGACCAGCGCCAGGCCGAGATCCAGTCGAGCCGACGCAGTACGTCGTGGCCGGGCGGTTCCGTCCAGTTCCGCGACCGCCGCCCGGGCGTAGTCCTCGGCAGCCGGGTCGCCGGCCCAGGCGAGCGTTGTCGCGGTGTACGAGAGCGCCTTTGCGGGGTCGTACTGGTAGTGGTGCTCGGGTCTGTCCGGCACCGGCAGCGGCGCCACCAGCCGGGACAGCCGGCCGAGCGTCCGCCGCGTCTCCCGCTGGTCACCCATCCGGGCCCACGCCCGGCCTTCCTGCGCGGTCGCCTGGATGTACGCCGAGCTGCCACGCGGCGCCACCTCCTGTGCCTGGCGGGACAGGTTGAGCGCCCGCCGGTAGTCGCCTGCGGTGAGCACGTCCCACGCCACCGTCTCCAGGCACCACGCCTGGATCTCGCGGTGTCCGGTCTGCTGCGCCATCTGCTCGGCGATCGACAGGTGCGCGGCGGCGGCGCCCCGGTGGCGTAGGTCGATGTGCACCGTGGCTCGTAGCAGACTGAGCCACCCTCCGGCGACCAGCAGGCGCCGCCGCTGGTCGAGCGTCGTCCGGGCATCGAGGAGCCGGCCGACCTGGGCGAGCTGCTGGCGGATCGGGTCGAGCAGAAGGCCGGGTGGGGTGGTCGCGTACGCGCTCGCCAGGTCGTCGACGGCCAGCTCGACAGTAGCGAGCACGTCGGTGCCGACGTCGGTCGTGTCGATCAGGTGGGCGAGGGATGCTGCCTCGGTCTCGTCCCGGGTTGATCGCGCCGGGGTCAGGCAGCCGGTCAGCGCGCCGTCGGCGTCCAGTACACGGTCAAGATGCTGGGCGACGTGGAGGCTCGGCGGCTTCCGCCCGGTCTCCAGCTCGTGGATGTGACTCTTCGACCGATGGGCGAGCTGTGCGAGACCGCGCAGCGACAATCCGCGCTCGCGGCGTAGCCGGCGGAGCAGTGGCCCGAAGTACGGGTCGACGTCGTGCATCGTGACCGTCCCAGGTTACGGCTGGGGTGGTGGCGACCCGGGCCGTAACCCCGAGCCGCCACCTCGGACGGTACACCGGACCGGGTATAGCTTCCTCAACCCGGGACAAGGTGTGCGCCGCGCTGCGTTGCGGACGAGTCAGGCGGGCGGTAGCGCCGTCACGCCGAGACGTGCGCCACGCCCGGCCGCCCGCTCTGCACGTAGACGCTGGCCCGGGTCGAGACCGGGGCGTCCGGGGCATCGACGAACGGCACCACCCGGTAGTCGGTGCGCATCTCGTGCCGGCCCAGGTGGCACACCTGGTAGCCGCGCTGCGAGTTGTGGAACTTCATGTGCGGGTTCTCGGCCAGCCAGGTCACGCCGAGCGCGTCCATGTCCGTCCCGTTGCCGCCGGAGCTGATCGAGGTGCCGAGGAACTCGGTACCGATCGTGCGCGAGTTCGGGTCGGCGAAGTCCAGCAACAGGTCGGCGGCCACGCTGCGGTGCGCGTCGCCGGTGACGATCAGGAAGTTCTCGACCCGCCGCTGCACCACACCGTCGAAGAGCCGCTGCCGTGCGGCGGCGTACCCGTCCCAGGTGTCCATGCCGAACCTCTCGCCCTCGCCCGCCGTGTGGTCGGCCTCCATCGCGAAGATCTGGTTGCCGAGCACGTTCCAGCGGGCGGTGGAGGCGGCCAGCCCGGCCAGCAGCCACGCCTCCTGCTTGGCGCCGAGCATCTGCCGGTTCGGGTCCCACCGCAGCGACGGGTCGGTGAGCTGCTGGTCGCGGAACCGCCGGGTGTCGAGCACGTCGAGCTGCAACAGGTCGCCGAACCGCAGACGCCGGTAGACCTGCATCTCCGGGCCCCTGGGCATCGACGACCTGCGCAGCGGCAGGTTTTCGTAGTACGCCTGGTAGGCGGCGGCCCGGCGGAGCCGGAACACGGCCGGGTCCTGGTCCGGCTCGGTGTCCGGCTGCGAGTGGTCGCCGGCCCAGTTGTTCTCCACGTCGTGGTCGTCGGGGGCCACCACCCAGGGCGCGGAGGCGTGCGCCGCCTGCAACGCCGGGTCGAGCTTGTACTGGGCGTACCGGATCCGGTAATCGGTCAGCGAGAACGTCTCGGTGGCCGGCAGGTGGGCGCGCCCGATCGAGCCGGCGCCGCCGCCCTCGTAGATGTAGTCGCCGAGGTGGACGACCAGGTCCAACTCCTCCCGGGCCAGGTGCGCGAAGGCGGTGAAGTAGCCGTCGGTGTACGCCTGGCAGCTCGCGAACGCGAAGCTCATCGCGCGCAGCGCCGTCCTGGGCGCGGGCGCGGTACGGGTCCGTCCCACCGGGCTGACCTGGTCGGCGATCCGGAACCGGTACCAGTACACCCGGTCCGGCCGCAGGCCGTGCACCTCGGCGTGCACCGAGTGCGCCCACCCCGGGTCGGCCCGTTCGACTCCGCGCCGCACCACCCGGCGGAACCTCTCGTCCTCGGCCACCTCCCAGCGCACCTGCACGCTGTGGCCGGGCATCCCGCCGAGCCCGTCGAGGGCGAGCGGGTCCGGCGCCAACCGGGTCCAGAGCACGACGCCGTCCGGCGTCGGGTCGCCGGACGCGACGCCGAGCGTGAAGACGTACCCCGGCAGGGTGATCCGGTCGTTCGGGTCGGCGGAGGTCGCCGAGGCCGGCTCGGCGGCGAGCACCGCCGCACCGGCGGTGACACCGCCGAGGGCGAGGAAGGACCGACGGGGCAGCGTCAGCGGGGACTGCGACATGGGTGGGGTGCCTCCACAGGAGCGGTCGGTGTTGCCGTTGATCTCGCCCATCCCAACTTTTCGACGTGACACCCGCCGGAACTCACGATGAACAGCACGAACAGTCCGCCGAGGCCCGGTGCGGCGTGACCCGCCGGATGGGTCAGTTCAGGTCGGCGAGCGGGTGTTGCTCGACGAGTTCTTCGGGTGCGGAGAGGCACCAGGCCTCGTGGACCAGTTCGGCGAGCTCGTCGGCGTCGATCCAGGGCAGGTGGACCACGACCCAGCCGAAGCCGCCGGAGGTGAACTGCACCTCGAAGACGTCCGGCCGCTCGGCGACCAGCGCCGCCTGCTCGGAGAGCGTCTGCTTCAGCCCTACCGTCTTGGTCCGGGGCCAGTGGTAGCCGAAGCGCCTGCCCCGGACGCTGAACGAGGTGTAGTCGCGGGCTTGGGCCCGCTCGACCTCGGCGAGCCTGTCCACCATCCGCAGGAACTGCGCACCCGTCACCGCCACGTCGAACATTCTCGCCTGCCCGTCGCTCCGGCGGAAAAGCGCTGTCGTCGAGCTGGTCCGGTCGCTCGGTGCCGACCGCGTGATCGACTACACCCGGCAGGACGTCACCCGGGGACCGGACCGGTTCGTCGTCGTCGTCGACCTCGCGGGCGGCCAGCGCCTCTCCGCCATCCGCCGGCTGCTCACCCCGACCGGGGTGTACGTCTGCTCGACCGGCACCGGGGGCCCGCTGCTGGGTCCGCTGCCCCTGCTCGCCGGCGTCCTGGCGACCGCACCGTTCGTACGCCAGCGGTTGCGCGTGCTGACCGCGACGACCAGGGTGGACGACCTGGACCAGCTCGCCCGACTCGTGGCGGCGGGGGAGATCACGCCGATGATCGAGCGGACGTACCCGCTGCGCGAGACCGCCGAGGCGATCGCGCTCGTCGAGACCGTGCACGCCCGCGGCAAGATCGTGTTGACCGTGTGACCCCGTGCGGTGGCGGCACCCGAACGGGTGACGGCGGCCTCCGAAAAACTTTCGAGCGGTGCCGCGCCGGCCCTCGGCTGCGGGCGGCGCCGGCCGTAGGAACGTGACCTGCGAAGATCGCACAACGGGTCCGGGTGACCAGGGACCGGCCCGTCCGTCCGGTCATCGCCGACGGTGGCCGGCCGGTGGCTCTGGCCAAGACCCAATGGCATGCTTGGCGTCGGGAAGCAACCCGGAGGTGTGAGGTGAGCGGATCGGCACAGCCGGACGGACCCGGCGACGGCCCGATGGCCGTACGGATCCTGGTCGGGGCCCAACTACGACGACTGCGCGAGGAACGGGGACTGACCAGGGCGGAAGCGGGCGAGCCGATCCGTGCCTCGGAGTCGAAGATCAGCCGGATGGAGCTGGGCCGGGTCGGCTTCAAGGAGCGCGACGTACTGGACCTGCTGTCGCTCTACGGTGTGCACGACGAGCAGGAGCGGGCGATGCTGCTGGCGCGGGTCCGCGAGGCCAACACGTCGAGCTGGTGGCATCCGTACGCCGACGTCACGCCGAACTGGTTTCAGCGGTACCTGGGACTGGAGGCGACGGCGACACTGATCCGGACCTACGAGGTCCAGTTCGTCCCGGGGCTGCTCCAGACCGAGGAGTACGCCCGGGCGGTGGTGCGGCTCGGCCACGGCTCCGCCCGGGAGGAGGAGGTCGCCCGCCGGGTACGGCTGCGGATGGAGCGGCAGCAGCTGCTCAGCCGTCCCGATCCGCCGATGCTGTGGGCGGTGGTGGACGAGGCCGCGCTGCGCCGCCCGGTCGGTGGCCGGCAGGTGATGCGGGACCAGATCGAGGCGCTGATCGGCATCGTCACGAAGTTGCCGAACGTGAAGCTCCAGGTGATCCCGCTCGCCGCCGGTGGGCACGCCGCGGCCGGCGGCGCCTTCACCATCCTGCGTTTCCCCCAGCAGGACCTGGCCGACCTGGTCTACATCGAACAGTTGACCAGCGCGCTCTACCTCGACAAGCGCGAGGACGTCGACTGCTACTTCGAGGCGGTGAACCGGCTGTTCGTCGAGGCCGCGCCGCTCAAGGACACCTTCCAGATCCTGGACCGGATCATCCGCGACCTCGACGAGGCACCCCGGTGACCGGAGCTCTCCCGGGCCCCCGCCAGATCGATCGGCCGACCGGAGGGTCGTGTTCGTGACCGAGGAGATTCCCCAGTCCAGCGAGGAACAGGCGTCCAAGCCGAAGCTTGACGCCAACGTTCCACAGACGGCTCGGGTGTGGAACTACTGGCTCGGCGGCAAGGACAACTACGCCGTCGACCGGGCTCTCGGCGACGAGATCGCCGAGGCGTTTCCGATCATCGTCGAGATCGCCCGTGCCGACCGCGCCGTACTGAACCGGGTGGTGCGCCACCTCGCCGGCGAGGCCGGGGTCCGGCAGTTCCTGGACGTCGGCACCGGGCTGCCCACCGCCAACAACACGCACGAGGTGGCCCAGGCGGTGGCCCCGCGGTCCCGCATCGTCTACGTCGACTACGACCCGCTCGTACTCGTGCACGCCCGGACCCTGCTGACCAGCGGGCCGGAGGGCGCCACTGACTACATCGACGCCGACATCCGCGACACCGAGACGATCCTGCGCGAGGCGGGTCGTACCCTCGACCTCACCCAGCCGGTCGCGCTCATCCTCTCCGGGATCCTGGCCCACCTGCCCACCGTCGAGGAGGCACGGGCGGTCGTACGCCGGCTCATGGACGCCCTGCCCAGCGGCAGCTATCTGGTGGCCGTGGACGGCGCCGACACCAATCCGGAACTCAACGACGTGATGAAGATCTGGAACCAGTCGGCCAACCCGCCGTACGCGATGCGTACCCCGGAGGAGATCGCCAGCTACTTCGACGGGCTGGAGTTGGTCGAGCCGGGCCTGGTGGACGTCACCCGCTGGCGGCCCGACCCCAGCCCCGCCGGCCTGCCGCGTCCGCTGGACAATCTGGTCGGCGTCGGCCGCAAGCCCTGACCGCCCGGAGAACATGACGGCACCTATTACCTGGTCGTGACAATGCGCGGACCGCCTCCGGACATGGCGGTGGCACCTTCGCTCGGGTGAGTTCCGAGCCCCTTCCGCCAGCCCGGCCGGGCGCCGTCCCGTCGGCGTCCCGGGAGCGCTGGGCTGACGTCGCCAAGGGCGCCTGCATCGTCCTCGTGGTGCTCTGGCACGTCATCGTCAAGCACTACCTGCGGATCGAGTGGCATCTCGGCGTACCGCTGCCCGGGGTGTGGGGGACGCTGGGCGAGCAGTTGCTGCCGTTGCGGATGCCGCTGTTCTTCGCCATCTCCGGGCTCTTCGCGGCGAACGCCGTGGACCGGCCGTGGCGCCAGGTCACCCGGGCCCGGACAGCCAGGTTCCTCTACCTGTACGCCGGGTGGCTGCTGATCCACACCGCGCTGCTCGCCGCCGCGCCGGACTTCCCGACCGATCGGGCCAGCTCGGTCCCCGGCCTGCTGGCCGAACTCACCATCACCCCGTCCAACCTCTGGTATCTCTACGCCCTCGCGCTCTATTTCGCGATCGCCAAGCTGGCCCGCCGGATCCCCGCGCCGGTGTTGCTCGCCGCCGCGGCCGGCCTCTCCGCCGCCAGCACGGCGGGACTGCTCGCCACCCCGGGCAACCGGGGCGGTGTCTACCAGAACCTGGTGTTCTTCCTCGGCGGCCTGCACCTGCGGACGTACCTGTCAGGTTGGATCGCGACCGCGACCCGGCGCCGCCTGCTGCTCACCGCCGCCGGCTACCTGGCCGGGCTGGCCGGCATGGCCTGGGCCGGCGCGCAGAGCTGGCCGGGGGTGTGGCTGCTGGTCTCGGCCGCGGCGGTGGCCTTCGGCCTCACCGCCGCCGCGAGGCTGGCCCGGTGGCGCCGCGTCGGCGACCCGCTCGCCGCCCTCGGCCGGCGGACCCTGCCGGTGTACGTCCTGCACCTGCCACTGCTGGCACTCGCCGACCGGGCGCTACTCGGCCCGCTCTCCGGGCTGGGACGGTCCGGACAGCTCGCGGTGGCGCTGGGCTATCCCCTCCTGCTCACCGCGGCCCTGCTCGCCCTGACCCTGGTGCTGCACCGAGGACTGCTGGCCATGGGGGCCGGCTGGCTGTTCGACCTGCCGGTGCCACGTTACGCCGGCCGTCGGCGGCGCCCCTGGCCCCGGTGGCGGAACGCCGGGGCGGCGGCGGGTCGGGCCACGGCTCCGGTCGGGCCGCCGGACGGTCGGGCCGCCGAGGACGACGGCAGCACCGGCGACGGCACGGCTGTGCCTCGCCCGGTGGGGCGGCTGGCGCACGTCGTACCGCCGGGGCGGCCCGGATGAGCGTGCTGGCCGAGGCCGAGGTCGACCTGGCGGCGGTCGCGGCCAACCTGGATACGGTGGCCGGCGTCGCCGGGACCGAGCTGATGGCCGTGGTGAAGGCCGACGGGTTCGGGCACGGCGCGGTTCCGGTGGCCCGGGCCGCGCTGGCGGCCGGCGCGACCTGGCTCGGGGTGACCTCGACGGGCGAGGCGCTCGCCCTGCGCGCGGCGGGTTTCGCCGGGCCCGTCCTGAGCTGGCTGCACCGTCCGGACGACGACTTCGGCCGGCTGATCAGCGCGGACGTCGACCTGGGCGTCTCGACCGTGCCGCACCTGCACGCGATCGTCGAGGCGGCGAGCCGTTCGGGCCGGCCGGCCACGGTCCAGCTCAAGGCCGACACGGGGCTGTCCCGCAACGGCGCCAACCGGGTGGACTGGCCCGATCTGGTCGGCTGGGCCCGCAAGTACGAGGTCGAGGGGAGCGTCCGGGTCCGGGGGATCTGGTCGCACCTGGCCGGTGCCGACACGCTGGACGGTCGGGGGGTCGGCCGGCAGGTGGCGGCCTTCGAGGAGGCGCGGCGGATCGCCCGGACCGCCGGACTGCGGCCGGATCTGGCACACCTGGCGAACTCGGCGGCGGCGCTGGCCGCCCCGGCGACCCGGTACGACCTCTGCCGGATCGGACTGGCGCTGTACGGCGTCGACCCGTTCGGCGCGCCCGGCGGCGGGGCGTACCGGCTGCGGGCCGCGATGACGCTGCGCTCGACGGTGCTGAACGTCAAGCGGGTACCGGCCGGAACCGGCGTCTCCTACGGTCCGGACCGGGTGACCGAGCGGCCGACGACGTTGGCACTGCTGCCGCTCGGTTACGCGGACGGGCTGCCCCGGGCCGCCGAGGGGCGCGCCGAGGTGTGGCTGGGCGGCACCCGGCGGCCGATCGTCGGGCGGATTGCGATGGACCAGTGTGTTGTCGATGCCGGAGACCTGCCCGTGGCGATCGGTGACCCGGTCGTCGTCTTCGGCCCGGCCCCGGGAACGTGCCTGACCGGCGGCGGGTGCGTCGTGCGCCCGGGCTGTGCGGCGGGGACGGCCGGCGGCGGGTGCGTCGCCGGTCCGGGCTGTGCGGCGGGGGAGACCGATGCCGGGTGGCCGACGGTGGCGGAGTGGGCGGCGTGGGCCCGGACCAGCCCACACGAGATCTTGACCGGCATCGGCGCGCGGGTCGCCCGCCGGTACCGGCCGGTGGGGCGGTAGCCGAATGAGTGGGCGGATCGCGGGCCCGGTGGATGCGTGCCGGATGACCGCGTCGAGCGAAGGGAGTTCGGATGAGTATCCGGTTGGCGGTGCTGTACGGCGGGCGCAGCGGCGAGCACGAGGTGTCCCGCCGCTCGGCGGCGAGCATCCTCGCCCGCCTCGACCGCAACGCCTATCGGGTGACCGAGGTACTCGTCGAGCGGGACGGCCGGTGGCAGGTCGACGGCGTACCGGTGACGCTGTCGGCGGCGCTGCGGGTACTCGCCGGCCAGGACGTGGTGTTCCCGGCCCTGCACGGCCCGTACGGCGAGGACGGCACCGTCGGGTCGATGCTGGAGTGGCTCGGCGTTCCGTACGTCGGCAACGGGGTCTTCGCCAGCGCGGCCGGGATGGACAAGGAGGTCACCAAGAAACTGCTCGGTGCCGAGGGGCTGCGGGTCGCCGCCGGCGTGACGCTGCGGGGCGCCGAGCGGCTGTCCCGGGCCGACCGGCAGCGGCTGGGGCTGCCGGTCTTCGTCAAGCCGGCCCGGGCCGGCTCCAGCCTCGGCGTGTCCCGGGTCGACCAGTGGTGGCAACTGCCGGCCGCGCTCCGGCTGGCCCGCGAGGCCGACCCCAAGGTCCTCGTCGAACGGGCCGTACCCGGCCGGGAGATCGACGTCGCCGTACTCCAGCACCCGGACGGGCGGGTCGAGGCCGGTCCGCCCCTGGAGGTCGAAGTCCCGCCGACCGCCACCTTCTTCGACCATGCCGCCAAGTACGACGGCGGGGCCGTATTCCGGATTCCGGCCCCACTCGACGCCGCGACCACCCGGCTGGTGCAGGAGCGGGCGGTCCGGGCCTTCCACGCGCTCGGCTGCCGGGGGCTGCTCCGGGTCGACTTCTTCCTGCCCGCGCCGGACCACATCCCCGCCCGGTTGCCCCGCCACCCGGCGATGCGCGACTGGGGCGGCGACCCGGCGGAGCCGGTGGTGAACGAGGTCAACACGTTTCCGGGCTTCACCAGCGCGTCGCAGTACCCGCGGATCTGGGCCCGGGCCGGGATCACCTTTCCGAGCCTGCTCGACATCCTGATCGACGGCGCCCGGAGCGCCGCGACCGTGCGGTGATGCGCCGGGCCGGGAATCAGTGGCCGGACGTGGTGGCCCGGGGTACGGCACGGCCGAGGCCGGGCGGCGGGCACCAGACGGAACCGGGGGAGTCCTGGTCCGCCCCGCCGGGCGCGGTCGGGCAATCCGGCGGGTCGCAGCCGCGCGGCCCCCGGCTCCCGTCCGGACCGGTCAGGGTGACCAGGGTGCGGTCCGTCGGCTCGCCGTCCGGCAGGGCGTACCGGACGGTGCAGACGATCTGGTCGACCGCGGTCGCCGACAGCGCCGTCACGTCGGTGCCGAGCCGCACCGTCGTACCGGACGGGTCGGACGCCGCCACCGTGGCCGGCGCGGCGCCCGACGGGATCTCGGTGGTGTAGCCCAGCTCCCGCTCCGTCGGGTCCGGACCGGCCAGCAGCAGGGCCAGCGCGCCGTCGACCGAACCCGGCGGTGTGGACGGACGCAGCACCAGCGTGACGCGGTGCTCCGCCACGAAGAAGAGGCCGACCCCCTGGGCCGGTCCCGGCGGGGCGGCGCCCCCGGTGATGACCGCGCTCGGCCGTACCCCGCAGCCGGCGGCGAGCGCCGTCAGCAGCGCGAGGGCGGCGACCGCTACCCGGCACCACCCTCGACCCCCGCCTCGCGTCCGCCAGATCCCGGTCACCGACGTCCCCCTTCGGGCCCGGGCCGGCCCTCGGCGGGCGGCGCCGGGTCGACGCAGCGGCGCGGCAGCCGGAGCGTGAACACCGCGCCGCCGGCCGGATCGTTTCCGGCTACCAGACTGCCCCGGTCCGCGCCGGCCCGGTGCAGCCGGGCGTTCTCCCAGGCGATGGCGAGACCGAGACCGCTGCCCTCGGAGCGGGTCCGGGCGCTGTCCGCCTTGTAGAAGCGGTCGAAGACGCGCGGCAGCACCAGCGGGTCCAGGCCCGGGCCACGGTCGCCGACCGACAGGACGATCCAGTCCGGCTCGGCGCGGAGCCGTACCGATACCGGCGGGGCGCCGTGCCGGAGCGCGTTGCCGACCAGGTTCGCCAGGATCACGTCCAGCCGGCGAGGGTCGAGCCGGGCCAGTACGCCCGGCGGCAGGTCGGTCACCACCCGCTCGGTCCAGCCACGGGCGCGCAGCGTCGCCCGTACCGCCGCCGCCACGTCGATCTCGTCAAGGGCGAGTGCCGCAGTGCCGCTGTCGAACCTGCTCACCTCGATCAGGTCGTCGACCAGCCGGGTCAGGCTCTGCGTCTCCTGGCTGACCAGCCGGGCGGCCCGTCCGGCGTCGCCGGGCAGCCGGGGCGCCTCCTCGTCCAGTACTTCGGTGACCGCCGTCATCGCGGCCAGCGGCGTACGCAGTTCGTGCGAGACGTCGGCCACGAAGCGCCGGGCGTCCGCCTCCATCCGGCGCAACTCGCCGACCTGCCGTTCCAGCCGCTCGGCGGTGTGGTTGAAAGTACGCGCGACGCGAGCGAGCTCGTCGGAGCCGCGTACGGTCAGCCGGGTGCTCAGATCTCCCGCACCGAGCCGGCGGGCCGCCTGGCCGAGGTCCCGGACCGGCCGCAGCACACCTCGGGCGGCGAGCAGCGCCAGCAGCACGGCGAGGGCCAGCGACAGCCCACCCGTCAGCCAGGTCGACATCGCGAGCCGGTCGATGCTGCGCTGCTCGGCCTGGAGGCTGTGCAGGCGGTAGATCTCCAAACCGGACGGTCGCGGCGCACCGTCCGGCTGGCTGACCATCAGTTGGGTCCCGATCACCAGGTACGGGAAGCCCTGCGCGGCCTGCCGCTGCCAGACGACCCGGCCGGCACGTACCGCCGTGCGCAGCTCCGGCGAGAGTACGGCGGAGACCTGGTCGTGCCTGGAGCTGTGCCCCTGGTACGTGGCGATCGCGGTGTCGTCGCGGTCGGAGAGCTCCGCGGCGATCGCGTCGAGCTCGGCCTGGCTCGGTGGCAGGCTTCGGATCGGGGTGAGCTGGGCGATCTGCTCCGTCAACGTGACGACGGCCGCGTCCTGGGCGGTTTGCAGGATGACGTCCCGGGCCTGGACGTAGCTGGCCCCGGCCACCACCGCCGTGGTGGTCAGGCCGAGGGAGGCGAAGGCGAGCAGGAGTCGGACCCGCAGGCCCGCCGACCACCGAAGCCGGACCACCGATGCCGGTCGCATCACGAACCCCGACCGCGCCGGGAATCCCGGCCGCGCCCCGAACCCCGGTTGTGCCCCGAACCCCGGTTGTGCCCCGAACCCCGGTTGTGCCCCGAACCCCCCCGAACGCGCCGGGGAGCCTGCTGGCGGCACGGTTGACGGCGGCGCCGCCGGGCGCGGCTCACAGCGGGCCGAACCGGTAGCCGAAGCCGCGGACGGTCTGCACGTAGACCGGGGCGGCCGAATCGTCCTCGATCTTCGCCCGCAACCGCTGCACGCAGGCGTCGACCAGCCGCGAGTCGCCGAGATAGCCGTGCTCCCAGACCGCCTCCAGCAGTTGCTGCCGGCTCAGCACCCGGCCCGGCGTGCCGGAGAGTTCGAGCAGCAGGCGCAGTTCGGTCGGGGCGAGGCCGATCGGCACTCCGGCCCTGCTGACCACCAGCGCCGACCGGTCGATGGTCAGCGCGCCGTACCGCTGCACCGCCGGCTCCGGACCGGACCGCCGGGACTCGCCGCCGGTCCGCCGCAGCACCGCGCGGATCCGGGCCTCCAGGACCCGGGCCTGCACCGGCTTGACCACGTAGTCGTCGGCGCCGGCCTCCAGTCCGGCCACCACGTCGATGTCGTCGTTCCGGGCGGTGAGCATGATGATCGGCAGGTCCCCGGCCGACCGGATGCGGCGGCACACCTCGAAGCCGTCCATCCCGGGCAGCATGAGGTCGAGGACGATCACGTCGGCGGTGTCCGTACCCAGCCGGGCCAGCCCCTGCTCGCCGGTTGCCACGGCGTCCACGGTGTGACCCTGACGGGTCAGGGCGAGCTGGAGGCCGTCGCGCACCGTCTGGTGGTCCTCGATCAACAGCACCCGAGACATGTCACCAACTATCGCATTCCCGCCGAAGTTGCCCTGTCGATCATGATGCGTGGCAGGGAATCACACCTCCGCTGCCGCGCCGTCCGGTTTCCGAATCCGGCCAACGTCCCGGCGCCGTACCGGTCCCGTCCCGCCGGCGGTCCGGGATCGTGTCGCGGCCGGGCAACCAGCCGTTCCGAGCCCCGCCGATCCGGACCGGCCGGCGGCTCGGGCGGGGCCGACGAAATCCACCGAACGCACCAGGATCAGGACGGTGGCGACGACCAGGACGACCAACCCGCTTCCGGCCGCGATCGCGACGAAGAGCCCGCCGACGCCGCCGGACGCGGCGTACGGGGCGAGCGACGGCGCGAAGGCCAGCAGACCCAGCAGTGGCACCCCGCCGAGCAGCCCGAGCGGCCCGAACCCGGCAGCGGCCGGGGCTGCCCGGGTACCCACGCCGGGCCGGACCAGCGCGGCGGCGGCCAGACAGAACAGCGCCGCCGCCAGCAGTACACCGCCGAGGACGTCGCTGAACCGGTGCCATCCAGCGATCATCGTGGCCGCGGCGACCGTGCAGACCCCCACCGCACCCGGGACGGCGCACCACGGGCGGACCGGTGCGGGGAGCACGAGCAGGACGGCGAGCAGCAGCGCCATCGCCACCGCGACGTGGCCGCTGGGAAAACTGTTGTGCGTCGTCGAGGTGGCCACTCCGAGATCCGGCCGCAGGATCACCTGCTTGGCGACGCTCGCGGCGACCACCGCCGCACCGACCAGGCCGACGCCGGCCATCCCCGCCCAGGGCCGTCGCCGCAGCACACCGAGCAGCAGTACGGCAACCAGCAGCAGACCCAGCACGGCCGGATCGCCGAACCAGGCCAGTACGCTGCCGGCCGGCTCGACCAGCCCGGTCGGCTGCGCGTACCCGCCGCCCCGCTCGGCTCGGGGCAGCAGCCTGCCGTCGAGGGACTGGCCCGCGCCGGTGCCGACGAATCCGACGGCGATCAGCACGAACGCGAGCAGGTACCCGAGCGCGGCGCGGCGCAGCCGGCGGGCCGGCCCCCGCTCGGCGGGCACCGGCCGGCAGTCGGGCCGCCCCGGGGATCGGAGCGGTGTCGTGGACGGGTACGGCGATACCGGATGCACCAGCCAAGGATGGCGGGCCGGGGTCCGGAAAACGTGCGATTCATGTCATGGTTCTGTCACGGCCGCCCCGGCACCCGGCTGCCGCAGCGCCCCGGACGGCGGCGGGACGCGCCGACACGTCCCGCCCGCGCCCGGGGCGCCAGACCGCTACCAGCAGGTCCCGCAGACCGGACGGGGTCCCCAGTCCGGCGAGACGAGTCGGACCATCCGGTCGACCAGCGGGTCGCTGGTGTCCAGCGACCGCACGTCGAGTTCGTGGTCCAGCAGGTCCCACACCACCCGGACGCATTCGACCCGGACCAGGTAGTCGGTGACCACGCAGATCGCGAAGTCCACCTGCCCGGTCGGCACCTTCTTCCGGTCCGAGAACGGGCTGACCCCGGCCGGCGCGTACGGCCGCAGGTGCGACCCGTACACGATGCCGAGCGAGAAGCCGGGCTCGTAGACGGCGTACCCGAAGGCGGCGCCCGCCTTCTCCGCGACGCAGTCGAGCTGCCCCGCGAGGGTGAGGAAGTCACCCTCCTTGGCCTCGTCCACCGTCGCCACCTCGATGGTGCCGGAGGTGCAGTCGATCCGCTCCCAGACCGGCTCGGCGGCCATCGCCGGGCCGGCGGTGAGCGAGGCCAGCACAGCGGCGGCCAGCGCCGCGACCAGGCGTCTTCTCATCGAACCTTTCTCAGCCTGGACAGCGCGGCGGGTCCGCCCCGACTTCCACCTGAGGCGACGACGGATCGCAAAGGGAGGTTGCACCAGGTTCATTGGTGGTCTCCCTCGACAGGCGGTGTGTTCCTCGGTGGGCTCGCCGCCTGCATCGCGCCGAGGGCGAGACCGAGTTGGAAGCGGTTCTCCACGCCGAGCCGGTCCATCAGCGACCGCAGCGCGTAGGTGACCGAGCGGGTGGACATGCCGAGTTCCTTCGCGGCGCTGGTGTCGGTATGCCCCTCGGCGAGCAGCGCGACGACCGCCTTCTCTCGTGGTGTGAGCACGACCTCGGGTACTCCGTTCCGACGTGGATCCGTCGCGTCCGTCCAGTAGCGGACGAACAGCGAGACGAACGACTCGACCGCCGCGGGTTCGACGACCTCCCACGCGCCCCGGTGCAACCCGTTCGGGTCGACGGCGACCAGCGCGACACGGCGGTCGAAGATCATCAGCTTGTGTGGCAGCCGAGGCGCCTCGCGGTACTCCCCACCCAACCGGGCGAACTCGCTGGCGTGCCGCGACGACCGGTCGCCGTCGGCCGGCGCCCGACCCAGCGAGCGCAGCCGGATCCGGCGCCGGAGCAGCGCGATGTCCATCGGGGCGGCGATCGCCAGCGCGTCGGCGCTGAAGACCTCCTCCGGGTTCATCGCCAGGTGCTCGACCCGCTCCACCGCCACCAGTTCGGCGATACGCCGGCGGGTCGCGTCGCGGTCCGGCAGCCGCCGGGCCGGAAACGGGCGGACCATGCCCGGCCGTAACAGGCCGGCCGCGACCTCGGTCGCCGGGGCGGCCCGCCGGAGGGCGCGCCGTCGCAATGTGGTCACCGCCGCGTCCACCTCAGCCGCCCGCCAGGTCACCGCCTCGGCGCCGTGGCCGGCCGGCGCGGCGGCCGGCTCGACCAGGTTGGCCTCCGCCAACTCGTCCAGTGCCGCGCGGACCCGGCGCACCGCGAGACCGAGACTGGCGGCGATGCTGCCGGTGCTCCGAGAACCGAAGGTGACCAGGCAGCGGTAGACCAGATCGGCATCGGCGGAGACTCCCCAACGGACCAGTAGCGGCACCGCCCGCCCAACGGCCAGCGCCCCCGTGCCCCTGCCCGTCATGAACAACTCCCTCCCCCTGGGAATCGGTACGTCGCGATACAAACACAGGACGGCACCGATGTCTCGGGCCAGCAAGATCACCAAGTTGATTCGTTGCGTGATTACGCAACGCGGGGAGGTCGGCGAAGGCTCGTTGAACCGTAGGCCCGGAAATCCCGTTCTAGCTCACGGGCGGCGAGGCCGTTGCGAGCCTGGCCCGCCTCGCCAGTACGACCGCCAGGAGAGGATCCTCGGGTTGTCACTCTTCACACGCTTCCGCCAGGTGCCGGACCAGGAACGGACGCCCACCACGGACGACCCGTTGCCGGACGGACGCGCCGAGGACGACCCGGCCGGGGACGGGGAGAGTGCCGGTTCCGGAGGTGGCGGCGACGACACGGGCGGTGACGGTACGGGCGGTGACGGTACGGGCGGCGACGGTATAGGCGGCGAGGCGGCGGAACAGCGGCACCGCTCACCCGCTCGGCGGATCGTGACGCGGCTGACGACGGTACTGGCGGCCCTGCTCGTGCTGCTTGCCCTGACCGCGGGCAACAAGCCGGACCAGTTCACCCTCGGCACGCTCGCACGGATTCCGGTGGAGGCACTCCTCGGCGTCGTCCTCGTCCTCGCGTTGCGGACGGGGGCCCGACGGGCGGCGGCCGTACTCGGTGGCGTCGGTCTCGGCCTGTTGGGCCTGCTCAAGATCGTGGACATGGGCTTCCACGCCGTACTCGCCCGGCAGTTCGACCCGATCCTCGACTGGATCCTGCTGGACGACGCGATCTCGTTCCTCACCGACTCCTTCGGCCGGGGCGCCGCGATCGGTGCGGCGGTCGTGGCGGCGCTGCTCGCCGTCGCGGTGGTCGTGCTGACCACCCTGGCGGTGCTCCGCCTGACCGACCTGGTGGCCCGGCACAGCGTCGCCGCGACGCGTACCGTCGTGGTGCTCGGCGCGGCCTGGCTCGCCTGTGCGGTGCTCGGCGTACAGATCGTTCCCGGCGTACCGGTGGCGGCCCGGAACACGGCCGGCCTGGCGTACGGACGGGCGCAGCAGATCCGCGACGGCCTGCGCAGCCAGCAGGAGTTCAGCCGGCAGGTCGCCGTGGACGCCTTCCGCGACGTCCCCGGTGACCAGTTGCTCACCGGCCTGCGCGGCAAGGACGTCATGCTCGTCTTCGTCGAGAGCTACGGGCGGGACGCGGTCGAGGACCCGGAGTTCGCACCGCAGGTCGGTGCGGTACTCGACGCCGGTACGCAGCGGCTGGCCGCCGCCGGCTTCGCCGCGCGCAGCGCCTTCCTCACCTCACCGACGACGAGCAGCGGCAGTTGGCTGGCCCACTCCACGTTCCTGTCCGGTCTCTGGATCGACAACCAGCAGCGGTACCGCAACCTCGTCACGACCGACCGGCTGACCCTCACCGGCGCCTTCCGGCGGGCAAACTGGCGGACCGTCGGCATCATGCCGGGCGTCACCCGGGCCTGGCCAGAGGGAGAGCTGTACGACTACGAGAAGATCTACGATTCGAGCCAGCTCGGCTACCACGGCCCGAAGTTCAGCTGGGCCACCATGCCCGACCAGTACGCCCTGGCCGCCTTTGAACGGTACGAACACGGTACGCCGGACGCGGCCCCGCTGATGGCGGGGATAACCCTCGTGTCGAGCCACGCGCCCTGGACCCCCACTCCCCGGTTCGTCGACTGGGACGACCTCGGTGACGGATCCGTTTTCGCGCCGATGGCGAAGGAGGGTGAGCCGAAGCGCTCGCGCTGGGGCAACTCGGCGAAGGTACGTGCCGACTACCGGCAGTCCGTCGAGTACTCGCTGAACAGCCTGATCTCCTACATCGAGAAGTACGGCGACGACGACACCGTGGTCGTCTTCCTCGGGGACCACCAGCCCGCCCCGGTGGTGACCGGTGCCGGCGCCAGCCGGGACGTGCCGATCACCATCGTGGCGCACGACCCGGCGGTGCTGGACCGGATCTCCCGGTGGGACTGGCAGGACGGCCTGAAGCCGGGCCGGCGGGCGCCGGTCTGGCGGATGGACTCCTTCCGGGACCGCTTCCTGACCGCCTTCGGGCCACGGCCCGCTTCCTGACCGGGCCCGGACCGGGCACCGAACGGGGCTGGTGGGGCCCGGGCGTCAGGGTTTGCGGCCGACGCCGCCGTACCCGTCGACCGGTTCCGCGTCGGGGCTCTCCGGGCGCCACCGCGAGATGGAGACGATGCCCGGCTCCAGCAGGGTCAGGCCGTCGAAGCAGCGTTCGATCTGCTCCGGGCTGCGCAGGACGTACGGGACGGCGCCGGTGTCGTCGTAGCCCTGCTGTGCCTCGTCGAATCCGTCAGAGGTGTTGGTGCTGTCCCAGAGCACCAGGTAGCTGCCGCTGGGCACGGAGGCCATCACCCGGGCCACAATGGACCGTGCCTCCTCGTGGTCGGCGACGTGCCCGAGCACGCCCATGAACATGACCGCGATCGGCTGGGTGAAGTTCAGGATGTTCCGGGCGTCGGAGATGATCTGGTCGGGATCGTGGAAGTCCGCGTCGACGTAGCCGGTCACCCCCTCCGGGGTGGTGTTGCTGAGCAGGGCGCGGGCGTGGGCGAGCACGAGCGGGTCGTTGTCGACGTAGACGATCCGGGACTCCGGGGCGGCCCGCTGGGCCACCTGGTGGGTGTTGTCCAGGGTCGGCAGGCCGGTACCGATGTCGAGGAAGTTGCGGATCCCCGCCTCGGCCGCCAGGTGGTGCACGGCCCGGATCAGAAAGCGCCGGGACTGCTTGGCCAGTGGAACGATGCCGGGAAACTGCCGCCGGTAGGCGTCTCCGGCCTCTCGGTCGGCGGCGAAGTGGTCCTTGCCGCCCATCCAGTAGTTCCAGATCCGGGCCGAGTGCGGCACGCCGCTGTCGAGCCCGTCCGGCCATCCGCGATGTGCTGGCGGCGCTTCCTTCGTCACTTGGCTTCCCCAGGATTTCCGTAGTGAACGCGACCACTCCACCGTAGATCGTCGATCTGTCCCACGCACCCTCCGGGCGACCGTCCGCTGCTTCGGCCACCGTTCGGATACAGCTCAGACGGCGAGGAGGACGGTCATCCCGAGGTACGTGACCAGCAGCAGTACGCCCTCGAAGCCGAGTCGCCCCCAGCCGCAGGTCTGCCGGACGAGTAGCCCGGCGAGCAGGATCGCGGTCATGAACAGCCCGCTGGTCGTGATGAACAGGTCATCGCTGCCGGCGGCGTGATAGATGGAGCCCTGCCGGTACGCGACGTCGCCGACCACCAGGGTGATCACGTCGAGGATGTTCCCGCCGAGCACGGCGGCCACGGCGAGGGTGACCGCCCCCCGGCGTACGGCGGCGATCGCGGTGACCGTCTCCGGCAGCCCGTTCACGATGCCGAGCAGTACCCCGCCGGTGAACCCGGCAGTGAGGCCGGTGGTCTCGACGACGCTCTCGGCGGCCAGCGACACCGCCCAGCCGCTCGCCGCGACGAGTACGCCGACCAGCACGAACCGCCCCCACAGCGTGCCCATGCCGTGCTTGTCGAGGGCACCGTGGTCCTGTGGTACGTCGGGTTGCGTCTCCTTGGTGCCGACGGCCTGCCACATCGGTCTGGTGCCGGCGGTCCGGATCAGCCGGAGCCCGCCGAGGTAGCAGGCGACGATCGCGACGGAGACCGGGTGGATCCCGCCGACGGTGACGTTCGGGCTGTAACTGCCCAGCAGGGCGAGGGCGAGCAGGGCGATCAGCAGGCAGCCGAAGAGCAGGTTCGACGAGGAGGCGGCGGCGTGTTCGAGGTTGACCCGGCGGTAGAAGGCGTCCGCGACCGCGACGGCGGTGGTCTGGGCGGCGATCCCGCCGACCGCGTTGCTGTAGCCGAGCTGCGGATGGCCGCCCGCCGCGGTGACCGCGGTCATCACGATCCCGGATAGCCCGGTCGCGACGCCGAAGAAGACCACCCCGAAGACGGCCTCGCCCCAGCCGGTCCGGTCCGCCAGGGCGTCGCCCAGGGCGACGAGCCGGATGCTGCCGAGGATCGTGAGCAGGCCGGCGACGGCGAAGACGCCGACGCTCGGCCCGGGCGGCCAGGGCGTGGCGGGGAGAAGGCCCAGCATCGGGGGGTTATTCCCGAGTTGCCGGCTCCGAAGCATGTCGCCGGGAGCGGCGCGCCACCGCGACGGCGGGGCCGGCAGCCCTCGGCCGTCAGCCGGGAGCGGTCACGCCCTGGCGGTCAGCCGGGAGTCGTCACCGGTCCGGCCGGTCCAGCCACATCTCCAGCCCGTCGAGCAGCCGATCCAGCCCGAAGGTGAAACTCTCGTCCCAGATCCGCTCCGGGACGTACGCCGCCCCCCCGACCTCCTGCCGCCACTTGTCGTAGTGCGGATGCTCGCTGGCTATCCGCCCCAACTGGGGTTCCAGCTTCGCCGCGATCTCGGTCATCGACATTCCGGACTGCCGCATGCTGGTGACCATCGCCGAGATGGTCGTCGCCGAGCCGATCGCGTAGGAGGTCAGCAGCGCACTCGCGTGGGAGAGCTCCAGCCCGGAGAAGCCGGCCGCGGAGAGCAGTGCCACGGTGCGGTCGCCGATGCGCATCGCGTTGGGGCCGTAGTTCGGGCGTACGCCGAGCAGGCCGATCACCCACGGGTGGCGGAGCAGCATCTCCCGGGTGCCGGCGGTCAGCACCGAGGCGCCGATCCGCCAGCTCGTGTCGCCGACCTCCGGGACGTAGACCTCGCCCATCACCTCGTCGACCGCGAGTTCGAGCAGTTCGTCCTTGTTCGTCACGTACCAGTACACCGAGGTGGCGCCCGAACCCAGCCGGGTGCCGAGCCGGCGCATGCTCAGCCCGGCCAGGCCTTCGGCGTCCAGCAGTTCGATCGCCGCCCGGACGATCTGTTCACGGCTCAGCGAGGGCTGTTCGCCCCGGGTCCGGGGCGGGCGCAGCCACACCGAGTTGGTGAACGGGTCCGATTTCGGCGGCATCCACGGTCCTTTCGACCCGGCCAGTCTACCGACCGTCGTACGGTGTTCGAGATTGCTGGTACGGTGTTCGAGAATTCTCGCACGCTGTACGAGCGGAGGTTCCATGCCCACACCCCACCCGCGTCGCTGGTGGATCCTCGGCGTGCTCTGTCTGAGCCTGCTGGTGGCCGTCATCGACAACATGGTGCTCAACATCGCCGTCCCGTCGCTGATCCGCGACCTCGGGGCCAGCGCCTCGGACATCCAGTGGATCCTCGACTCGTACATCCTGGTCTTCGCCGGGCTGCTGCTGACCGCCGGCAGCCTCTCCGACCGGCACGGCCGGCGACGCGGCCTGGTGATCGGCCTGGTCGTGTTCGGCGGCGCGTCCGTGCTGGCCACGCTCTGCCAGACCCCTGGTCAACTCGTCGCGGCCCGGGCCCTGATGGGGGTGGGCGCCGCCTTCCTGATGCCCAGCACGCTCTCGATCCTCACCACCGTTTTCGACGAGTCCGAGCGGAAGAAGGCCATTGCGATCTGGAGTTCCGTGCTGGTGCTCGGCGCCCTGGGCGGCCCGACCGTCGGCGGCCTGCTGTTGCAGCACTTCTGGTGGGGATCGGTGTTCCTGCTCAACGTCCCGATCGCCATCCTCGGCATCGTCGCCGCGCTCGTGATCATCCCCGAGTCACGCGGTCCGGCCAGCCGGCCGGACGTGCTCGGTGCGCTGCTCTCCACGGTCGGCATGACGGCGCTGGTCTGGGCGGTGATCTCGTCGGCCAAGGACGGCTGGTCGTCCCCGCCGACCGTTGCCGGGCTGGTCGGCGCGGCCGTGCTGCTCACCGCGTTCGCGCTGTGGGAGCGGCGGGTCGCCGAGCCGATGCTGCCGATGGCGCTGTTCCGGGACCGCAACTTCGGCGGGGCCAGCCTCTCCATCGTGCTGCTTTCGCTCTCCGCCGGCGGCGTACTGCTCGCCCTGACCCAGTACCTCCAGTTCGTCCTCGGGTACGGGCCGATGCGGGCCGGCCTGGCGTTCGTGCCGATGCTGGTCACCGTGATGGCCTGTAACGGCCTCGGGGTACTGGTCGACAAGCGGTTCGGTGCCCGGGTCGCGGTCGCCGCCGGGCTGTCGCTGATGGCCGTCGGCTTCGGCGTACTCGCCTCGATCGGACCGACCGACGGCTATCCGACGCTGGCCGTCGCGCTGGTGCTGATCGGGGCGGGCAGCGGCGTCACCGGACCGGCGGCGGTCGGCACCCTGCTCGCCGCACTGCCCCCGGAACGGGCCGGCGTCGGCTCGGCGGTCAACGACACCGTGCAGCAGATCGGCGCGGCGCTCAGCGTCGCGGTGCTGGGCAGCGTACTGACCGCCGCCTACCGGGCCGCGGTGCCGGCGGAAGTCACCGGCCCGGCCCGGGAATCCATCGGCGACGCCCTGCGGATCGCCACCGCCACCGGCGACGACACGCTGGCTCGACTGGCCCGGGACGCCTTCGTCGAGGCGATGTCCAGCACCGCGATCGTCGGAGTGGTCGGTGGCATCGCCGCCGCCGTCGTCGCGGCGCTCGTGATCCGGCCGAAAGCGACCCCGCCGGCACCGCCGGCCGCGGAGCGGGAACCGATCGTGGCGGACGGAGCGGTCACGACCCGGTGAGGCCAGCACGATCCGACCCGCACCGGCCGTACTGGATGGAGGTGCGGGTCGGACGGCAATCCCTTCCGCGGGCTGCCTGCCGGGCACGGTTGGCCGGCCGAGCACCGTCGGCCGGACTCGGCCGGTCAGTCGGTGAACCGGAGCACCGGCTTGATCGTACGGCCGGCGTGGACGTCGTCGGCGGCGCGCTGGATCTGCCCGAAGTCGTACCCGGTGACGAGCCGGTCCACCGGTAGCCGGCCCTGCCGGTGCAGCCGCACCAGGGCCGGGATCAGCGACTGGGTCTCCGCGCCGCCGATGGTCACCATGTAGCGCTCGGGTCACCGGACGTCAAACCCGGCCCGCGCAGCGCGAACCGGCTGGCCGGGAGCCGCCCGGGACATGCCGGCTCGGCCAACGTCCTGTTCGGGGACGCCGGCCTCGAGGCCGGCCGGGCCGGGTCAGCCGGTGCGGCGACCGGGGTTGGCGTCCACCGCGTCGACCAGCGCGGCCAGTGCCCCGGCCACGGTGGCCAGGCCGCCGGTCGGCGCTCCGCCGGGTTCCACCAGGTAGCCGTCCCGCCGGATCTCCACCATCAGCGCGGTCACCCGCCGGTCCCGGCCGTAGTGCCGCAGCGGCACGTAGCAGCCCGCGAACGGGGTGTCCACTCCGGTGCCGCCGCAGCCGGCGAAGGCTGCCCGGCCGGCCGCCAGCAACCAGTCCGGGGTGTGCGCCGGATCGGTACCGAGGCAGACCGCCGGGCGTTCGGCGCCGCCGATCTCGTACGGCAGCCGCCGGCTCGGATAGGAGTGCACGTCCAGCACGGTCACCCGGCCGCGTACGGCCAACCGGGCGTCCACCAGGTCGGTGATGGCCCGGGCGTAGGGCCGGTACCAGCGGTCGAGCAGTTGCTCCTCGGCGACCGGGTCCTCGGCGCGCAGCGGGGAGCCGTTGCTGGTCCTGGTGTAGACGGCGGCCATTCCGACCGCCCGCATCGACTCCCGCTCGTCCGGGAAGCGCTCCGGGTCGACGACCAGCCGGGAGAGCAGGTTCACGAGCGTCCACGGAGTACGCCGGGCGGAGGTGGCGGCCCGGGCCGCGATCAGGTCGGTGTGCGCGTCGGTCATCCGGGCCAGCTCGGCCGCCAGGGCGGCGTCGTCGAGCAGCAGCCCGGCGCGTACGTCCGGCGGGACCAGCCGACCGGCGTGCGGGACGTGCAGGACCACGTCGCTGTCGGCGGCGCCCGGCACGACCCGGAAACCAACCGCCGGCTCCGCCCCGCTGTGCCGCACCGCTACCGCCGTCCCGTCGACCCGCTGCCGGCGGACGGTAGCACGGCGACGGCGTAACCGCTGGTGCTTCCGTGTGCCGTCGAACCTGGACGGATCAGGTTCCGACAGATGTGCGTTGTTCGATCGGCGCTCTCGCCCGTAACCTACGCACGCCCTTGACCGGCGAAAAAGGAGTGTGCATGGGTCGGATCAGTAGGATCTGGCGGGTCGGACTCGCGGTGCTTCCGATGGCGGCGGTGGCCGTGCTGGGCTCCGCGCCGCCGGCATTCGCCCACCGGGGACCGTCGATCGTGGTACGCGACGGCGTGACCCAGCCGGTGTTCGGGTACGCCGACGCGATCCGGGAACGGCTCTTCGTCGACTCGACGTTCGACAGCGACAACGACGGCGAGCGCGACATCATCGCGTTCGACGTGATGCGGCCCAGGGCCACGGCCGACGGGCTCAAGGTGCCGGTCATCATGGACGCCAGCCCTTACTACTCGACCGTCTGCCGGGGCAACGAGTCCGAGTGCAAGGCCGACCTGGACGGTGACGGCCTGCTCGACCGGTGGCCGCTTTTCTACGACAACTACTTCGTCCCGCGCGGCTATGCGGTGATCCTGCTGGACATGGTCGGCACCAACAACTCCACCGGCTGCCCGACCACCAACGGCACCCCGGACAACCTGAGCGCCAAGCAGGCGATCGACTGGCTGAACGGCCGGGCCACCGCGCGGAACGCGGCCGGGAAGGTCGTCAGGGCCGACTGGCACAACGGCCGTACCGGCATGGTCGGCAAGTCGTACGACGGCTCGCTGGCGATGGCGACGGCGGTGACCGGGGTGAAGGGCCTGACCACCATCGTGCCGATCAGCGGCCCGGCCGAGTACTACGACTACACCCGCAGCAACGGGGTGATCACCCGAGGCAACAGCTATGTGTCGTCGCTGGCCAACACGGTGACCAACCCGGACCGCCGGGACTACTGCAAGCCGGTCCGGGACGCGCTGGGCGCCGCCGACGGCGACGAGACCGGCGACTACTCGGCGTTCTGGACCGAGCGCAGCTACGTCCGGAACGTCGACAAGATCAAGGCCAGTGTGCTGCTCTACCACGGGCTCAACGACGACAACGTCCGGCCGGACCACTTCAGCAAGTTCTGGTACGAACTCGCCGAGCACCGGGTGCCGCGCAAGTTGTGGCTCTCCCAGGAGGGGCACGTCGACCCGTTCGACTCGCGCCGGGCGGTCTGGGTGGACACCCTGCACCGCTGGTTCGACTTCTGGCTGCACCGGGTGCGGAACGGGATCATGGACGAGCCCCGGGTCGACCTGGAGCGCTCCGCCGACGTCTGGGAGACGCACGCCGACTGGCCGATCCCGGGGACCCGTGGGACCGAGGTCTTCCTCCAGCCCGGCACCGGCGGTGCGGGCGGCCTCAAGCTGATGCCGGCGTGGAAGCCGAGCACCCAGACCTTCGCCGACGACCCGGCGCAGCGCCAGGACGCGATGATCACCAACCCGGAGACCGTCCAGCCGGGCCGGCTGGCGTACCTGTCGGAGCCGCTGCGTGCCCCGCTGCACATCTCCGGTACGCCGGTGGTGAAGCTGCGGGCCTCCGCCGACAAGACCGACACCAACTTCGGGGCGATCCTGGTCGACTACGGCACCGCCGAACGGGTGGCGCACCGGGCCTCCGGGGAGGGCATCATCACCCTGGAGACCCAGGACTGCTGGGGTGAGACCAGCCCGACCGACGACGGGTGCTACAAGCAGACCCAGAAGCGGGTGGCCACCGCCGACCTCGAACTGGTCACCAAGGGCATCCTGGACGCACAGAACCGGAAGTCGATCCGCACGGCGACCCCGTTGGTCCCCGGCAAGCTCTACGACTTCGACTTTCCGCTGCTGCCCGAGGACTACGTCTTCCCGCCGGGTCACCGGATCGGCGTGATCATCGTCGGCAGCTACCCGCAGTACTCCAGCCAGGCCGACCCGAACCGGGCCACCATCGACCTGGCGCTGAAGAACAGTCGTGTCGTGCTGCCGATCGTCGGTGGTGCCCGCGCCGGGTACGCCGCCGGACTGTGACCGTACGCCCCGCCGGCTGTCGGAGACTCCCCGGCGGGGCACCGGGACAGCTCCTCGGTGGCCGCCGGCCGTCCCCGTCCTGGTCCGGCGGTGCCCGGCCGGAGCGCCGGTACGGCTCGGCCGGGCCACCCCGCCGGGCCGCCGTCAGGTGTATGATCCGCCGGTTGAGCCCTACCCCTGCGGCGTGTGCCCCGGACGCCGGCACCGGGCTCGCGACCATATGGAGGATGGCGCATGTCCCAAGGCCAGGAGCTGTTCGACCTGCACGAGGACAAGACTTCGCGGCCCAGCTTCGAGACCACGCTGCGCGGTTACGACAAGCGGCAGGTGGAGCAGTATGTGGCGCAGACCGCCCACGAGCTCTCGAAACTGATCTCCGAACGTGAACAGGCGTTCAGCCACATCCAGGGGCTGACCGTCCATCTCCAGCAGGTACAGGCCGAGTTGACCGAGCTGCGAGACCGGCCGCCGCAGGTGGACCGGGCGTCGTTCCGCGACCTGGGTCCGATGGTCGACCAGATCATGGCACTGGCCGAGAAGCAGGCCGGAGTGATCGTCGACGCCGCCGCCCAGCGGGCCACCGAGCACCAGAACGAGGCGGAGCGGGTCCTCGCCGACGCCCGCGAGCAAGCCGAGAAGCTGGTGGCCGAGGGTGAGGCCGGCCGGGAGCGCGCCGAGCAGGAGGCGCAGCGGGTCAGCGAGCGGAGCGCCCAACAGGCCGAGCGGGCCCAGGCCCAGGCCGAGTCGATGCTGGAAGCGGCGCGCAACCAGATCCAGCAGGAGATCGAGGCCGCCCGGGCGCGTACCCAGCAGGAGCTGGGCCAGTGGCAGGCCAACGTGGAGCGGGAGCTGACCGAGCTGCGCAACAGCACCGAAGCGGAGCTGACCCGGGCGCAGAAGCAGGTCGAGGAGGAGAACGCGAACCTGCGGTCGGAGGCCCAGCAGTACGCCTCCGAACTGCGGCGCCGGGCGGACGAGCAGGCCACCGCGCAGCAGCAGCAGCTCGCGGCGCTCCAGGAGGAGGTCGAGACGCGACAGCAGTCGCTCAGCCAGTTGCTGGCCGCGCAGGAGACCGCGCAGCAGCGGCTGGCACAGTCCCGCCAGGAGGGTGCCACCGCGGAGCAGGAGTTCGCCCAGCTACAGCAGCGGCTCGGCGAGGTCCGCCAGGACCTGACTGCCGAACTCAACCGGCTGGACGAGGCGCGCCGGGCGGCGGAGCAGGCCGAGCGGCAGGCGGCCGAGGTGCGGGCCCGGACGCAGCGTGAGGCGAAGCGGCTGGCAGACCGGGCCGCCGCCGCGGTGATGGCGGCCGCCGCGATCACCGGAGAGACCGGCGAATACCAGATGGTGGCGGTGCGCCAGGAGGCCAACCGGGGGCCGGCCGAGCTGCCCGCGGAACCGGTCGAGCAGCCCGAGCAGCCGGAGCGGCGCGAGTCGGTCGAGCAGCCGGAGCCGGCGGTGCACATGTTCGGACCGGTCGAGCAGCCGGAGCCGCCGGCGAACATGTTCGGACCGGTCGAGCAGCCGGAGCCGCCGGCGAACATGTTCGGACCGGTCGAGCAGCCGGAGCCGCCGGCGAACATGTTCGAGCCGGTCGAGCAGCCGGAGCCGGCCGTGAACATGTTCGAACCGCAGCAGCCCCCGCACCAGCCGCAACACGGGCACTCGCCGCCCGTCTACACCCCCAACGGCGGCGACCCCAGCCGCTACTAGCGGCGCGCGGCGACGTCGGTGCCAGGGTTTGAGCTGGCGTGAGGATCGTTGCGGGTCGGAGGTCGTGATGTAGCGAGGTCTCCGGTAGATGGTTCAGCGACCAAGCAGAACCTGGAAAGCCGGAGACCTCGTGGACACCCTGGCGGTGACGAGGCGGTTCGACCTGGCCGATGCCCAGTGGGCAACGCTGGAGGCGTTGCTGCCGACGCCGAAGCCGCCAGGCCGACCGTCGTTGTGGAGCAGACGCCAGTTGACCGACGGATCCGGTGGCCTGCCCGGGTCGGAGCCCCATGGCGGGCTCCCACGGCGGCCAGGCGGCAGTCGGTCCTGAGCGCCTGGCCAGAAGTCTTCGCCGTAACCAGCGCGCGATCCGGCGGATGCCGGCGACCCACGACGGAACCGCGCGGTGCCCGAGGTCGTACGGGCGAGAGAGAGCACTCCTGCACGGGCTGTATCGCGATCCGCGACGGGCTCTCGTGCTGCCGAGCTGCTGACGCGTGACGACGAGCCGGACCGGTACCGGTGGTGCGGGCTGATCCGCCTGAGCCCGAGGTAGGCGCCGGTAACCGGCCGACATCCGCGTCGACAACAGCGTGGACAGTACCAATCTTCTCCGGGAGAGATGTGAAAGGGAAGTGAAAGTGGGCGTATTTACCATTGTTGTGAGAAGCGCCGCGCTATCCGAGGGCGAAGGCCGTCGTCCGACAACCGAGGCAAACCGGCACCCACCACGGAGGTATAAACATGCGAAAACTCCTGTCGAGATTTGTCGTCATCGCTTCGGTACTCGTCACCGCGCCACTTGTCGGCGGCGCCGCCCATGCGGCCGCGCCCGCCGGCCAGCAGTACGTGCAGTACAAGACCGGGACCCAGGCGGTTTTTGAACAGCAGGCCCGGGCGGCGGGTCTCACCCCGAGTCAAGCCGAGTACCTGGAGAAGCGGAGCGACTACTACCTGGCCGTCATGGGAGGGAAGCGGATATCCCCCAACCAGATCGACGTCAACGGGACCGCGACGGTGAACATCGCGCTTCCGGGCGAGAGTCGCCCTCGGAACCTCTCGTCCGAGGCTGGCCTCCGTCAAGCTGCCGAACCGTGTCCCTACCTGTACTTCTGCGCCTACCAGTACGAACACTGGACGGGCGACTCCATCAATATGTACAACTGCAGGTTCTATCCGATTCCATGGGTTTCGGCGGGCTCCTGGGAGAACGACCAGACCGTTGGCACCGAACCCATGCAATACCACAGCAACGGCGGCAGCCAGCGACTTCCCGCTGCGTACGCTTTGCAGGGGAGCGGCGTTACGTGGCTGACAATCACCGGCATCAGGCCCTGCGACTGACCGACTGGCGACCGTAGTCGCCACGCCCGCTTCCGGCTACGACATCCATGGCCGGCGGAGGGCCGAGGAGCCGGTGCCCAGTTTCGGACACCGGCTCCTCCGGGTGAGGCCGCGCAGTACCGCTGCCCACGCCGCGCCACCGCTCTGCGTGCCGTGATCCTGCTGCCGTGGCCATCCGCTTCAGGAACTCGCCCTCCGCCACGAAGCCACCATTCCACCTCGCCGCCATCAACGAATGGCTGCGGCCGACTTCGACACCGGCCCTGGTCGGCGGAGCGGGCGTTCAGCCGTCGGCCTGGTCGGGCCGCCGGCTGTCGGCCACCGCCGCGGGCGCGTCGGCGAGGGAGAACCGTTCACGCAACCGGGAGTAGAACCGGGACGGGCGCAGCCGGACCAGGTGGGCCGGTTCGCGCGCCGGCAGCACCGTCACCCAGTCTCCGGGATCGAGTACGCCACGGAGCTGCCCGTCCACGCTGACCGCCACCTGGCCGGACCGGTCGAGGACGCGTACCGTCACCGCCTCGTCGGCGGCCATCACCAGGCTGCGGTTGAAGACCATGTGCGGGGCGACCGGAGTGAAGGCCAGCGCGCGGAGCCGGGGGGAGAGGATCGGGCCGCCGGCCGCGAAGTTGTAGGCGGTGGAGCCGGTCGGGCTGGCCACCACGAGGGCGTCGGCCGAGTAGGAGGCGAAGAGCGTCTCGTCCAGGTACACCCCAAGGCTGGCCTGCCGGTCGCGGGCCAGCTTCTCGAAGACGATGTCGTTCAGCGCGGTGACGTCCAGCGCCACGCCTGGCTGGTCGACCGGTTCGGCGCTGCGGGGCAGTGGCGGGGGCGGCGGCAGCAGCGGCCCGCGCCCGTAGCGCAGCAGCGCCTCCATCCCGCCAGGAATCTCCAGCGGCCGGGAGGCACAGAGCGTCAGCATCAGCCGTTCGTCGAGCTGTACCCGGCCGGCGAAGAACGCGTCCAGCGCCGTGTCGATCTCGGCGGGCTCGATCTCGGTCAGGAAGCCCACCCGGCCGACGTTGATGCCGAGCACGGGTACGCCGTCCTTGGCGGCGATCCGGGCGCCCCGCAGGAAGGTCCCGTCCCCGCCGATCGTCACCACCAGCGCCGGATGGCCGGCGGCCTCGGCCTCGTCGCCCGCGTTGCGGCGTCGCCGCTGCCCCCAGGACGGCTCCCAGACGTCGATGTCGCTGACCCCGATCGAGTGGTCGGCCGCCCAGCGCCGGACCGCCCCGGCCGCCGTCACCGCCGCCGCCCGGCCCTCGTGCACCACCAAGCCGATCCGTTGACCCGTCATGCTCTCTCGTTTCTCCTGCCTGGCGTCCGCGCCACCGGCCCTCGGGCGGTGAACGATCCGGTCGCGGTCCCGGCCACTGCCTATCACGAACATGGTCGACCAGCCCGCACCGCCCCGTGTCGCGGGGCCGACCGCGCCGACCGGGAGCGCCCGCCGCACCCGAACCGGGGACAGTCCGGGCCCGGGGCGCGGTGGCCGTCCCGAGCGTGTCGAGCCGGGCCGACGGCGGCGAATTTCCCGGCCTGGCACCGCTTCGGCCCGACCGTCGTAACAGGACTCCGGGTAAGGTGCTGGCCCCGCTCGGCTTGACAGTGCTGCCGTACGGGGTCAGGCTGGGCCACTGTAAGCGCTTCCGGAAGCGGTCCGCCGCTCCGGATTCTGTAAGCGCTTCCGGACTGGTTTGACCATAGTTGCTTGGAGTTGGCAATGGCGGTGCAGGACCGACGACAGGCGACCATCTACGAGGTCGCCCAGCGGGTCGGCGTCTCGATCGCCACCGTGTCCCGAGCGCTGCGCGGCACCGACTACGTCGCACCGGAGACCCGCCGCCGGGTGCTGGCGGCGGTGGAGGAGTTGCAGTTCCGGCCCAGCCGGCTCGGGCAGTCCCTGGCCGAGGGGCGGCACGCGGCGAACGGCATCGTCTTCCCCGACCTGTCCGGCCCGTACTACTCCGAGGTGGTGCTCGGCTACGAGGAGGTCGCCGCCGAGCTGGGCAACAGCGTGCTCATCCTGGCCACGCACGGTCGGCCCGACCCTGCGCGCAAGGTGCTCGAACTGGCCCGCCGGGTGGACGGGATGGTCGTGATGGGCCGGACGGTCGCCGACGGGATCGTCGCGCAGGTGGCGGAGACCGGCGTCCCGACCGTGCTGCTGGCAAGGCCAGCCGTCGGCGCCCTGGACACCATCACCGCCGACAACGACAGCAGCGCCCGGCGGCTGGTCGAGCACCTGCTCGGACACGGCTACCGGCGCTTCGCCTACCTGGGCGACCCGGACTCCTCGCCGGACGTGACCGACCGGTACGCGGCGTTCCGGGCGGCACTCGCCGACGCCGGGCACACCCCGCCAGGGGCACCGGTGCGCTGCGCCTTCGACGTGGAGGCCGGGCACCGGGCCGCCCGGCAGGTACTCGCGGGCCGGTCCCGTCCGGCGGCGCTGGTCTGCGCGAACGACGAGGTGGCGCTCGGGGCCATGGCGGCGGCCGCGGAGCTGGGGCTGACCGTCCCCGGCGACGTCGCGATCACCGGGTGGGACGACGTGATGGCCGCGCGCTACGCCGGGCTCACCACCGTGCACCAGCCGATGCGGAAATTGGGCGCGACCGCGGCCCGGTGGCTGCAGGACCGGATGGCCGGCAGCCAGACAGCGGTACGTCGAGAGGTTCTCCCGACCCGGCTCGTCGTCCGGTCGAGCTGCGGTCCACATGGCGCCGAGACGGAGGTCTGAGATGAGGACATGGAGACGGGCCGGTACCGCCGTGGTGCTCGCGGCGATGCTCGCGGTGACTGGCTGCGGCCGGGACGCCGGTACCGGCGAGGAGGCGGCCGCGCCCGTCGCGGAGGGCAAGGCGAGCGGCGACATCACGGTCTGGGCGATGGGCACCGAGGGGGAGAAGCTCTCCGTCCTCGCCGCGGACTTCATGCGGGAGAACCCGGACGCGAAGGTGACGGTGACGCCGATTCCGTGGGACGGCGCGCACGACAAGCTCGCCACCGCCATCGCCGGGAAGCAGACCCCAGACCTCAGCCTGATCGGCACCACCTGGATGGGGGAGTTCGCCAAGACCGGCGGGCTGGACCCGACACCGGGTGAGCTGATCAAGAAGGAGGACTTCTTCGAGGGAGCCTGGAACACCACGGTCGTCGACGGCACCTCCTACGGCGTGCCCTGGTACGTCGAGACCCGGCTCTTCTACGTGAACTCCGCCGTTGCCGCCCGGGCCGGGATCACCACCCCGCCGAAGACCTGGGAGGAGTTCAAGTCCGCGATCGCCGCACTGAAGGCGAGGGGCGGCGCGAAGTGGGGCGTCAACCTGCAACCGCCGGGTTCGGCCATCGGTTCCTGGCAGAGCATCATGCCGTTCGTCTGGTCCAACGGCGGCGACGTGGCCACCGGCGACGGTTTCACCCTCGACAGCCCCCAGGCCGTCGAGGCGTACGGGTTCTACAAGTCGTTCTTCGACGAGGGGCTCGCCCCGAAGGACCTCGCGCAGGGCGCGCTCGAACCGGCCTTCCTCGCCGGCGAGATCGGGGCGTTCCCCTCCGGCCCCTGGCACATCGGCGTACTCGAAGAGCAGGGCGGCGCGGGCAAGTTCCAGCTCTGGCAGATGCCGGGCCGACAGTCGGCCACCTCCTTCGTCGGCGGCGGTGACCTGGCGGTCTTCTCCGACGCGAAGAACCGCGACGGTGCGTGGAAATTCGTCGCCTACCTGAGCCGGCCGGACGTGCAGACCACGTGGTACCAGACGGTCAGCGACCTGCCGGCGGTCAAGAAGGGCTGGGACGATCCGGCGCTGCGCGGCGACCCGCTGCTCTCCGCCTTCGGCAAGCAACTGGAGGACGCCAAGTCGCCACCGGCGATCGCCACCTGGGAGCAGATCGCGGCCGCGATCGACGGCGAGGTGGAGAAGATGGCCAAGGCCGGCGCGAAGCCGGAGGACGCGGCCAAGGCGATGCAGCAGCGGGCGACCTCGATCGGCACCGGGGTCTGAGATGACCGCCGTCGCCCCCGACGCGGGCACCCGGCGCGGGCGCAGCGGTCCGCGGCTGCGCCGGGCGGCGGTCGGCTGGGGCTTCGCCCTGCCGTTCACCGCGCTGCTCGTGGTCTTCCTGGCCGGCCCGGTGCTCGCCTCGCTGCTGATGAGCTTCACCGACCTGCGCAGCGCCGACGTCCGGAACCCGTTCGCCGTCAACATCGTCGGACTGCGCAACTACGCTCGGCTCTTCGGTGACGAACTCTTCGTCCGGGCCGCGGTGAACACCGCGATCTTCGTGCTCGTCGGCGTACCGCTGACCATGGTGGCCGGACTGGCGGCGGCGCTCGGGCTCAACTCGGGGCTGACCCGGTTCCGCACGGTCTTCCGGGTCGGCTACTACCTGCCGGTGGTGACCAGCATCGTGGCGGTCGCCGTGGTCTGGCGTTTTCTGCTCCAGCCGGACTCCGGGCTGGTCGACAGCCTGCTCCGGCTGGTCGGGCTGGACGGGCCGAACTGGCTGGGCCGGACCGACCTGGCCCTGCCGTCGCTGATCGTGATGGCGGCCTGGCGCAACCTCGGCTACCAGATGGTGATCTTCCTCGCCGGGTTGCAGGCGATCCCGCAGCACCTCTACGAGGCCGCCCGGATCGACGGGGCCACCGGATGGCAGCAGTTCCGGTACGTGACGCTGCCGTCGCTGCGCCCCACGCTGCTCTTCGTCGGGGTGATCGGGACCATCGGCTACCTCCAGTTCTTCGAGGAGCCGCTGGTGATGACCCGGGGCGGTCCGCTCAACTCGACGCTCTCGGTTTCGTACCACATCTACAACCAGTTCGGCTTCGGCAACTACGGGTACGCCTCGGCGATGAGCTATCTGCTGTTCCTGGCGATCGTGCTGCTGTCGATCCTCTGGTTCCGGCTGCTCCGCTCGTCCGAGGAGGTGTCGCGGTGACCGCCCCGGTGACGAGTCCGCGCCCGGCGGTCGCCGTACCGCCGGCGCCGCCCGCCGGTCCTGCCCGGCCGGTACGCCGCCGACGCGACCGGGTGGCCTCGGTCGTGCTGCACGTGGTGCTGGTGGCGGGGCTGCTTGCCATGGTGGGCCCGTTCGGCTGGATGCTGCTGTCGTCGTTCAAGCCGGAGGCCGAGATCCGGCTCGTCCCGCCGACCTGGTGGCCGGAGCAGTTCACCCTGGCGAACTACCGGGAGCTGTTCGGCCGGCTCGACTTCCCGACCTATTTCTTCAACTCGGCCCTGGTGGCCACCCTGGTCACCCTCGGCAACCTGGTGTTCTGCTCGGCCGTCGGCTACGCGCTGACCAAGCTGCGCTTTCCGGGCCGCCGGGCGCTGTTCGGGCTGGTACTCAGCTCGGTGATGGTGCCCAGCATGGTGACCTTCGTGCCGCTCTTCGTGCTGGTCGCCAACCTGGGGCTGACCAACACCTACGCCGCGCTGGTGCTGCCGTTCCTGGCCGGGGCGCTGGGCGCGTTCCTGATGCGCCAGTTCATGTTCTCCATCCCCGACGAACTGGTCGAGTCCGCCCGGGTCGACGGCGCCAGCGAGCTGCGGATCTTCGTCCGGATCGTGCTGCCGCTCTGCCGGCCGGCGCTGGCCGCGCTCGGCATCCTCACCTTCCTCGCCAACTGGAACAGCTTCATCTGGCCACTGGTGGTGGCCACCACCGAGGACAAGTACACCCTGCCGGTCGCGCTGGCGCTCTACAGCGTCGGGCAGAACCAGACCAAGTTCGGGCTGCTGCTCGCCGGCTCGGTCGTGGTGGTGCTCCCCGTGGTGATCGTCTTCCTCGTGTTGCAGCGGCACTTCGTGCGCGGCATCGCGACCACCGGACTGAAGTGACGTACCTCCGGAGGTAACCCCCATGATCCGTCCCCTCCGGGTCGCCCTGGCGGCGACCCTCACCCTCGCCCTGACCCTGCCGGCGGGCGCCGCCACGGCCGCGCCCGCCGCACCGACGGAGTCGGCCGTGCCGGCCGGGTCTCCGGCCGGGGCCGTCGACCGGGCGGCCGCGCTCCGCTGGGCGGCCGACACCTGGCGCTCCATGGTGGCGATGACCGACCCGGGTACCGGACTGCCGGCTGACAACATCGACGGCGACCTCGTCACCGGCAGCCGGGCGAAGTACACCTCGCCGACCAACATCGGCGCGTACCTCTGGTCGGCGCTGGTGGCGCGCGAGCTGAGGCTGATCGGCGAGCGGGAGCTGGTCGGGCGGGTCGGCGCCGCCCTGGACTCGCTGGCCCGGCTCGACCGGCACGCCGACTCCGGCATGTTCTTCAACTGGTACGACCCGGCGACCCTGGAACTGCTGCGTACCTGGCCGGTCGACGGCACGCCGGTCCACCCGTTCGCCTCCAGTGTGGACAACGCCTGGCTGGCGACCGCGCTGATGATCGTGCACAACGCGCTGCCGCAACTGCGCCGCAAGGCCGACCCGGTGCTGAACGCGATGGACTTCGGCTTCTACTACGACCGGCAGGCGCTCGGCGCCGACGTGCCGGTCGGGCTGATGCGGGGCGGCTTCTGGGTCGAGCCGCCGCCCGGCTGCTCGCTGCCGGGCAACTACCGGGGCCGGGGGCCGGACGTGCACTACACCTGCCACACCTACGGTGCCTTCAACAGCGAGACCCGCATGATCAGCTACGTCGCGATCGCCCGTGGTCAGGTGCCCCCGGCGCACTACTTCGGCCCGTGGCGGACCTTCCCCGACACCTGCGACTGGTCCTGGCAGGAGATGAAACCGGTCGGCGGCTGGCGGGAGTACGCCGGGGTGCGGGTCTTCGAGGGCGCCTACCGCTACCGGGGTCTCCAGTTCGTACCGTCCTGGGGCGGGGACATGTTCGAGGCGTTCATGCCGGACATCTTCGTGCCGGAGACCCGGTGGGGGCCGGACAGTTGGGCCCGCAACCACCCGGTGTACGTACGCGGCCAGATCGCGCACGGCCTGCACGACGCGAAGTACGGCCACTGGGGCTTCTCGCCCGCCTCCGACCCGGCCGGCGGATACCGCGAGTACGGCGTGGACGCGATGGGGCTGGACACCCCCGGCTACCCCAGTGACCAGGAGCGGACCAGCGTCGACTACGGGTTCGAGGGCTGCCCCGACCGTCCCGCCCAGCCGGAACCGGCGGCGTACGGCGACGGGGTGGTCACCCCGCACGCGGTCTTCCTGGCCCTCCAGTACGCGCCGGCCGAGGCGCAGACCGAACTGGCGAAGCTGCGCCGGGACTTCGACATCTACGGCCCCGGCGGCTACTACGACTCGGTGGCGGTGCGCAGCGGCACCGTCGCCAAGCGGTATCTCGCGCTCGACCAGGGCATGGTGCTGGGCGCGCTGGGCAACCTGCTCGGCGACGACGTGCTCCGCCGGCAGTTCACCCGGGGCGGGGCGGAGCGGCTGCTGCGGCCGGTGATGCGGCTGGAGGAGTTCTCCGTGCCGGCCCGGCAGTAATCCCAGATCGAGCAGAACAGCCAGACGGAGGATCGCGCGAGGATGAGCGAACAGACGACCAGCACCGAGAACGCGGAGCGGGCCCGGGCGGACTGGGAGGGGCGGATCGGGCGGCGCCGGACCGGTGCCGCCGACGACGGACCGCTCACCCTCGACGCCCCGACCGCCCTGGTGGCGAGGTCGGGCCGGGGACAGGTCACCCTCGACTGGACGCCGGTGCCGGAGGCGATCGGCTACCAGGTGTACCGGTCGACCGGGGACGCGCCGCCCGTGCCGCTGGACCATCACGGCGGCGACGTGCTGGCGGTGCCGCATCCGCCGTACGCGGACACCACCGGGGAGCCCGGCCGCCCCTACGAGTACGCCGTGGCGGCACTGCGCGACGTCGACCAGCCCGGGGTGCTGTCGGAGCCGGTCCGGGTGGCGGCGCTGCCCGAGACCGCTCCGGGCGCGGGTGGGGAGCGTCCGGCCGTCGCCCGAGCGGAACCGCTGGTGCGGGTGATGGTCGAGGCGTCCGGCCCGACCCGGCCGGTGCACCGCCCATGGCGCCCCATGGTCGGCTCCGAGCACCTGAGCCACCTGCTCAGCACGGAGACGACCGGCGGGCGGCCGATCGGGACGGAGTTCGCCGAGGCGCTGCGGATCATGCGTACCGAACTGGGCGTCGGCAGCGTACGGGCGCATGCCATCCTCGGCGACGACCTCGGCGTGTACCGGGAGGTCGACGGCGAGCCGGTGCACGACTTCAGCGGGGTGGACGCGGTCTACGACAGGCTGCTGAGTCTCGGCCTGCGTCCCGTGGTCGAGCTGTCGTTCATGCCCCGGGATCTCGCCAGCGACCCGTCGAAGACCGTCTTCGCGTACGGGGCGGTCGTGTCCCCGCCCCGGGACTGGCAGCGCTGGGCCGAGCTGATCCGTGCCCTGGTCAGCCACCTGATCGACCGGTACGGCCGGGCGGAGGTGCGGCACTGGCCGTTCGAGGTGTGGAACGAGGCGAACCTGGAGGTCTTCTGGTCCGGTACCCGGGCCGAGTTCCTGCGGCTCTACGAGGTGACCGTCCGGGCGGTCCGGGGCGTCGATCCGGGGCTCACGGTCGGCGGCCCGGCCTCGGCCGCCGCCGGCTGGGTGGGGGAGCTGCTCGACCACGTCGACGCCTCCGGTGCCCCGATCGACTTCGTCTCCACGCACACCTACGGCGCCCCGCCGCTGGACCTCCGCCCGCTCTGCGCCCGGCACGGCCGGCCGGACCTGGGCATCCTGTGGACCGAGTGGGGGGTGACGCCGACCCACTTCAACCCGGTCGGCGACGAGGTCTTCGCCGCCACCTTCCTGCTGCGCGGCATGCGTTCGGCGGCCAACCGGGTGGACGCGCTGGCCCACTGGGTCGCCTCCGACCACTTCGAGGAACTGGGCCGCCCGCCCCGGCTCTTCCACGGCGGCTTCGGCCTGCTGACCGTCGGCAACCTGCGCAAGCCCCGGTTCTGGGCGCTGGCCCTGGCCGACCGGCTCGGCGAGCACGAGTTGCCGGCCACGCTGACCGGGGACGGGGCGGAGAGTCTGGTCGAGGCGTGGGCGGCCCGGGACGACGACGGCACGGTGACGGTCCTGGCCTGGAACGGCACGCTCGACCAGTCCAAGGCCGGTGGGGACCGGCGGTTGGACCGCGACGTCCGGGTCGAGCTGCGTGGGCTGGACGCCGGCAGCTACCGGGTACGCCACTGGCGGGTCGACCAGGAGCACTCCAACATCCGCCGGGTCTGGCAGGACCTCGACGGCGGCGACTGGCCGACCGGCGAACAGTGGGAGCTGCTGCGCGCCCGGGACACCCTGGACGAGTACCGGCCGGAGCAGGTGGTGCGGGTGGTCGACGGCGGCTGCGACGTGGACTTTCCGCTGCCGATGCCCGGGGTGTCGTTCCTCCGTCTCGAACCGGCGCCGTAGCCGTCCGCCCATCGGACCCAGGCGCGGCTGGTCCTGTGTGGAGTGCGAGCATGGCGGCCATGGAAATCTACGAGGACGAGCGTTCGGTGTCGCGGGCGGACCTGGCGGGCTGGCTGCGCCAGTTGGCCCACCAGCTCGATTCGGAGGGAAAGATCTTCTACGGCGCGGCCGGTGCGGTCACCGTCACCGACCAGGTCGAGTGTGAGCTGGAGATCGAGCGCGACGGTGCGGAGATCTCCGTCGAGATCGAGTTCTCCTGGACGGATCCCACCGCTGCCACCGCCGCCGCCAGCGCCGACGACGGGGACGACGAAGAAGAGGACGAGGAAGAAGACGAAGAAGGGGACCAGGACGAGGAGTCGACCGAGGCGTCGGCCACCGAGCCGGGCGACGAGCCGGCGGCGGAGGGCGCACCGGCGGACGCCGAGCCGGTGAAGCCCGCGGAGCCGGTGGAGTCCGCGGAGCCGGTGGCGGAGACCAGCGAGCCCGCCAGCCCGGCGGCCACCACCACCGCAGCGGAGCCGTCCGGCACCGACGAGCCGAGCGGCGACGGACGGCCCGCCGGAGCGGCCTGACCATCCGATCAGGACAGTTGACGGGTGGGCCAGTCGGGGGTTCCGGGCCGGCCCACCCTTGCGGCCCGGCCCGCCGGTAATCCGGCCGGAACTGACCGTAGTGCTCCCTGGGGCGGCCGGCCTGGCGGCGCCGGAGCTACTCGTCGCCGACCCCCGGAGTCCTTCCGGCCAGTGCGCGACCTCCGGGCTCGGCGGTGCGGTCAGTCCCGGAGCTTGGCGCGCAGTACCCCGGCGTCCGGCGCGCCGAGTTCCTCGTAGACGGCGAGGGCCTGCTGCCAGACCGCCCGGCCGTCCCCGCGGCGCCCGGCCGTCCGCAGCGCGTCGCCGAGCCGATGCAGGGTGGCCGCCTGGTACCAGCGGTCGTCGAGGTCCTGGTAGATCTCGGCCGCCCGCCGGTAGTGGTCGATCGCCGCGCCGTGCCGGCCCAGTTGGCTGTGTGCGGTCGCGGCGGCCTGCAACGCGCGGGCCTCGCCCCGACGGTGGCCGAGCGACCGGAAGATCTCCAGGGATTCCGTGATCACCGGTACCGCCTCGGCGGGCCGGCCGGCGACGGTCAGGGTCAGCGCGATCTGGTAAAGCGAGATCGACATGTTCCCGGTCTCGCCGTGCGCCCGTTCCAGCGCGTACGCCTGCCGGCTGCACCGCAGCGAGCGGTGGTGCTCACCGGCGTCCCGGTACGCGGCGCCGAGGTTGCTCAGCACCGTCGCGATGCCCGCCGGGTCGTCCATCTCCCGGAAGATCTCCAGGGCCTGCCGGTGCGTCTGCACCGCCAGCGCGGTCTGCCGGGTCGACCGGTAGGCGGTGCCGATCCCACTGAGCATGTGCGCCTGGCCGATCGGGTCACCCGTGCGCTCGGCCGCGCAGAGTCCGGCCCGATGGGTGCGGATCAGGTCACCCCAGGCACGGGTCAGGTGCAGGTGGACCCAGCCGGCGTAGGCGAGGCGCCAGCAGAGGTCGTCGAAGCCTTGGGCCAGTGCCAGTTCCACCGCGGTGATCAGGTTGTGCCGCTCGGTCTCGTACCACTGCCGGGCCTGCCGCTCACCGGAGAAGGTCATCGGTGTGACGTCCCGGGGCGGTCCCGGTACCCTCACCTCGGACTCGCTCGGCTGGAGCAGCGGTCGGGCGTGCAGGGCGCTGCGGGTCAACCAGTCGACCAGCCGGCGTTGGCTGGCGGTCCGCACCCGTGGGGTGTCCTGCTCGGCGGTGAGTTCGGCGGCGTAGGTGTGCAGCAGGTCGTGCACCACGAACCGGCCCGGGGTGTGCTCGCTGACCAGGTGCGCGGCGGCGAGTTCGTCGATCAGCGCCCGGATCCGCGTCGCCTCGGCCCGGACCAGGGTCGCCGCGGCCGGGGCGGACAGCTCCGGGGTCGGATGTAGGCCGAGCCGCCGGAAGAGCCGGGCGGCCGGCGCGCTGAGGGTCCGGTACGACCAGGAGAAGACCGCCCGAACGTCGACGGCCGTGTCCGGGCTGGCGAACCTGTCCAGCCCGCCCTCGCTGTCGGCAAGTTGCCGGTCCAGTTCGGCCAGCGCAAAGGCGGGGCGGGCGACGGCCCGGGCGGCGACGATGGCCAGGGCCAGTGGCAGCCGGCCGCACGCGTCGACGATCCGGTCCACCGCCCCGGGTTCGGTGTCGATCCGCCGCCGACCGAGCCGCGAGCCGAGCATCTGCCGGGCCTGGTACGCGGTGAACGGGTCCAGCCGGACCGTCCGGGCTCCCTCGGTCACCACCAGCGCGGAGAGCTCGCTTCGGCTGGTGACCAGCACGAAGCACCCGGTCCCGCCGGGCAGCAGCGGCCGGACCTGCTCGGCGTCGCCCGCGTTGTCGAGTACGACCAGCATCCGGCGACCGTCCATCAGGGACCGGTACAGCCCGGTCTGCCCGTCGAGGTCGGCGGGGATCTCTGCGGCGGGCAGCCCGAGCGCACGGAGGAACAGCGTCAACGCGTGCTCCGGGGTCACCCTGGCGCGGTCGTCGTAGCCGCGCAGGTTCACCCAGAGCTGGCCGTCGGGGAAGTGCTCCGCGACCCGCCGGGACCAGTGCAGCGCCAGCGCGGTCTTGCCGACCCCGGCCGTACCGTTCAGGACCAGGACGCCGGGTGCGCCACCGGGGCGGAGGTCGCGGCTGTCGAGCAGGGTGTTCAACCGGGCCACCTCGGTGTCCCGGCCGGCGAAGCCGGAGACCTCCGGCGGCAGTTGCCGGGGTACCGGCGGCAGCCCCACCGCCTCGGTGGATGCCGTCGGGGTGCCGCCAAGCACCTGGGCGTGCAGCCGCTGGAACTCCTCGCCCGGGTCGAGTCCGAGTTCCTCGGCCAGGTGCCGGCAACCCTCGTGATAGGCGTCCAGTGCCTCCGCCCGGCGCCCGCTGCGGTGCAGGGCGGTGACCAGTTGCAGCCAGAGCCGCTCGCGCAGCGGATCCTGGGCGGTCAGCCCGCGCAACTCCTCGACGAGCTCGGCGTGCCGGCCGAGCCGCAGGTCCACGTCGATCCGCCGCTCCAGCGTACGGAGTCGCTGTTCACGCAGGCCGGGAACGCTCTCCCGGTGCAGCAGGTCGGACGGTACGTCGGAGAGCGGGTCACCACGCCACTGCCGCAGTGCGGCATGCAGCGCGGTCGACTCGCCGTCCAGATCGGACCGCCCGGCGGCCCGGTCGGCCGCCAGCACCCAGCGCCGGAACCGCCCGAGGTCCACCAGATCGGTGCCGACCTCGATCAGGTAGCCGTCGGAGCCGGTGGCGATCAGCGGCGGCGAGCCCGCCTCGTCGAGCAGGGCGCGCAGCCGGGTGACGTACAACTGTGCGGCCCGCCGGGGGTTGTCCGGCTGCCGGGTGCTCCAGATCGCCTCGGTCAGCCGTCCGACCGAGACGAGCCGGCCCGGTTCCAGTAGCAGCGTCGCCAGCAGCGCCCGGCACTTCGGCGATCGAACCGGTACCGGCCGGCCCGCCACCCGTACGTCGATGGGCCCAAGCAGCCCGAATTCCACCCCGTTGGTCATCGCCCTCTCCGCCCCCGCGTCTCCGATAGGCTGACACATCAGCCGGCAATCGGAAATACGCAGCTTGACGTACACATACAGGGTCGTGGAGACAGACGATAGCGGTTTTCCGACGAGATAGAGATCAATTCTCGGATCCGTTGCGGAATTCCGCAATGGAATGACCATTCGCGGCCGGGGCGACGGCGTCGGGGTACCGGAGCGGGCCTGCTCCGGTACCCCGACACCGTGCCGGTCGTCAGCCCAGGTAGCTCCGGCTGAGGACGATCTCCTCACTCGGCAGTCCGAGCAGTCCGAGCACCTGGACCCGGACGGCGGTCTGCACGAGCTGCCCGTTGGGGTTGGTGGTGGACTCGTTGAGGTAGACGACGGCGACCCCGGGGATGCCGATCGTCACCGGGCTACTGGTGCCGACGGCGGCACCGTTGATCGTGCCGACCACCCGGGAGGTCCGGGTGATGCCGTCCGGTCCGGCCACGCTGGTGCTCTCGATGGTGGAGAGGTTGACCAGACCGCCGAGCAGGTTGGCGCCGGCGACGGTCGCCCGGGCCGTGGTCGTACCGGTGTCGGGGTCGAGCGTGCAACTGGCGTTGAGTACCCCGGTCGTCAACAGCGGCGGCGCGTTGACCGCCACCGAGGTCTGCGCGTCATCGGGCGGGCAGGTGACGTCGGGCGTCCGGGGGACGGTCAACAGCAGTCCGGTCGCCTGTAGCGCGAAGGCGCCGCCGGGCAGGTAGATGACCACCCGTACCACGGCGGTGGCCGAACCGCCGTCGTCGTCGGTCACCCGGACCAGCACGTTGTGCGGCCCGAGCGCGGTGAACGCGTGGCTGATCGTGCAGGTGCCGGCTCCGCCGGCCTCGTTGACCGTGCCGGCGGCGAGCGGGCTGCCGTCGTCGAAGTCGACCGAGCAGGTGTGCGTGTCGTTGGTGCCGATGTCGGTGAACGGCGCGGTGAAGCTGACCGGGGTGCCCCGGGTGAAGAGCGCCCCGTCGGCCGGGGCGGAGATGCTGACCGCCGGTGCGACGTTGGTCAGGGTCAGCGTGGCGGTGGCCTCCACCGGCGGGTTGACCCCGTCGTCGGCGGTCAGGGTGAGCGTGTAGACCCCGTTGTCGGTGCAGGTCACCGTCGTGGTCAGCGCGGCCTGGTTACCGAACGCGCAGGTCGCCCCCGGCTCGCCGCCACCGCTGACGTCCCAGTCCAGGGTGGCCGGTGGGCCGTCCGGATCGGTCACGTCGCCGGCGATGCCGACCGGGGTGCCCTCCTGCCCGGAGTACGGGCCGCCCGCCTCGACCACCGGCGGGGCGTTGATCACGACCGTGGTGCAGTCGGTGACGAAGCCGGGGCCGCCGCCGTCACTGCCGAAGGCCCGTACGCAGATCTCGTGCGTACCGGCGGGCAGCGCCGGGGTGCTGGTGCTGTAGGTGACGTTCTTCGGCCCGGGGGCCTGCGGCAGGTCGGGCTGGATGTCGGCGTTGCCGATCGGGGTGTAGGGGCCACCGGGCCCGGTGGTGCTCAGCGCCAGCGAGCTGAGTTCGGAGGTGATGATGCCGGGCAGGAAGTCCGGTAGATCCTGGGTGGGTACCTCGACGCACTGCCCGCCCGGCACGGTCGCGGCGGTGATCTGTTGGAGGCTGCCGCGCCCCTCACCGTCGTCAGTGCAGGAGGAGCCGGAGCCGACCGCGAAGGTGTAGATGTCGACCTCCTCCGGGGTACCGACCAGCGCGGCCGCTACGCCGCCGTCCGCGCCGTCGGTGGCTACGCCGTCGGAGAGGAAGACCACGATCTTGCGGTCCTCGTCCGCCGCCTCGGCCACCGCCCGGGCCCGGGTCACCGCGTCGGCGAAGTCGGTCGCGCCCTCGACCTCGCGGTGGGTGAAGTCGTCGACCCCGCCGTTGCCGGCGGCGTTGGAGAAGGCCGAGGCCATTACCTCCTCGATGTCCCGGTCGCCCGCGTCCGGCCCGGTACCGCCGAGGTCGCTGTCCGGGCCGGTGGTGAGGTCGTCGGGGGTACCGCCCGGCACGACATCGGCGGCCACCGCCGTCGACCCGAAGACCACCGCACCGACGCTGCCGACGGTGCCGGCGATGGCGGGATCGGTCACGATCCTGTTGTTGAGGTTCCGGGCGGCGGCTATCTCACAGTCGATGATCCGCCCGCAACTGTTGGCGCCCGCGTCGGTGCTGCCGGAGACGTCCAGCACGTAGACGACCGCGGTGTTGGCCACCGGTTGCCCGGTGCCGACCGCCGCCGTGCCGGTCACGGCCACCGGACCCGGGGGCAGCACCGCCCCGTCGGTCGGGGTGTCGATGGTGACCGAGATGCTGGTGCCGCCCGGCAGGTTGCCATCGACGGCTCCCGCCGGTACCCCGGCCGCGAGTACGAGTGCCAGCGCCGTTACCGAGACAACCGTGGTGCCGGTCCAGGCTGACCTTGCACGCTTCATTGATTCCTCCTCCGTCGGGGCGTGGAACGGGGTTACGACCCCGATGCACGCAGACGGAGTATGGAGTGAGGTGAATGTGGTTCGTGCGCGTTAAGTGACAGCCCGTTGACTGAATTCAGGTAGCTCAGTTTCTATCGATCTGATATGCATTCATCAATGGTTGGATGAACGGACTGAGTAGTTCCGGCCGCTCGCCTCTCGACAGGGGCGGACCGTCGCTTGACTCGGCGGTCACCGGGGCCGTGAGCGGACGCCGCAGGCCTGAGCGGTGCCCCGCCGCACCGGTCAGACCGTGACGGCGGCTCCCGGCTCGGCCAGGGCGTGGAACGTGATGCCGAGCCGCTCGACGTACCGGCGGAAGGTGTCGTAACGCTGCCGGAGGAAGAAGTCCCGGGCGTGGCCGTCGTGCACCGGCAGGACCGCCCCGGGCTGGAGTTGGGCGACGAAGCCGGCCACCGCCCGCTCGGTCAGGAACGGCGCCATCACGGGTACCGCCGCCACCGCGACACCCCGGTACGCCAGCAGCCCCGGATGCAGCGAGTCACCACAGTGCAGCAGCCGCCCGCCGACCAGGTAGGCGGTGTTGCGCGGGGTGCGGTCGTCGAGTACCGGCTCGTGGTCGGCGGGAACGGCGTCGAGCCGCAGCGCGCGGACGTCGTGCGCGCCCTCGGCGAGTACCGTCACGTCGAGCCCGTCCGCGCGCAGCGCCTCGGCGGTCTCCTGGTTGCCGAGCAGGCGCGCCCCGGTCCGCCGGACGATCTCGACCAGCGCCGCCGGGTCGGCGTGGTCCGGATGGTGGTGGGTGAGGGCGACGGCGTCGAGCCGGCCGAAGTCGGCCGGATCCACCCGGCCCTCGGCGAAGCTGAACCGGCCGGGATCGATCAGCAGCCGTACCCCGTCCTGCTCGACGAGCAGGCACGAGTGCAGGTACTTCGCGATCCTCAAACCGCCGACCTCTCCTCGGGTATCCCGACGGGCTACCCGGACGTCTCCCGGGCAAACCCGGAATCCGCCGGCCGGTCGGCCGTGACGGGGGCCGGCTACGGTGGCCGGATGCGGCAGGGGCGCGGTGACTGGGCGCAGCGGTGGAACGCCGACCGGTTGGACAGCCGGGTGACGGAGCTGCTGCGCCGGTGGCCCGAGGACCCGGCCGGAGCGGCGGTCCTGCTCAACGGAGTGCTCCGGGCCGCCGCGCCGTACTCGGTGCTGTCCCTGGCGGAGAGCTACCGGCGTCGACACCACTCACTCGAACCGTTGCTCGGCGCCGGCACCGACCGGTTGGTCGAGGACTCCGACCGGTACCCGAGCGGGGTCGCGGCGCTGCTGACACTCGACCGGCCTGCGCGGCTGCGCGAGGCGGGGCTGCGCCGGCTGGTCGCCAGCGAGGAGCCGTTCGTGCTGCCGTACCTGCTGCTGCGGCTCGACGACCCGGTCGATTCGCTCCGCGACATGGCCGTCGACGCGGTGCGCCACCGGCTCCGGGTCGACGGTGTCGACGTGCTCGTACCGATGGCACCACTGCTCGACCGGCTCGCCGGCCGGCGCCGGGCGGGTCCGCTCGTCCGGGCCCTCCGTCCCTAACCGAGCCCGACGCGGCGGAAGCCACCAGCACGGACAGCGCGAGGGCCATGGCGGGGCCGGGCTCGGTGGGCAGTCCGGCGGACCAGGCGACCAGGATGGCGACGGTCGCGACGGTGAGGCCGGCGACCGCGGCCCAGAGCCGGTGGCGCCGACGCGCCAGGGCGATGCCGCCGGCCACCGCTCCAATGGCGCAGTCGAACAGCCAGTAGCGGCGGCCACCCTAACCGTCGACGACGATCGAGATGTCGCAGACGACCTGGTTGCCCATGACCTCAGGCGACCCGGAGGGTCGGCGCGGCGACGATCCGGGCGAGGTCGGAGATGTCGCCGGTCTGGTCGACCGGCGGATTGGCGGCGCCGGCAGTCGCGCTGGTCGCCGGGCCAGCGGTCGCCGTGCCGGTGGCGTCCGGCGGCGAGCCGGGCGAGGCCGTCACGATCGGCACGGTCGGGGCGGCGGACAGGCTGATCTCGTTGAGCGTCCCGATCAACCTGCTCACGTCGTCGGTCGCCATCCGGAATGATCCCCGGCACACCGTGCCGATCCACAGCGACACCACCACGGTGCCCCGGTCACCGTGGTAGCTGACCCGCATCGTCCGGTCGCCGCCACGGGTGTCGATGAACAGATCACCAACGCTCGGCATCGGCCGCACCTCACCCATGGATCCAGCATGTGGCATCGGGAGCCGGAGTGGAAGGCCCGGCAGCGGGCCTGGCCCGCGCCGTCTCGCCTCGGCCCGGGTCCGTGGTGTCACGCCACAGCGGGCGAGCGGTGGGTGTGTGCCGGGATCCCGGCTACGGTCGGCGGGCGGTGACCAGCCAGTGCGCGCCGGGGATGCGTACTCCGTCTGGTCCCTCGTACCGGCGCAGCACCTCGACCAGGATCTCCCGGGCCGTCTCGACGCTCGGCCCGTTCGCGGACTGCAGGACCGCCAGTACCGGTCCCGAGCCGAGGAATCCCTCCGCCGCCTCGCCCGCGTCGGCCCCGAACGCCATCGGGGCGTCGACCGGCCGGGGCCGTACGTCGGTGAAGCCGGCCCGGTCCAGCACCTCCGTCAGCCGGGCGGGATCGGCCAGCGAGAACATCGCCGAGTCGGGCAGCCGCCCGGAGTTCCGCCGGCCGTGCAGCGCGGACATCGGTGCCACGTACCACGCGTTGTCGGCCATGTCGCGGGGGCAGACGAAGGCGAGCCGTCCGCCCGGCCGGAGCGCGTCGCGGACGTTGCCGAACGCCGCCACCGGGTCGGCGAAGAACATGATGCCGAACTGGCTGATCGCCACGTCGAATCCACCGGCCGGAAACGGATGCACCTGCACGTCGCCCTGCGCGAACTCGATGTTGCGCAGCCCGGCCGAGGCCGCGGCGGCCCGGGCGTGGTCGAGCATCGGCGCGGAGAGGTCGACGCCGAGTACCCGGCCCCGGGCGGCCAGCCGGGCGCCCAGTCGGCTCGTCTCGCCGGTACCGCAGCCGATGTCGAGTACCCGGTCGTCCGGCCCGATCGCGGCGGCGGTGAGCAGCGCCTCGGTGAGCGCGCCGTTCACCGGGTCGTCCCGCTCGCTCCGTGCGGCCCAGTTGACGCCCTCGGGCCCGTTCCACGCCTCGGCCTGGTCGGTGTTGACGATACGCATCTCAGTTCCCTTCCGGACGGGCCCGGGCGAGCAGCCGCAGGCCGACCGGGGCGAGGCCGCCGTCGGCCACCCGCAACCGCTCGATCTGTCGGAGTGTCGTGAACAGCGCCAGCCCGTCGGCGTCGTCGTCGAGCCGGTCGGCGAGATAGCGGTGCAGGTACGGCACCCGCACGGTCTGCTGGATGTCGAAGAGTGTGGCGATCTCGGTGCTGACCGCCACTCCCGGGTGCAGGTGGTACGCGTCCCGGTGCCGCTCGACCCAGTGCCCGTGTGGCGCCTCGACCGGCCCGGCGTCGGGATCCGGACCGAGCCGTCCGGCGGCGCCGAGCACTGCCGCGAGGTCGTGGTACCAGCCGGCGGTGGCGGCGTCCGCCCGTTCCCAGGCGAACTCGTCGACCACCAGGGTCCCGCCCGGCCGCAGCAGCGACCACGCCCGCCGGACGGCGCCGGCGAGGTCCGCCATGTGGTGCAGGGAGAGCGAACAGAGCACCACGTCGAAGGGGTGCTCGTCCCGGTAGTCGGCCAGGTCTGCCACGAGCGCCGCGACACCCTGCGTGGCGGCCGCGCTGACGGCCACCGGATCGACGTCGACGCCCAGCACGGCGTAGCCGGCCCGGCCGAGGGCGCGGGCGAGGTCGCCCCGCCCGCAGCCGGCGTCGAGGATCCGGGCCGGCGGTGGGGGCAGCCAGCCGGAGAGGAAGGCCAACTGGTCGGCGATCCGGGCGGCGGTGACGTCGCCGGTGCCGGCGTCCGGGTCGTACGCCCGGGCTGTGCTGATTGGACTCACCGGTCAAGCGTCGACCGGGGTGGGCCATGCGGACAACTGCGGGTTGGTTGGGTCTGCCATAAGCTCGACGCATGCTCGATCCCTGGTCGTTGCAGGTGCTCGTCGCGGTGGGCGAGCGCGGGTCGTTCTCGGCGGCGGCCACGGCGCTCTCGCTGACCCAGCCCGCCGTATCCCGCCAGGTCGCGGGCCTGGAGCGGCGGCTCGGGGTACGGCTGTTCAGCCGGGACGTCCGTGGTGTCCGGCCGACCCCGGCCGGTGCGGTCGCGATCGAACTCGCCCGGGACAGCCTCACCCGGCTACGGGACCTGGAGGCCCGGCTGGCCTCCTTCGCCGAGCTGGAGTCGGGCGAGCTCCGGCTGGCCGCCTTTCCGAGCGTCAACACGCACTTCGTGCCCGAGGCGGTCCGCCGGTTCGGTCAGCTCCATCCGGGCGTGACCCTCAGTCTCCGGCAACCGGACCAGCCGGCGCTGCTGCCGTCGGTACGCGACGGGCGGATCGACCTGGCCCTGGTGACCGACTGGCACCTGTACGACGAGCCGCAGGCGGCCCGGGACGCCCCGGTCGGTGCCGACCTGCCCATGATGAACGTCGAGGGTGTCGAGTTGGTGCCCCTGCTCGACGAGGAACTCCAGGTGGTCCTGCCGGCCCAGCACCGGCTGGCCCGGCGCCGCCGGGTCCGGCTGGCGGAGCTGTGCGGCGAGACCTGGATCGACGGGGCACATCCCGACTGTCTCGGGCCGGTGGCCCCGCTGGCCCAGGCGCTCGGCGCCGCACCCCGGATCGGGTTCTGGTGCGACGACTGGAGCGGCAAGCAGGCGCTGGTCGCGGCCGGTGTCGGCGTGATGCTGATGCCGACCCTGGCCGCCGTGGCGGTACGCCGTGACGTGGTGTTGCGCCCGACCACCCCGGTGCTGCCGACCCGCCGGCTCTACGCGGTGACGGCCAGACCGGAATTCCGTGCCCCGGCGGTGACCGCGATGCTGGAGGTACTGGCCGACCTCGCGCGGCTGCGAGGCTGACCGGTGCGGGCGGCGCGCCGCCGGACGGCGGCCGGCGCGGAGCCGTTGCCGGGGCTACCGCTTCCGGGCGACTCCGGCGGCGACCTTGAGCATGGTCGGCGGAGCCTTTTCGTCCGGCCACCACTCCTGCACGTCGACGACGCCGGGCGAGAGCAGTTCGAAGCCGTCGAAGAACCGTTCGATGTCGTCCCGGTGCCGGAACGTCATCGGCGCGGGGGAGTTCACCGAGATCGCCCTGGCTGCCGGGTCGCTGCCGTCGACGCAGAACTGGGAGATGCAGATGTAGCTGCCCGGGCCATCCGCTCGCGGAACCGCGCGATCAGCGCCGCCGGATCCTCGGCGTCGGTGACCAGGTGGAACACGCCGATGAAGAGCAGCAGTATCGGCTCGTCGAAGTTGATCAGCCGCTGCACCTGCGGATCTTTGAGGAGTTCGTCCGGCCGGCGGACGTCGGCCTGGATCGAGACCACGTTCTCGTCGCTGGCCAGCAGGGCCCGGTTGTGGATGAAGACGGTCGGGTCGCTGTCCACGTAGACCACCCGGGCGTCCGGGGTGATGGCCCGGGCGGTCTCGTGCACGTTCGGTGCGGTGGGGATGCCGGCGCCGATGTCGAGGAACTGCGTGATGCCGGCGTCGGCGCACATCTGGGTTACCCGGAGCAGGAACCGCCGCTGGGCCTTTCCGAGGGCGGGCAGGTCCGGGGCGAGCGCGATGACCTGCCTGGCCGCCTCCCGGTCCACCGCGAAGTTGTCCTTGCCGCCGAGTACGTAGTCGTACGCGCGGGCGTGACTCATCTGCGTGGGGTCGATACCGGACGGCACGGAGTCCTGGTCGGTCACGGGCACTCCCGGAAACGGGATCGAGGGCTGCGAGCGGCGAGCCGATCCTAGCCCGCCGAGCGACCGGGTGCCCGCGCGAAGGGCCGGCAGGAAAGGGGCTTCCCGGCGGCTTCTCATGGACGGTCACCATGCGGTGGCGGTACGCGAGTCGTGTCCGGACACAGTGGGTCCGAGGGGTTGAACGGGCGACCGCTGCGCGGTAGGTTCACCTCCAAGTGAGTAAGACTCAAGTTGAGAACAACGGAGGTCGCGCCGATGCGCCCGGAGTCCACCTTCCTGGCCGGGTACGACCCGACGGCGTTCCCGCCGGTCGCGGTCACCGTCGACATCGTGGTGCTGACCATCCGGGACGGTGCGCTGCACGTACTGCTGGTGGAGCGGGCCGAACATCCATTCCGGGGACGGTTGGCCCTGCCGGGCGGTTTCGTCCGGGACGAGACGCTGGCCGAGGCGGCCCGCCGCGAGCTGGCCGAGGAGACCGGGCTGCGCCCGGGCCAGGCGGCACTGGCCCGGGTCCATCTTGAACAGTTGCGCACCTATGGTGACCCGGGGCGGGACCCACGGATGCGGGTGATGTCCGTGGCGTACCTCGGATTCGCGCCGAGCCTGCCGGATCCCCGGGCCGGCGGCGACGCCGCCAGCGCCGCGTGGCTACCCGTCGACGAGGTCCGGGACCTCGCCTTCGACCACGACATCGTGCTCGCCGACGGCCTGGAACGGGCCCGCGCCAAGCTGGAGTACACCCCGCTGGGCACGGCGTTCCTCGGGCCGGAGTTCACCATCGGGGAGCTGCGCGCCGTCTACGCCGCCGTCTGGGGCGAGCAACTCCATCCCGGCAACTTCCACCGCAAGGTGCTCTCGGTGCCCGGTTTCGTGGAGAGCACCGGCGGGACGACCAGCCGGGGCGGCGAGCGGGGCGGGCCGAGGGCCCGGCTCTACCGGGCGGGCGACGCCACCCTGCTGCATCCGGCCCTGCTCCGGCCGACCCGCGAGGAGCAGGTCCGGTGAACCGGCCCGACGGTTCGGGAGCGAGGAGCGGGCCCCCCGGGGCGGGACCGTCGTGCCGCGACGGGCGCTACCGGCGGACCCGACCGGGCCGGCGGAGCAGCGCCGAAAGCCGACCGGAAGGGGAGAGCACGATGACCTTCGACGAGGCGGTCGCCCTGGTGGAACGGACGCGTACCCCGGCCGAGATATTCGTCGACGGCGCGACGACGTACCGCCGGTTGGTCAAGATCCTGCACCCCGACGTCGCACCGGCCGGTCGCACCGCTACCGCGACGGCGGCCCTGGCCCGGCTCGCCACGCTCTGGGCCGCGACCAGCGCGGTCATCCGGACCCGGCGGCACCGCTGGTCCGTCGGCGCCGAGTTCGCCAGCGGCGATGTCGGCACCCTGCGCGAGGTCACCGACGGATCCCTGCGCGGCCTGCTGAAACTGCCCCGCGACCCGGCCGACGGCGATCTGGCCCGGGCCGAGATCGACGCCCTCGACCGGCTCGCCCGCTGCGGCGAACACCGGTTCCGGGCCTACGCGCCACGCCTGCTGGACACCGTCACGCACGACGACCCGGCGACCGGGGTCCGGCGCACCGGACCGGTGCTGGAACGGCTCGACGGGTTCGTCAGCCTCGCCGAGGTGGCCCGCCGGTACCCGGACGGAGTCGACCCGCGCGACGCCGCCTGGATGTGGCGCCGGCTGCTGGTCGGGCTCGGCTGGGCACACCGGGCCGGCCTGGTGCACGGCGCGGTGCTCCCCGAGCACGTGCTGATCCACTCCGCCGAACACGGCCTCGCCCTGGTCGACTGGTGCTACTCGGTCCCGCCTGGCCAGCGGATACCCGCGCTCGTCGCCCGGCACCGCGACAGCTATCCGCCGGAGGTGCCCGGCCGCCGCCCCGCCACCCCGGCCACCGACCTCTACGCCGCCGCCGAGTTGATGGCCCGGCTGATCGGCCCGCGCCTGCCGACCGCGCTGCGCCGGTTCGCCGACGGCTGCCGCCTGGAGCGGCCGACGATGCGCCCCGACGACGCCTGGCGGCTGCTCGCCGAACTCGACGACCTGCTGCACGACCTCTACGGCCCCCGCCGATTCCGACCGTTCGCCATGCCGGCCTGATCCCTCAGGCCCGACCGAAGGGAAACACCATGGGCAGTGGACGCTGGTCAACCGACGTGTACTCGGCCGCCGCGAGCTACCGCGCGGCCACCGGGGCGAGCCCGTTCGCCTACAGCGACGGCGGTGCCCGTACCGCGCATCCCGACCTCAGCCCCTACAAGGTGACCGCCCGGGAGAGCCGGGACAGCGCCGAGCACCCGCACTCCACCCCGATCGCCGTACTCTTCGACGTCACCGGCTCGATGCGCGACGTGCCCCGGGTGCTCCAGGCGAAGCTGCCGCAACTGCTGGGACTGCTGCTGCGCAAGGGCTACGCCCGGGACCCGCAGATCCTGTTCGGGGCGGTCGGCGACGCCACCTGTGACCGGGTGCCGTTGCAGATCGGCCAGTTCGAGTCGGACAACCGGATGGACGACCAGCTCGCCAACATCGTCCTCGAAGGCGGCGGTGGCGGCCAGCAGACCGAGTCGTACGAGCTGGCGATGTACTTCATGGCCCGGCACACCGAGCTGGACAGCGTACGCAAGCGCGGCCGGCCCGGCTATCTCTTCCTGATCGGCGACGAGCTGCCGTACGACCGGGTCAAGCCGGCGGAGGTCCGCCGGGTGATCGGGGACCAGCTCACCGAGCCGATCGCGGTCACCGAGATCGTCCGCGAACTGCGGCGCAGCTTCGAGGTCTACTACATCCTGCCGAGCGGATCCAACTACGCCGGTGACCCGGGCACCCTGAACGCCTGGCGGAAGCTGCTCGGCCAGAACGTCCTGGAACTCGACGACCTCGACGCGGTCTGCGAGACCATCGCGCTCACCGTCGGGCTCGGCGAGCAGTCCATCGACCTCGACGCCGGGCTGCGGGATCTCGACGACGTCGGCTCGACGGTCGGCGCCAGCGTCGGCCGGGCGCTGGCGACGATCCGGCGCGACCCGGTCGGCAGTTCGGTGGCGCTGACCGGGCTCGACGACGGCACCGGCGGAAACCTCCGGCTGTGAACCACACCGTCGCTGTCGACCTCGGCTACGGGGACGCGGGCAAGGGCACCACGGTGGACTGGCTCTGCGCCGGGGCGCCGGTCACCGCCGTGATCCGGTTCAACGGGGGCGCGCAGGCCGCACACAACGTGGTGACGCCGGACGGGCGGCACCACACCTTCGCCCAGTTCGGCTCGGGCACGCTGCGCGGGGTGCCCACCCACCTGTCGCGGTTCGTCGTGGTCGACCCGCTGGCCCTGGCGGCCGAGGCGGCGGCGCTGGCCCGGTCGGGGGTGCCGGACCCGTTCGGGCTGCTGACCGTCGACGGCGACGCGCTGCTCGCCACCCCGTGGCACCGCGCCGCGAACCACCTCCGGGAGCTGCGACGCGGTGCCGACCGGCACGGTTCGTGCGGGGTCGGGGTCGGCGAGACCATGGCGTACGCGCAGCGCCACCCCGACGCCCCGCGGGTCGCCGACGTGCGCGATCCGGTACGCCTGCGCCGCCGGCTCACCGGGCTGCGCGACCGGCTCACCGACGAACTCGGTCCGCTCGACGCGCCGCCGGTCGACGACGTGCTGGCGGCGTTCCGGGCGTTCGGCGAGGCGGTGGCGGTGGTGGACGGGATCGCCGCCCGGCGTCGGCTGCTCCGCGCCGGGCCGTGCGTCTTCGAGGGTGCCCAGGGGGTGCTGCTGGACGAGTGGCGGGGCTGGCACCCGTACACCACGTGGTCCACCACCACCTTCGACAACGCGGCGACCCTGCTGGCCGAGGCGGACGAGTCGGCGCTGCGGCTCGGCGTGGTACGCACCTACACCACCCGGCACGGGGCGGGCCCGTTCGTCACCGAGGATCCGGCGCTGCGCCTGCCGGAGCCGCACAACGGGACGGGGCGCTGGCAGGGCCCGTTCCGGGTCGGCCACTTCGACGCGGTCGCGCACCGGTACGCCGTGCAGGTCTGCGGCGGGGTCGACGCGCTGGCCGTCACCCACGCCGACGCGCCGGGCCGGGAACCGGCGCTGCGGGTCTGCACCGGTTACGAGGTGGCCGGGGCGCCGCTGTTCCGGCTGGTCCCCGGGCCGGCGCGGGATCTCGCCCACCAGGCGGAGCTGACCGCGGTGCTGCACCGGGCCCGGCCGGCCGTGCTGTTCCGGCCGGACGACTGGCCGACGACGATCGGTGCGCTGCTCGACCTGCCGGTGCTGATGACGTCCTACGGTCCCCGGGTCACCGACAAGCGTTCCGGCACCGGATGCGGCGCGCGGTCGCCGGCTCGACCGGGCGGGCGGCACGCCGGCCCGGCGACCCCGGCCGGCGTCACAGTTCGGTGACCACCAGGTCGAGCTGGCGGGGGCGGCCGGCGACCACCGGCTGCTCCTCGACGGTGTACTTCAGGTCGCGCAGCGCCTCGACCAGCCGGCCGGCGGATCGGGGCGCCGCGCCGGCCAGCAGCAGGTCGCGGACCAGCCGTCCCTTGCTGGCCTTGTTGAAGTGGCTCACCACGGACCGCCGGACCTCCCCGGCGACCACCTGCTCGTGCAGCACCCGGACCGTCACGGTGCGCTCGGCCAGCCGGCCGCTGGGCCGCCACATCGCGGCGTACCCGCTGGAGCGCAGGTCGAGCACGGGCCCGCCGCCGGCCGTCTCGGTGAGCACCGGGTCGAGCAGCCCGCGCCAGTACGCCGCCAGCCCGCCCACCCCGGGCAGGTTCACCCCGATCGCGCAGCGGTACGCCGGGATCCGGTCGTCCATCCGGATCGCCCCCCAGAGCCCGGAGAAGACGAGTACGGAACGCCGGGCCCGGGCCCGGGCCGGACCGGGCAGGGCGCCGAGGCCGAGTGCGTCGTAGAGCACCCCGGTGTAGACCTTGGCCGCCGGCTGGGCCGGCGCGGTGCGCAGCCGGGCGTTGCGGTCCAGCTCCTCGTCCTGCCCCGGGCTGAGCCCGAGCACCTCCCGGGCGCGGTCCCGGTCCGGCCCGGCGCAGAGTGCGACGAGCGCGTCGAGGACGCGTTCCCGCCCGGGGTTGAGCGCGGGCTGGGTCAGCGCGTCCGGATTCACCGGCCGGCCGGAGCGGGGCGCGGTCTTCCCCTCCGACGGAGGCAGCAGGATCAGCACGACCAGCAAGCCTACGCAGCGGGCCGGCGGGCGCGTACGGGGCGTGCCGGGCGGCCGCCCCGGACGCGTACCGGTCGGAGCGGCCGGTCAGGCCGCCTTGCCGAGGGCGTGCTGGGCCAGCAGTTCGCCGTGCTTGCCGGCCGAGGTGTGCCCGGCTTCGAGGTTCTGCCGGGCCAGGTCCCGCAGCGGCTCCATCGCCGGGGTGATCTCGGCCAGGGTCAGCTCTACCTCGCTGACGTGCAGGTCCAGCTCCAGCACGTCCTCGAAGAACCGGCGGTAGTACGGGGTGGCGTGGTCCCAGCCCTCCCGGGGGGTACCCGGACCGTAGCCGCCGCCCCGGGTGACGATCAGCGCCGCCGGCCGGCCGCGCAGCGGCGACTCCTGGCCCGGGGCCAGCCGGGGATCGGTGAGCAGCAGATCGATCCAGGACTTGACGTGCTGGGACACGCCGTAGTTGTAGAGCGGCACGGCGAGCAGGTACGCGTCGGCCGCGACGAGCTCGTCGACGTAGCCGGCGGCAAGCGCGGCGGCCTGCGCCTGGGCCTCGGTGCGCTGGTCGGCCGGGACGAATCCGGCGCTGACCGCCGCGGGCCAGGCGTCGGCCGGCACCGGCGAGGCGGCCAGGTCGCGCCGGATGACCAGCCCGGACGGGTGGGTACGGGTCCACGCCGCCTCGGCGGTGTCGGCGACGGCCCGGCTGACGGACTGCTCGCCGCGGATGCTGGCGTCGAGTCGGAACAGGCTCACTCTTACCTCCGAAAGAAGTTCTGTAACCGCGACTAAGTTAGCCACAGACCGACTGCTGTACAGCAGAACTGTGATTTATATTATCTTTAGTCAGATACTTCTGTCTCACAGAACATCTAGCGGGCGATGATCTTCCAGACGGGTATGCTGGTCATGTGTCCGACACCGCAGCTCCCGCGCCATCCGCCGCCCGTTCCGAGGACGGCGCTCGGATCGCGGCGGAGTTGCTCAAGGACGACTTCGGCTGGGCGCTCGGGGTGATCATGCGGCGCTACCTCCGCGCGGCGGAGGAGATCGTCAAAGACGTGCCGGGCGGCCCCCGGGGCTACCAGGTCGTCGCCTCGGCGAGCCAGAACCTGGCCACCAACCAGGGCGCGATGGCCGCCCAGCTCGGCATCGACCGGACCGTCCTCACCTACCTGATCGACGACCTGGAGGCCGCCGGACTGGTCTCCCGGCAACCCGACCCGGCGGACCGGCGCAGCCGCCGGGTGGTCGCCACCGAGGCCGGGAAGGCGCTCTGGCAGGACCGGCAGGCCGCCCTGGCCCACGCCGAGGCCGAGATCCTCCGGGTACTCGGCCGGGACGAGTCGGCCTTCAAGGAACTCCTGCAACGCGTGGCGATACACGCGGACCGGCTCGACCCGATGCAGAACGCCTGCCAGGTGGTCGAGGAGCTGAACGAACAGGAGAACCGGGGCCGCCGCCGGCGCTGACCGCGCCGCGTGGACGGGACCGATCCCGATCGCGCCGAGGGTCAGCCGTGCGTCGCCGGTGGTCCACCGCTTGCCGACAAACCCGCCGACGGATGTATCCGGGCCGGGAGTAGCCGCCTCTGTACTGGTGAGCCGCGGCCGCCCCGGCCCGGCTGTACCTCGTCCGGAATCGGTGACCCATGCTGTCAACCTGGGTATCGCTGCTGCTTCTCGTCGCGGCGGCCGGCATCGTCATGGTCGTCGTGCGGCGCCGCCACGGTGCGGAGACCACTCCGGCCGGCGGTCCGTCCACCATCGACGTGAGCGCGGAACTGCCGACCTTCAACATCGTCGCCCTCGGTGCCCAGGAGACCGGCAAGACCGTCCTGCTCGCCAGCATGTTCCACCGGCTCAGCACCGAGCTGCGCGAGGGTGGCTTCCGGCTCGTCACCGGGCTCGAACAGGCGGCCGACCTGACCGACCTCTACGCGACCCTGCGCGACCCGGAGGACGCCTGGCCACCCGGGACGATGATCGGACAGACTCGCTCGTTCACCTTCGACTGCGTCGGCACGGCCGGCGGTCGGGATCACGCCGTACTCCGGTTCAACTACCTCGACTACGCCGGGGAACTGGTCGGTGGCGGGCGGGCGGCGAGCGTACCGGCGCACGGGCGGCAGGCCAGCCAGCAGGATCTGGAGCAGCGGCTGGGCGCCGCCCACGCGATCTTCGGCATCATCGACGGCCGGCGCATGGTAGACGCGCTGCGCGGTGGCCGGGAGGGCCAGCTCTACCTGGAGAACACCATCGTCCCGATGATCGTGCTGATGCGTCGGGCCGAGTGTCCGGTGCACTTCGTCCTCACCAAGTGGGATCTGTTCGACACCGTCGGCGCCGAACAGGACGAGGAGAACGACCGGCTCGAACTGGCCCGCAAGGAACTGCTGTCGTATCCGCCGATCCGCAACCTGGTCGAGCAGCGACGCCGGGCGCGCAAGATGGTCCGGTTGATCCCGGTCAGCGCGATCGGGCGGCAGTTCGCCACGATGGCCGCCGACGGGCACATGGTCAAACTGCGGCACGGCCGGCTCCGGCCGGTCAACGTCGAACTGCCGCTCTGCGCCGTGCTGCCCGACCTCTTCGGGCAGGTCAGCGCGCAGCTCGACGAGGTCGTCGAGCGGAAGATCGTCGAGGAGTCCCGGGCACTCTCCCGGCTCTCCGCCGCCGAGACCGTGTCGGCGGTCGGCCGGTTCCTGGCCCGCCCCGCCGGACAGGCCGTACGCCTCGCCGTCGGCCTGGCCGTCGGGCGGAACGCGTTCAGCGAGCAGATCGTCAGCACCTTCCTCGACTGGGTCGGGGAGCCGTTCGAGGCGAAGGCCCGGGAGGTGGCGCAGGCGATCGACGACGCGCACCGTTCCGCCGAGCAGATCCGGCTCGCCAGGCGGGCCGTGCTGGAGGAGTTCCGGGAGAACATGGTCGTGCTCCGCCGGCAGCTCCCCGCCTCCGACCTCACCACCTGGGGTGTCCGGTGAGCGCCGCGCCGGCCCGGTCCGGCTGGCCGTTCCTGGTCGGTCGCGGTCGGGACGCCGGCTACCGGATGCTGCTCACCCCGTCCGCGCTGGCCGCCCGGAACGACTCGGACGGGCTACTCGCCGCGGTGACCGGCGAGGTGCCGGCGGACGCGCCACCGGTGGTCGCGGACGTCGGCCCGGGCGGGGCACTCTGCGTCGTCTACCGCACCCTGCGGCCCAGCACCGCCGACACCGGCGCCACCGGTTCCGGCCGGCCCACGCCGTTGCTCGACCGGGCCGGCCGGCCGCTGGTCCTGGCGTACGGCTTCGTGTGCCGGGGCGGCCGGGTGACCCGGGTCGACGAAGCCGACCTGCGGTACGCCCGCGAAGTGGCGCTGGACGCCTTCCGCCGGTTCCACGCCGACGAGGCGGCGTACCGGACGGCGGTGTCGGAGCCGTATCCGCTGCGCTCGGAGGTTGTCGGACGACCGGCCGGTCGCGCCGGGGACGGCGGGCACGCCCGCTCGGCGCCACCGGGGCAGCCCCGTTCCGGGTCACCGGGCCAGGAGGCACCCTCCGTGGCGGCCTGGCGGCCCGACGCGCTGCCGCCGTCCGGCCGGGACCGGAACGGCCGGCCGCGCCCACCGACCCTGCTGCTCGGCCTCTGCGCGCTGCTGCTCGTGCTCGGCGGGACCGGCCTCTGGCTGGCCACCCGGCCGCCCGAGGTACCGGTGCCGGGCATCGTGGGGCTGCCGGAGGCGGACGCCGTACGGGACCTGCACACCGCCCGGCTGCGCGCCGTACCCGGGTCGGAGCGGTGGGGCGGGGGCTGCCGGCCGGGCCGGGTGGTCGAACAGTCCCCGACGGCGGGCACCAGGGTCCGGGAGCAGACCGAGGTGGTGTACGCGCTCTGCGTGCAAGGGCGCCCGCCCGTGCCGCCGTCACCCGCGCTCGTGCCGCCACCGTCACCCGCGCTCGTGCCGCCGTCACCCGCGCGCTCCACGGCGGTGCCGGAGCGGCGGTCGCGTGCCAGCAGTGAGATCGAGGCTGTACGACCGTAACGATCATCAGCGTAGGATGGGCGCCGAGCGGCGGGATCGGTCATCCAAGCGTGCGGAGAGGCGGGTCGCGGGTCGGTATGGCGGTTCGCGGCGTGCCGGGCACCTTCCCCGGAGCGGCGTCGGGTCCGCGACGCCGCCCGGCGAGCGGTCGGACGGCCCGGACGATCGGGCGGTTCGTGGTGCCGACCCTGGTCGCGGCGCTCTTCGCCGCTCCACTGTGGTTCATGGTGGTCGGCTCGCTCCGCCCCACCGGCCTCCCGCCGCCGCGTACCCTCGAGGTCCTGCCGCCGGAGCCGACGCTGGCCGCGTACGCCCGGCTGCCCGAGCTGATCCCGCTGTTCCGCTATCTGGCGAACTCGGCGCTGGTCGTCGCGCTCGCCGTACCGCTGACGGTGCTGGCCGCCTCGCTGACCGGTTTCGGGATCCGGCTGCTCGGCCCGGCAGCCCGGCGCCGGGTGGTGCTCGGCCTGCTGGTGGTGCTGCTCGTCCCGGTCACCGCCGTCTGGGCCACCCGGTTCGAGCTGTTCCGGCTGGTCGGGGTGGTCGACACCTACCTGCCGCTGCTGGCGCCCGCCCTGCTCGCGGTGAGCCCGTTCCTGGTGCTGCTCTACGCGTGGAGCTTCGGTGGCGTACCGGAGAGCCAGCTTGAGGCGGCCCGGCTGGAGGGCGCCCGGTGGCTGTCGGTGTGGCGCCGGGTCGCGCTGCCCCAGGTACGCCCGACCACCCTGGCGGTGGCGGTACTCGCCTTCACCTACCACTGGGCCAACTTCATCGACCCGCTGCTCTACCTGCACAGCGGTGACCGCTACACGTACGCGCTCGGGTTGCAGTTCCTGCGCCTGCTGAACCCGACCGACTGGCCGCTGCTGATGGCCGGCGCTGTCGTGGCGACCCTGCCGTGTGTGCTGGTGTTCCTGCTGGCCCAGCGGATCCTGCTGGACGACGACCCGTTGGCGGCACTGAGATCTGGAGGACGCAGATGACCCGATCCTGGCGGCGCTGGGCCGCCGGCCTGCTCGTCGCCGGCCTGCTCGCCGGCTGCGGCGCGGATGATCCCGGGGAGAGCGCCGGGATCACCGTCGTGCTCTTCGGCGACGCCGAGGAGATCGCCGGCTACCGGACGATGATCGAGGCGTTCGAGAAGTCCACCCCGGACGTGGACGTCACGCTCTCCCCGGTGGCCACCCCGGACGAGCTGATGGCCCGGCTGACCACGGCGTTTGCCGGCGGCACCCCACCCGACGTCTTCCTGCTGAACTACCGCCGGTACGGCCAGTTCGCCGCGCAGGGCGCCATCGAGCCCGCGCAGTCCTATCTCGACTCCAGCCAGGCACTGGCCGAGGGCGACTTCAGCAAGGCCGCCCTGGACGCCTTCCGGTTCGACGGAAAGACGCTGACCTGCCTGCCGCAGAACCTCTCGTCACTGGTCGTCTACTACAACGCCGACCTGTTCCGCGCCTCCGGCGTGACCCCACCGAAGGCCGGCTGGACCTGGGACGACTTCCTCGGCACCGCGAAGGCGCTCACCCGGGACGGCCGGTACGGGGTGGGCGTCGAGCCGAGCGTGCCCCGGCTGGCGCCGTTCGTCTGGTCCAACGGCGGTGACCTCGTCGACGACCCCGACCGGCCCAGCACGCTCACCCTGACCGGCTCGCCGGCCACCCGCGAAGCCGTCGACTGGTTCCTCGACCTGCAACTGGTGCACCACGTCGTACCGCCGGACGCCGAGGAGCAGAGCGAGTCGAGCGAGGCGCGGTTCCTGCGCGGCACGCTCGGCATGTACCTGAACAGCCGGGTCGCGGTCCCCACCCTGCGTACCGTCGAAGACTTCGAGTGGGACGTGGCGCCGCTGCCGGTCGCGCCGGGCGGGAAACCGGCGTCGATCCTGCACAGCGACGCGTACTGCATGAGCGCCGGGCGGCCCGACCACCGCGACGCCTGGCGGTTCATCGAGTTCGCGATGGGTGCCGAGGGGCAGCGGATCCTCGCGGCGTCGGGGCGTACGGTGCCGTCCCGGCTCGACGTCGCGCGCTCCGACGAGTTCCTGAAGCCGAGCCTGCCGCCGCGCTCCTCGCAGGTCTATCTCGACGCCGAGCCGCACCTGCGGGCCACCCCGCGCACCGCCACCTGGTCGCGGGTCGAACGCGAGACGGACGCCCTGCTGGAGGAGGTGTTCTACGGCCGGGTCGGCCGCGAGGAGGGGCTGCGCCAACTGGAGGAGAAGGTACGGCCGCTGTTCCGGGACCCGACCCGGTGAATGCCGACCGGGGCGCGATCCGGCTGGAGGCGCTGGGCAAGGCGTACGGGTCGGTCACCGCGCTGCACGAGGTCGACCTCGACGTGCGGGCCGGCGAGCTGCTGACCCTGGTCGGGCCCTCCGGCTCGGGCAAGTCGACGATCCTGCGACTGGTCGCCGGACTGGACCGGCCCGACGCCGGCCGGATCCTCGTCGACGGCACCGACATCGCACCGGTACCCCCGCACCGGCGGGCCGTCGCGATGGTCTTCCAGGATTACGCCCTCTATCCGCACCTGACCGTACGCGGGAATCTGCTCTTCGGGTTGCGGGTCCGCCGGGTGCCGAGGGCCGAGGCGGACCGGCGGGCCCGGGCCGCCGCCGAGCGGCTCGGCATCGCCGACCTGCTGGACCGCTATCCGGACCAGATGTCCGGCGGGCAGCGCCAGCGGGTGGCGCTGGCCCGCGCCCTGGTCCGGGAGCCCACCGTCTATCTGCTGGACGAGCCGTTGGCCAGCCTGGACGCCCAGCTCCGGTTCGCCACCCGGGCCGACCTGCTCGCCGTGCACCGCGATCTCGGCACCACGATGGTGCACGTCACGCACGACCAGGCCGAGGCGATGACCCTCGGCGACCGGCTGGCGGTGCTGGACGCCGGCCGGCTCCGCCAGGTCGGCCCGCCGCAGCAGGTCTACGACGAACCGGCCGACCTGGTGGTGGCCGGGTTCCTCGGCAGCCCGCCGATGAACCTGGTGCCCGGCGGCGGCGTGCTCGGCGGCGCACCCGGGCTGACCGTCGGGGTACGCCCGGAGGACATCGCCATCGACCCCGACGGGCCGGTCGAGGCGACGGTGGAGGCGGTGGAGGCGCTGGGCAGCGAGGCGATCCTGCTCACCCGCTGCCCGGACGGCACCCGGCTGGCGGTCCGCACCGGACCCCGGCACGGGCTGCGGGCCGGTGCCGGACTGCGGCTGCGCCCTGACCCGCGCCGGCTGCACCGCTTCGACACCGAGACCGGCCAGCGCCGAGCAAGCGTCGCCGGGACCGGCCGACGTCGATGAGCAGGCGTTTCCGGCGTCCGCTCACCCCGTGGATGTTCCTCGCCCCGTACGGCGTCGCCGTGCTGCTGCTGATCGCGCTGCCGGCGCTGCTCAACGTCGGGTACGCCTTCACCGACCACACCGGGTTGACCCGCGACCCCCGGTTCACCGGGCTGGCCAACCTGCGCCGGCTCTTCGCCGACGACTTCTTCCTGGACAGCCTGGAGGCGTCGCTGTTCCACGTGGCGGTCTCGGTGCCGCTGCGGCTGCTCGCGGCGGTCGGGCTCGGCCTGCTGCTTGCCGCGCCCAGGCCCGGCGGCCGGTGGTTCCGGGTCGCCGTCTACCTGCCGACGGTGATTCCCGACGTGGCGCTGGCGGTGCTCTTCCTCTGGGTGCTCAACCCGCTCTACGGCCCGCTCAACCAGCTCCTCGGGCTGGTCGGGCACCCCGGCTACACCTGGCTGGCCGAGCCGACCACCGCCCGGGTCGGGGTGGTGCTGATGCTGCTCTTCCCGATCGGGGAGGGCTTTCTCGTCGTCCTCGCCGCCCGCCGCCTGCTCGACGGGCGGCTCTACGAGGCGGCGGCGCTGGAGGGCTGCGGTCCGTTCGGCCAACTGCGCCGGCTCACCCTGCCGCTGCTCGCCCCGGTGCTGGTGCTGCTGGCGGTCCGGGACACGATCCTCACCCTCCAGGTCAACTTCGTGCCGGCGTACGTGCTCACCGACGGGCGCCCGGCGAACGCGACCCAGTACCTGCCGGTCTACATCTTCGACCACGCCTTCGAGTTCTCCGGATTCGCCTACGGGGCGCTGCTGACGATCGTCCTGATGGTGATCAGCGCGGCCGTCATCACCGTGCAGTTGCTCGCGGTGCGACGCTGGCGGGTGCTGCGCTGACCGTGGCATCCTGCACCGATGAGATCCCGGGTGCTCGTGCTCGCCGTCGCCGTGCTGGGGCTCGCCGGCTGCGGTGGTGGCGACGGTGCGGGCGGGTCGGCGGCGCCGGACCGGAACAAGGCCATGCTGGCGAACCTGCCGAGCTGCGACCGGGTGCCGATGGACGAGGGCAGCGAGGTCACCGCCGAGGTCGCCGGTCTGGTGCTGCCGGAGGGCGCCCGGGTGACGAGTACGGCCGCGCAGGGGGCGCTGACCACGGTGGAGGCGACGATCCGGCTGACCCCGCTGGACGTACGGGCGCACTACCAGGAGCGGACCGACATCGAGCTGCTCAGCGTCGAGGACGAGGTCTTCGAGTCCGAGGTGCTGCTCCGGGCCCAGCACCGGCGGATGTACCTGCGGGCCACCGCGCTCTGCGCCGACGGCACCGCGCTGACCGCCGTGGTCGGTCCCGACTCCGACGACGCGGGCCTGCCGGGGTTCCGCAGCGGCGGCGGATAGCACCCGGCCTCGGGTTGGCCCGGAGGTCGAAATGGGACCAGCAGCATTGAACCTTTTCAGCCTCCCCGGCGATGCGGTGGACCGCAAGGTCGGACGCGGTGCGCGAGCGCCGTGCGGTCCAGGCTGAAAAAGGTTTCATTGACCTTGATCCGTGATCAATCTAGCCTGGCCGCACAGCGACCGGATACGCCATCGCACTCCCGTGTGGACAGGAGAGAGCCCGCATGAAGGCCACACCCCGCCCACCTCGCCGCGGCACGGCGGTCACCGCGACCCTGGTACTGCTCGCCGCCGGCGCCCTCGCCTCCTCGTCGTCGACCTCCCTGACCCCGCAGCCCGCCGAGCAGCGCTCCCTGGCCACCAGCATGCCGACCGGGCCGATGGAGATGCCCGCCGAGTGGATGACCTCGCAGCGGCTCAGCGACGGCAGCCGGGAACTATCCGCCGCCAAGTACGTCAGGGCCCGGGGCGAGGCGGACGGGATCGCCGCGCGCAGCCGGGGCGCGTACCACGACCTGGCCCGGCAGAAGTGGCACTTCTTCGGCCCGACCAACATCGGCGGCCGGGTCGTCGACATCGCGATCGACCCGTTGGTCGACGACCAGGTCTTCATCGCCGCCGCCTCCGGCGGGATCTGGAAGTCCAGCGACGCGGGGATGACCTACGAGTCCGTCTGGCCGGGAAACTGGGTGCAGAGCATGGGCGCGGTCGCGATGACCCGCAGCGGAGTGCTCTTCGCCGGCACCGGTGAGGCACAGCCGGGCGGTGGCTCGATCACCTTCGGCGGGGACGGGGTCTACCGGTCGTACAACCGGGGCAGGACGTGGCAGCGGGTGGGGCTGACGGAGAGCCACGCCATCGCCCGGTTCGCCATCGACCCGCGCAACGAGCGCCGGATCTTCGCCGCCGCCGCCGGCAACCTGTTCAAGCCGGGCGGCGAGCGGGGCGTCTACCTCTCCGAGAACGGCGGCAGCAGTTGGCGCCGGGTGCTCACCCCGCCGAACGGCACCACCGGGGCGACCGAGGTGCTGATCGACCCGACCAACCCGAACCGGGTCTACGCCGCACTCTGGGACCACCTGCGCGAGCCGCACCAGCGGACGTACGGCGGGCCGGGCTCCAGCCTGTGGCGCTCCGACAACGGCGGCCAGAGCTGGCAGCGGATGACGAACGGGCTGCCGACCGACGCCGACCAGGGCCGCTGGGGCCTGGCACTGGCGCCGAGCGACCCGAAGCGGCTCTACGCGTACGTCGGCACCGCGCTCGGCCCGTTCCGGGCGTTCTACCGCTCCGACGACGGCGGCGACACCTGGACCCAGACCCCGGTCACCGCCAACCAGGCGTCGCAGTCCACCTTCAGTTGGTGGTTCGGCAAGCTCTGGGTGGATCCGTTGGACGCCGCGCACGTCTTCCTGGCCGGGGTGAACCTGGGACGCTCGACCGACGGCGCGCAGACCTTCGCCTCGGTCAGCGGGGTGCACGCCGACCAGCACGTGATGCGCTGGGACCCGAAGGTGCCAAACCGGGCCTACCTCGGCAACGACGGCGGGATGTACCGCTCCGACGTGAACGGGGTCGGCGGCTGGACCAAGGCGACGTACGAGCCGTACACGCAGTTCTACACGGTCGACGTCGCCGAGACCGATCCGGCGCTGAAGGTGGCCGGGGCGCAGGACAACGGCTGCAACCGGGGCTACAACGGGGTGGGCGGCCCGTGGGACGCGATCGGCTGCGGCGACGGGCTCCAGGTGGTCATCCACCCCGAGGCGTCGAACATCGTCTTCGGGTGCAGCCAGTACGGCTCCTGCTACCGCTCGGAGAACAGCGGTGGCACCCCACGGCAGACCATCGGCACCAACCAGACCGTCTCGGACCGGCGTAACTGGCAGACGCCGCTCCAGTTCGACCCGAGCGACCCGGACGTCATGTACTACGCCGGCAACATCGTCAACCGGTCCACCGACAACGGCCGGACCTGGACGGCGATCAGCCCGGACCTGACCGGCGGCGGCCCGAACGACCCGAACGGCTACCCGTGGGGCACCGTCACCACGCTCGCGGCGGCGCCGACCGACGGCAGCAAGCTCTACGTCGGCACCGACGACGGCCGGCTCTGGTGGACCGACGACACCGGGCAGAACTGGCACCAGGTCGACCCGGCGGAACTCCCCGGCACCTGGGTCACCCGGGTCGCGGTGCACCCGAAGGACAAGAACATCGCGTACGCCACCTTCTCCGGCTTCCGGTCCGGCAGCGACCGCCCGCACGTGATGGTGACCCAGGACGGCGGTCGTACCTGGACGGACATCGGCCGGGGCCTGCCGGACGCGCCGGTGAACTCGGTCATCCCGACCTCCGACGGCCTGCTCGTGGTCGGCACCGACGTCGGGGTCTACCTCTCGGCGTGGAACGGCGGGGAGTGGGCGGCGCTCGGCACCAACCTGCCGCAGGCGGCCGTGATGTACCTGCGCTACCACGAGCCGACCCGGCAACTGACCGCCGCCACCTTCGGCCGGGGCGTCTACGACCTCACTGTGCCCCGGTGCCCGGGAGCGTCGACCCGACTGCCGCTGCGCAAGCCGGGCGTCGGGGTCGTCGGCGCACTCGCCTCCTGCCGGGCGTAGCGACGAGCTGAGGCTGGCCGGTGCGGGGTGTGGACGAGGGTCCACACCCCGCACCGGCGATCAGTCTGTGTAGGTCTCCTCGAAATATTGACATCCGCTGGGTAACGTGCGAACTCCAGACTTCCCGCAGACCAAGGTTGGTCGGAAAGGATTGACTGTGAACGCACTGCTGTCCCTGGAGCCGCGTGACGCGGGCGCCGACGTGCCGGAGCCGGACCTGGAGTTCGCCAACGGCTACCACACCGAGCAGGACCGGACCCGCTGCGAGGGCTGCTGCATCAACGCCAGCTGGGCCATCATCCACACTCGGTCGTCCTAACCACTAGTGATTCCAAGCCAGGACCGGGCGTTCGACGTGGCCGACAACGAGATTGAGAGCTACGTCGAACGCGCCGTCCGGGACCACGCCGGGAACGGCTACCAGCTCCGGTCCGACCACACCTGGCTGATGCTCAGACCGGACGGCAAGGTGCTGCCCGAGCATGGCTGGAAGCTACACATCTCGGCGCGTCCGGCCACCTTCCCGGCTCTGGTAGAGCGACTCGTCCCTGTGCTGCTCGCCGAGGGCTGCACCTTCAAGCTGGCCCGCTCACGACGGGTGCTCAGCCGGCTCAACGACGGTTTCAGCTCACCGGCGTCGGTCGGTAAGGCATTCACCCTCTATCCGGACCAGGACCGGGTACGCGAGCTGGGAATCCGGCTGGTGGACCTGCTGTGCGGGGAGCAGGGACCGCGGGTCCTCAGTGACCGGGCCATCGATTCGGCCGCGCCGGTCTACTACCGGTACGGCCCGTTCGTCAGTTCGTGGTCAGCCGATCCGAAGGGTCGCCTGGTCGCGGTGATCCACGGACCCAACGGGGAGGAATTCGGCGGGCTGGCGACGCTGCGGTACCGGCAGCCGACCTGGACGATCGACCCGTTCACCGGCGAGCGGGGCGACCACGACGCCGGCGCGGTCCGTACGCCGACACAGCTCGGCGGTCGCTACCGGGCGGTCGTCGGCGTCTACGAGTCCGGGCGCGGCAACGTCTATCGGGCAGTCGACGAGCGGGACGGCGCCACGGTGGTCGTCAAGCAGGCCCGGGCGCACGTCGACGAACACGACGCGGTCGGCGACACGCGGCTGCGGCTCCGCAACGAGCGGCGCATCCTCCAGGTACTCGACGGTGTGCCGGGCGTACCGCGGTTCGTCGACCACTTCCGGCACGGGGTCGACGAATTCCTGGTCACCAGTGACGCCGGCCCGCGCAACCTGGTGGACAGCGTCATACTTGATGGTCCGTACCTGCCGCGGGACGCCGTCGGGCGGTCGGACGCCCGGCGCGATCTCGAACGCCTCGCCGAACAGCTCGCCGGCATCGTGCTGTCGCTGCACAGCCGCGACATTCTGATCCGCGATCTCACCCCGCGCAACATCGTCGTGGACAGCGACCGGGTGACCCTGATCGACTTCGGCCTCGCCCACCACGACGGCGTGTACGTGCCTGGTGGCACGCCCGGGTACGCCCCGGCGCGACAGTTCCGCGACGAGCCGCCCCTGGACACCGACGACCTGCACGCGCTCGGCATGACCCTGCTGTTCGCCGCGCACGCCCTGCCCCCGGTGGACGTGGGGGATGACCGGGAGATTCCCCGGCAACGCGCCCTGCGGGCGATCCGGGCGCGCCACGGTGAACGGCCGGCGGGCGTCGTCGGCGCGATCGTCGATCTGATCAGCGGCGACGCCGACCTGGCGCGCGACGCGGCACGCCGGCTGGCCGCCGGAGAGACCGCCCGGCCGGGCAGCACACCCCGAGTCCTTCCCGCCCCGCCCGATGTCACCCCGGAACTCGCCGCCGAGATCACCGGCAACCTGCTCGCGGACCTGCTCGACCAGACCCGGCGGCTCATGGCCACCCCGCCGAGCCGGTCCGCCGCGATCGACGCGAGTGTCTACAACGGCGCCGCCGGGGTGGGACTGGAGTTGCTGGAGCATCTGGACCAGTCCGGGGTCGCCGACTGTCTCCGCGACCTGGTGCCGTTCACCATCCAGGCGATGACCGCGATCGACCTGCCGCCCGGGCTGATGACGGGCCGTACCGGCGTCGACCTGTTCCTGTTGTCCGCCCGGCGGCGCGGCTTCGACCTCGGGCCGGGGTATCCGGGTCCGCACCTGCCCGCCGCCGACTGGGCGCCGGAGGACGAGGACCTGATGTCCGGCGCCGCCGGGGTCGGGCTCGGCCATGTGTTGCTGCACCGGGCGACAGGCGATCCGGCGCATCTTGGTGTGGCCCGGCGGTGCGCCGAGTTCGTGCTGCGGCGACCGGTTCCGGTCACGAGGACCGAAGCCGATCTGCTGCCGGCACCGGCCGCCGTCGAGCAGTCGGCCGGCCGGGCGCACGGCCTCGCCGGTACGACGGAACTCCTGCTCGGCGTCGGCACCGCCCTCGGCGACGACAGCCTGATCGCCGGGGGAGCCGAACGTGCCCGGGCGCTCGCCCGCCGGGCACGATCGTTGGCCGAGCGGATGCGCGGCCCGATCGCGGCCTCGATCGCGGTGTCCTGGTGCCAGGGTCTCAGCGGCATCACCGAGACCCTGTGGTACGCGGGACGCGTCCTGGACGACGCGGAACTGGCCGACCTCGCCCGCCACCTCGCGGACGTCTGTACGGCCTTCCTGCCCAGGGTGAGCGTGCCGGTCCAGTGTTGTGGCAGCGCCGGCGTCGGCAACATGCTGATCGACCTTGCCATCCAGGGCGCCGACCCGCGCTACTGGGACGCGGCCAGCGCGGCGGGGGCGCAGATGCTGCTGCGCGGCGCCGGTACGGATGGACATCCGATCTTCGTGGTCGACGATCCGGCGGAGAATTCGGCCTCGTGGGCCTTCGGAGTCGCCGGCTTCCTCAGTTTCTTCCGGAGACTCTCCCGGCGCGGCGGCATCGCTGGCCTGCCGTTGTCCGGCTGGGCTGACCAGGTGTCGCGGAACCAGAGCAGGTAGCCGGGCCGGTGCGGCGCGGTGGCCGGGCGCCCTATTCGGAGCCGGTCCCGGCGCGGATGGGTGGCTGACGGGAAACTCACAGTGGGCCATCAGGGAGGCACCCTCCTCCGAATCCTCGGCAGACGACACCAGCGTCTGCACCGAGAGTGGAGGAAAGATGACCACGACACCTGGCCCGGCGTCACGGCGCCGGCCCGCGCGGCGGATGACCACGGCACTGGCCGCCGCGACCTGCGTCGCCCTCGCCGGTGCGGTGGCCGGCCTCGGGCCGACCACCGCCGGGGCATCCAGTCACCGCGAGGCGCCGCTGGTCGCCACGGACCCGGCGATCGACAACACCGACCTGTACGCCTTCGTCAGTCCCGAGCGCCCGGGCTACCTCACGTTCATCGCCAACTGGACACCGTTCGAGGAGCCGAACGGGGGACCGAACTTCTACCCGTTCGCGACCGACGCGGCGTACAACATCAAGGTCGACAACGACGGCGACGCCAAGCCGGACGCGACGTTCCGGTGGACGTTCCAGAACGTCGACCGGCGGGGCGGCTCGACGTTCCTCTACAACAACGGCCCGGTCACCGCGCTGGACGACGAGAACCTGCTGTTCCGGCAGACCTACAAGCTGGAGTCGTCGTTCGACGGCGAGCCGTTCAAGACCCGGGTCACCGGCGGGCCGGTCGCGCCGTCCCGGGTCGGCAACGCCGCCATGCCGGACTACGCCAAGCTGCGCCGGGACGCCACCACCACGCTGCCCGGCGGCTGGAAGGTCTTCGCCGGCCAGGCCGACGACCCGTTCTTCCTGGACCTGCGGGTCTTCGACCTGCTCTACGGCGGGGACCTCAGTGAGACCGGCCAGGACACCCTGGCCGGCTACAACGTCAACAGCATCGCTCTCCAGGTGCCGTTCTCGGACGTGGCGCTGCGCGGCGACCCGAAACGCAACCCGGTGATCGGCGTCTGGGCGACCACCGACCGGGCCCGGGTGCGGATCTCCGGCAAGGTCGGCGAGGTGCCGCGCGGCGGCGACCGGGTGCAGGTCTCCCGGCTGGGCAACCCGCTGGTCAACGAGGTGGTGGTGCCGGCGAAGCTGAAGGACGCGTTCAACTCGCTGCCGCCGGAGAAGGACGCCACCATCCCCGAGGTGGTGGCCCGGGTGACCAACCCCGAGCTGCCCCGGTTGATCGAGACCAGCTACGGCGTACCGGCTCCGGCGACGCCCCGGCAGGACCTCGTGGAGATCTTCCTGACCGGGATCACCACGAGGACACCGGACGGCCCGATCAAGGTCGACCTCAACTCGCAGCTCAACAACCAGGACGTGTCGCCGGGTCGGTTCCAGCCCGCCGAGATGCTCCGGCTCAACCTGTCGACGCCGGTCGCCGCGACGCCGAACCGGCTGGGCGTACTCGGCGGTGACCTACAGGGCTTCCCGAACGGGCGGCGGCTCACCGACGACGCCGTGGACATCGCGATCCAGGCCGTCGAGGGGGCGGCGCAAACCGGCAAGCTGGTCGACGCGCTCGCCGCCGGAGACCGGGTGGACGCGAACGACAACCGGTTCGGCGGCTCCTTCCCGTACCTGGCCCTGCCGAACGTCGGCGCGGTCAACAAGGGCGGCGGCACCGGGGCCGGCGCCGGGACGGCTGCGGACGGCGGCGACCAGGCCGACGGGTCGCCGCAACCCACCGATCCGTCGGTGACCCCGGGCAGCCTCGCCGGACTGGCCAGCCGGGACGGCGGCGACACCCCCGCGACGATGGTCGCGACCACCGTCGCCTGGGGGCTGGCCGGGGTGGCCGCCGCGCTCGGCACGCTGCTGCTGGTCGGCTGGCTGCGCTGGCGTCGCCGTCCCGCGCCGGTCGACTCCGAACCCACCCAACCGCTGTAGCACCCCGGCCCCGGGGGCATGGCGGGTCGCGTGCCGGCCATGCCCCGGGCCCGGAGACCGAAGGAATCGCGGAGGAGAGGAAGCGGAGAGATGAGGCGGCTACTGCGAATCCGGGTCCGTTCCCTGGTGGTGCTGGGACTGGCCACCGTGCTGCTGCTCGGCGTCGGCGGGGTGCTCGGGCTCCGTGCACCGGCACCGGCGGCGGTCACCGGCGAGGTCGTACCCCGGGGCGACCGGCTCGCCGTGACGATCGACCGGGCGCAGGAGCAGCTCCGCCGGGTCCCCGGCGACCACCGGAGCTGGGCGGCGCTCGGCCTGGCGTACCTGGAGAAGTCCCGGATCACGGCGGACCCGAGCTGGTTCGGCAAGGCCGAGGGGGCACTGCGCCGGTCCCTCGCGGTACGCCCGGACGGCAACGACCCGGCGCTGGCCGGGCTCGGCGCCCTGGCGAACGCCCGGCACGACTTCGCCGGTGCCGCCCGGCACGCCCGGCAGGCGTTGCGGGTCAATCCGTACAGCGCGGAGGCGTACGCGGTACTCGCCGACGCCGAGACCCAGTTGGGCCGGGCCGTCGCCGCGACCGAGGCGGTGCAACGACTGCTCGACCTGCGCCCCGGGCTGACCGCGCTGACCCGGGCCGCCTACGACCGGGAGCAGCGCGGCCGGATCTCCGAGGCGACCGCCCTGCTGCGGCAGGCCCTCGACACCGCTCTCGACCCGGCCGATGTGGCCTTCTGCCGCTACCACCTCGGCGAGCTGGCCTGGAACGCTGGCGACCTGGCCGGCGCGGAGCGGGAGTACGCCGCCGGCACCGCCGCCGATCCCGGCTACCTGCCGCTGCTCCAGGGCCGGGCGAAGGTGGCCGCCGCCCGGGGCCGGTTCGACCAGGCCGTCGCCGGCTACGCCGACCTCATCGCCCGGTCACCGACCCCCGGCTACCTCCTCGAATACGCCGACCTGCTCGACGCCGCCGGCCGGAGCGCCGAGGCCGACGCGCAGCGAGAGCTGGCGCACGCCGCGCACCAGCTCTTCACCGCCAACGGCGGCACCGACGCCCTGGCCGGGGCGGCTCTCGCGCTGGCCCGGTCCCGTCCGGCCGAGGCGCTGACCCTGGCCCGCCGGGAGTGGCAGCGGCGGCAGTTCGCCGAGGTCGCCGACCTACTCGGCTGGGCGCTGCACGCGAACGGGCGGCACGCCGAGGCACTCGGCTACGCCCGGCGCGCCGAGTCGCTGGGCGCCCGGAACGCCCGGTACGCCTACCACCTCGGAATGATCGAACTCGCCCTGGGGGACCGGGCGGCCGCCCGGCGCGACCTGGGGCGGGCGCTCGACGTCAACCCGTACTTCTCCACACTGGACGCGCCGGCCGCCGCCCGCGCCCTCGCCGGACTGGGGTCAGCATGAGACGGATCGCGCTACTGGTCGTCGTCGGACTCTCGCTGGGGCTGGCCGGTGCGCTGGCCGACCCGCCGCGCCCGGCCGGCGCCCACCCGCTGGGCAACTTCTCGGTCAACCAGTCGGCGGCGCTGGAACTCCGCCCCGACCGGGTCGTGGTGGCCACCGAGGTCGACCTCGCCGAACTGCCGACGTTGCAGGAGTCCGGCACGGTCGACTCGAACGGTGACGGCAGCGCGAGCGGGCCGGAACGCGCCGCGCACGCCGCCGCGAGCTGCGCCGAGCTGGCCCGGGACTTCGAGGTCACCGTCGCCGGCCGCCGGCTGGGCTGGGCGGTCGGCGACACCGCCTTCGAGTACGCCTCCGGCACCGCCGGGCTGCCCACCAGCCGGCTACGGTGCCGGCTGACCGCCGACGCCGTACTCGGCTCCGCGACGACGGTCGAGATCGTCAACCGGTACCGGGTCGACCGGGTGGGCTGGCGCGAGCTGACCGCCGTCGGCTCCGGGGTGCGGATCGTCGACTCGCCGCTGCCGGTGGCGAGTGTGAGCGAGGTGCTGCGGGCGTACCCGGAAGACCTGCTCAGCTCCCCGCTGGACGTACGCGCGGCGCGGCTGCGGGTGGAGCCGGGTGCTGACCTCGGGGTCCCGGGCGGAGGCGGCCCGCGCCGAGGCGCGGGACTTCGCGATGGCGGTGCTGCGGGTCCGGGGGCCGCGACGGTGGACGGCGTCGCGGCGCCCACCTCCGGCGAGTCGTCCTCGGCCGTCGCCGGCTGGACGGCGGGTGCCGAGCGGCGGTTGCGTGACCTGGTCGGCAGCCGGCAGGTGACGCCGCTGGTCGGGACGCTCGCCGTGCTGCTCGCCCTGGTGCTCGGCGCGGCACACGCCGCACTGCCCGGCCACGGCAAGACGGTGATGGCCGCCTACCTCGCCGGTCGGGCCGGCCGGCCGAGGGACGCCGTGGCGGTCGGCGCGACCGTGACGCTGACGCACACCGGCGGGGTGCTGGTGCTCGGCCTGCTGCTGACCACGGTCGCCGGGCTGGTCGGCGAGACCGTGCTCGGCTGGCTCGGCGTGGTCAGCGGCGGCCTGATCGCGGTGGTCGGCGCGGGCATGCTGCTCGATCTCGTCCGCCGTCGCGCCCGCTCGGCAGTCGACCACCACCGAATCCACGCCGACGCCCACGGACACGATCAGCCCCACGCCCATTCCCGTGCCCATGCCCATGCCCATGGCCGCGGGCACGGGCACGACGACACGCACGGCCACACCCACGGGCATGACCACCCGCACGGCCACGGGGCGGGGCAGCACCACCACCATCACCACGGAACCAGCCGGCTTGGCATCCTGGGGCTCGGCGTCTCCGGGGGACTGGTGCCCAGCCCGTCCGCCCTGGTGATCCTGCTCGGCGCGATCGGCCTCGGGCGTACCGGATTCGGGGTGTTGCTCGTGATCGGCTACGGCGCCGGCATGGCCGCCACGCTGACCGCCGCGGGCCTGCTGGTGGTCCGGCTGCGCGAGCGGTGGGACCAGCGGCGGCGGCGCGACCGGACCACCCGGCGGTGGCGCCGGCTGGCGGCGCTCGCCTCCGCCGCACCGCTCGGCACGGCCGGGCTGGTGCTCGTCGTCGGGCTGGTCCTCGCCGGCCGTGCCCTGGGCACCGTCGCCGTCTAGTGACCGGGCCCGGATACCGGCAGATCCGTGGATACCGATCCGGCGGATCGTCGTGTCCAATACCACTCGTGGTCCGGGCGGACCACCGAAGGAAGGCTGGTGCCATGACGGATCCCAGCGGCGCGCGGCGCCGGCCCGACCACCTCACCCCGGTACCCTCGCCCCGGCCCGCGCCGGACGCGGGCCGGGCCGAGGCGGACGGGCTGCTGCGGGCGGTGGCCCTCGGCGACGAGGCGGCGTTCGGCCGGCTCTACGACCTGGTGGTCCCCCGGGTGTACGGGCTGGTCCGCCGGGTGCTGCGGGATCCCGCGCAGGCCGAGGAGGTCACCCAGGAGGTACTGGTCGAGGTGTGGCGCACGGCGACCCGGTTCGACCCGGCGCGCGGCTCGGCGACGAGCTGGATCTGCACCATCGCGCACCGCCGGGCGGTGGACCGGGTCCGGGCCGAGCAGGCCAGTGCCGAGCGTCAGGTCAGGGTCGCCACGAGCCCGGCCGAGACCCCGCACGACGAGGTGCCGGACCAGGCCGCCCGCCGGCTGGAGCAGCAGCAGGTACGCCGCTGCCTCGGTGACCTGACCGAGTTGCAACGCGAGGCGATCACCCTCGCCTACTACGCCGGGCACACCTACCGGGAGGTCGCGGAGCTGCTCGGCGCGGCGCTGCCGACGGTGAAGACCCGGATGCGGGACGGGCTGATCCGGTTGCGGGACTGTCTCGGCGTACTCGGCGTGGAGGTGACGAGGTGAGCGACATCCACACGCTGGTCGGGGCGTACGTGCTGGACGCCGTCGACGACCTCGAACGGGCCGCCTTCGACCGGCACCTGGCCGACTGTCCGTCCTGCGCGACCGAGGTCGGCGAGCTGCTGGAGACCGCCGCGCGGCTGGCCGACGGTGCATGGTCGGTGCCACCGCCACGGCTGAGGGCCGAGGTGCTGGCCCAGGTGTCCCGGACCCGTCAGGAGCGACCGGGGCCCCGGCCGGGCCGGGACGGCCGGAGTGCGCTGTCCCGGTGGCGTACGGTCACCGCCGCTGCCGTCGCCGCCGCCGTACTGGCGGTGGCCGCCGGGGTGACCAGCTACCTGGTGCAGCAGCAGCGGGTACGCGACGAGCGGGCGGCCACCGTCGCCGCCCGGGCCGAGCTGGACCGGATGCAGGAGATCCTCGACCAGCCGGACCTGGTGGTCCGGCGCAACGGGCTGACCGGCGGGGGACGGCTGACCGTCCTCAGTTCCCCGGGCCGGGACGCCGGAGTCGTGCTGCTGGCCGGTGCACCCCCGGTCCCGGCCGACCGGGCGTACCAGTTGTGGCTGATCGAGGGGACGACCCCTCGGCCGGCCGGGGTACTGACCGCCGGGGCCGGCGACGACAGCAGCCTGCTGGCCGGACTGTCGGGGATGAACGCCGTCGCGGTGACCGTCGAACCGGCCGCCGGCTCGGCCCAGCCCACCACGTCGGTGCTGACCAGCGTGCCACTCGACTGAACACGCGACCGCCCCGGACCGTCGGGTCGTCACCGCCGCCGCGTCCCGGCGCGGATGCCGTCCGCATCACGAACATCACATCGACTTCCGTCAGATCGCTCTAGGTCGATATGGTGGCGCCACGTGTCCGGTACGGGGGAGGGACCATGCGCTATCGCGTTGGCACAGCCATGTCCAGATCGTTCGCCGCCGCCCTGGTGGCCGGGGCGATGACGGCGGGAGGCGTTCTGGTCGGCACGGCACCGGCCACCGCCGCGCCGCCCGGCCTGGCGATCGAGAACGGCGCCACCCAGCCGGTCTTCGCCAGGGACGCGGCGATCCAGGAGACCGTCTACGTCAACTCTGGAATGGACAGTGACGGCGACGGCTCGACCGACCGGATCGCGGTGCAGGTGATCCGTCCCGAGGAGACCGAGACCGGGCTCCAGGTGGCGACGGTGATGCACGCCAGCCCGTACTTCGGGGACAGCACCGCGCCGCGCGGCAACCTGATCGTCCCGGCGCACTTCACCGCCTGGTACGACGACTACTTCGTGCCGCGCGGCTACGCCGTCGTCGAGGTCGACATGCAGGGCACCGCCGGATCGGACGGCTGCGCCACCATCGGCGGCCCGGAGGACGTCCGCAGCGCGAGCGCCGCCATCGACTGGCTCAACGGCCGTGCCACCGCCACCTACTCCGACGGTACGCCCGCGGTCGCCGACTGGAGCACCGGTTCGGTCGGCATGATCGGTGTCTCGTACGCCGGCACCCTGCCGATCGCGGTCGCCGAGACCGGCATCGACGGGCTGGAGACGATCGTCCCGATCGCCAGCATCTCCGCCTGGTACGACTACGCCCGCGCCCAGGGCATCGCGTACGGCGGCTTCGGCAGCCGCTACCCCGAATCCCTGGCTCGGTACGTCTCCTCGCCCGCGCACGACGCCGAGTGCGCCGCCCGCTACACCGCCCTCGGCGACGCGGCCGACGACGCGACCGCCGACCTGAACGCCTTCTGGCAGCAGCGTGACTACCGGGACGGGGCGGCCTCGGTGGACGCCTCGGTCTTCCTGGTCCACGGCCAGCAGGACGGCAACACCAAGACCACCCAGTTCGGCCGGTACTGGGACGCCATCGCCGCCCAGGGCGTGCCGCGCAAGCTGTGGCTGCACGACGGGGCGCACACCGACCCGTTCGGCAGCGACCTGGTCGGGCGGGACACCGTCGGCCGCTGGATGGACTACTGGCTCTACGACATCGCCAACGGGATCATGGACGAGCCGCAGGCCACCATCAAGCGGCCCGGCGGCGCGACGAACACCTACCCGAGCTGGCCCGGGACGGTCACCTCGACCGACTTCTACCTCGGCGGGCCGGGCACCGGCGCCGCCGGCACCCTGCTGACCTCGCCCGGTCCGGCGGTCAACCAGTCGTTCACCGACAGCCGGGGCCAGTTCGAGTTCGCGATGACCAGCCAGCCGGAGACCGCCAAGCCGAACCGGTTGGTCTACCTCGCCCCGGCGCTGACCACCGCCCGTCGGCTGGCCGGGGCCGGCACGGCGGAGGTCCGGTTCAGCGCCACCTCGACCAGTACGCCGTTGACCGCCCTGCTGGTGCACTACACCGACGGGGCGCCGACCCGGGTGGTGAGCCGGGGCGCCATCGACACCAAGAACCACAGCTCGCTGACGACCGGTACGCCGCTGACCCCGGGCACCGCCTACACGGTGACGATCCGCCTGGAGCCGAAGGACTACATCTTCCCGGTCGGCAGCCGGATCGGGTTGGTGCTGGTCGCCAACCACGGTGAATACCTGACCACCGACATGTCGGCCGCCGGGGTCACCGTGCAGCTCTCGCCGAGCCGGCTCACCCTGCCGCTGACGAGCTGACGGCTGTGGCAGCGGAGTGACGCGTCAGACCCGGCTGGAACATCATCTACGCCTTGTCGTACATGATGTTCCAGCCGGGGAGTAGTGGCGGCGGACCGGATACGTTCCTGGCGCTGCTGGCTGAGTCCGCGTACCGTCGGGTACACGATGTACCCAATGCGGTGAGGTGGCGCCATGACCGATCAGACCGAACCCACACCAGGCATGCGGGTCGAGCGTCTACGCCGCGCGGCGGGACTGTCCCGGGAACGTCTCGCCGGGCTCGCCGGGCTCTCCCCGACGACCGTCAAGTTCATCGAGAACGGCAAGCGGTCCCTGACCCTGCGCGCCGCGCAGCAGATCGCACCCCACTTGGGCGTCCGGGACCTCGGCGACCTGTTCGGTCCGGCCGTCACCCTGTCCCTTGACGGTCGACCCACCCACCCCGGAGTCGAGGATGTCCGCCGAGCGTTGACCGCGTGGCACGTCAACATCGACGGCGTACCCGCCTCGCCGGAGTATCTGCGGGGCGCGGTTGATTCGGCGTGGCAGACATGGCACACCTCCCGGCATCAGCGGTCTGAGGCGGGCGCGATCCTGCCCGGCCTGCTCGACGCCACCCAGCGCGCCGTGCGGCTGCACGCCGGAGCAGAGCGGCGTCAGTCGCTCGCCATGCTGGCCCAGTCGTACCACCTCGCCCAAGCGTTCTTGGCTTGGCACGGCGACCGCGAACTGTGCTGGTTGACTGTCGACCGGGGCATGGCGGCCGCCCTCGACGCCGACGATCCGATCGCCGTCGCGCAGGCCATCTGGTACGCCGCCCACCTGCTCCGGTCCGTCGGCCGTGGCGACGAGGCGCTTGCCCGGCTCGGCGAAGCGAAGGCGCTCATCGAGCCGCGCGTTGCGGACGGGCCGGTCGAGTACGCCGAAATACTGGCCGACCTGCACCTGTGCTCGGCGTTGACCCGGGCACGGACCGGAGATCAGGGCGCCTGGTCGGATTGGGAGACCGCCCGGAACGTGGTGCATCGAGTACTGCCGGAGAACTTCGTCGGTCTGCGCACCCGGGTCTCCCGGCCACTGGTCGACGTCTACGCGGTGATGTGCGCCGTCGACCTCGGCGACCCGGAGGAAGCCCAGCGGCGGGCGCACTCGCTCGACCCGGCGTCGATACCTTCGACGGAGCGACGCGGGCGACACTACGTCGAACTGGCCCGGAGCGCGGACATCGAGGGCGCGCGGGAAGCGACCCTTCATCTTCTTCACAAGGCTGACGCGACTTCGCCGGAGACGGTCAGATACAACCCTGCGGCCCGGGACATGTTGGCCCGACTGGCTACCGAGGCCCCGGCGTCGATTCGGTCCGAGGCGGTTGAGCTGGCTCAACGAGCCGGAGTTACTCCGTAAGGGGTACGCTGTGTATCCGGGTACGTGACGTACCCCTCGCCCAGTTGCGCGGTATCTACGGTGACTGCACGGTCGCGGCGCGGATGTCGGACGGGCGGGTGCCCTCAGGTACCGCGTAGCTGTTCATCCCACCGTGACCGCCCTCACTGGACGCGGCTCCGCAAGCCTGCCGCGTCCGCCGGGCGACACCCTTCCCCCGTTGGGTGCCGCCCGTCCAAGCGGGGCGTGGCGGCCGGAACGGGTTCAGCAGAGCGACCCGGCCGCCATGCCTCCCCGGTTCGACTGGGAGGGACCGATGGGCACGCTGGGAAGGTGGAAGTCCGCTCTCGACGAGTACCGGGCCGACCGGATCTGTGAACGAGCGCAGGCCGAGGAAGACGCCGAAGCGGCCCGCGCCAAGAAACGCGTGCTCGAAGCGGTCCTGGTCCAGCGGATCCCGGCGGGCCTCGTACTTCGCCTCGAACCCACGGACTGGCTGGAACTGATCTCCCCGGCTCTCGACCGCCGACCCCACGTGGTCGTCTCCACGACCCATGGACCGATCATGTATCGGGGGATGTCGGCTGGCTGCGGGTGTGGGGACACTCGCCCTGGTGCGGCAGGTACCCCGACCACGGTCCGTGCATCACCCTGATGGTCCGGGTCGGCGCCATCCTCGACGCCATGGCCGCCAGATGAAGTACGTCGTGGTGAGGCTGGTCGATCTGCTGCTCGATGCACTCTGGTGGGTGGTCAACGAGTTGCACGGCGTTCGGGACTACCGGCTCGAAGCGGGCCGCTGGCGCCGCGTGGATGGACCCGACCGATGAGCGGCGGGATCGCTGGGGACTGGAGCCCTGCGATCGAGTACTCCGTCGCCCGACTGGCGAGCGACGTGCACGACCGCGGCGGAAGGTGCCTCAACTGCACGCCGGAGGGCTGCCCGGTCCCGCTCTGGGCGGCCGACGTGCTGCGGCGAGAAGCAGCCGTCCGGCTCCTGCGCTCGGGCACGCTGCCCGAGGATGCGACCCTTGACGACCTCCGGGCGGCCCTGGCGCGTGTCCGATGACCGGCACGACGATCTGTATGCCCTGTTGGCTGGCCGTCCGGCCACCGCTGTCGAGCGACACCCCGCACGACTGTCCCGGAGCGGTCGTCGTCGGCGACGGCCCAGAGGTTGCTGTCAAGAGGTGTGTGTGCCCGGTGTGCTGGCCGGAGGCTCCTGCATCGGAGGCGTTGAGGGAGTCATCGTGAACCAGCGATATGACCGAGCGTTGATCGCTGCTGCCGTCATCGTGGACGACGGCCGGGTGTTGCTGGTGAGGCGGCGTGTGAACGAAGGTCAGCTCTCGTGGCAGTTTCCGGCGGGGGAGGTGGAACCAGAGGAGTCCGCCGAGGAGGCCGCAGTCCGGGAAACCGGCGAAGAGACCGGCCTAACGGTCCACTCGGTGCAGCGCCTCGGCGAGCGCATCCATCCCGCGACGGGACGCAAAATGGTGTACGTCGTGTGCCGGGTGCTGAAGGGGACGGCCTACGTCGCGGACGAGGAGGAGCTCGTCGAGCTTGCCTGGTGTAACCGGAGCCTGCTCGTGGAGTACGTGCCGTATCCGTTTTATGGCCCGGTCCAGGCCTATTTCGACCTGCACCTAGACGACTAGCAGCACTTGGTCGCGTTTCGGTCGACAGCCGTGGTTGGTGGCCGCCTGTTCGGTCATGCAGCGGGTGCTTTGACCACCAACGGGGTGCCATCGGTCAGCACGCGAAGGATGGCTGCGGTCGTTCGCGGCGGTCCGTCACCCGGGCAGTCTTGCCAAGCAACGATTGTGGCTCGGGAGGCCAGGGTGGAGAACCACTCGCCTTCGCACTTTGGCTTAGGCCTCTTCCACATGTCCTCTTCAGCGAACGTGGGGTCATTCAACAGCGAGTGCAGGTCGCGAATCTGGATTTCGTTGAGTTTGCCAGAGGTTGTCTTGTCATCACCCGCGCAGTTGTGACACTCCCATGCTCCGTGAGGCTCTACTTCCAGACGCTCAGACCAGTTAGTGCCGGGGTCCGAATCATGGCCGGCGGATACGACGACCCGTGGAATCATCAGAACAGTAGGGGACGGCCCCGGAGCAGAAGTTGCCGAAGTTGCTGAGTGCTCCTGCGCCGGCTCTGCCCCCGCGCATGCTGAAACGGTGAAGGCCAAGGCGCAGGTGAGGAAAAGACCGATTCGATACTTGGTCACGACGTGGGACAGTAGTGCCAGGCACCCCATCCTTCAAAGCCGCCATCTGGACTACCCGTTCAAGCCGCCAGGACGGTAGGGCGAGTCCGTCGTACTGGCCGAGTGCCGCGTACGGGATGCGGGTGGGCGGCGCCCGTCCTACCGTGAGGTGATCGCCTAGCGGAAGGTGCCGCGTGCCTGTTCAGGACTGGTTTCTCAGCGAGGCGGAGCGGGACAACCCCGACTCCGCCCTCCCAGTGTGGACCGAGGGCAACCTGGCCGAGCCACTGATCCACGGCGCCACCTACTTCGACCGGCTCGCCACCGAGGTCGAAGCCCTCGAAGAAGGCGACCACGTCTTCTTCACCGACTGGCGGGGCGACCCGGACGAGCGGCTGCGCGACGACGGCCCCACCATCGGCGGGCTGCTCTCCGCCGCCGCCCGGCGCGGCGTCGTCGTCAAGGGCCTGATCTGGCGCTCCCACCTCGACCGGTTCACCTACAGCGAGGAGGAGAACCGGCACCTCGGCGAGGCGGTCGAGGCGGCCGGTGGCGAGGTACTGCTCGACCAGCGGGTCCGGCGCGGCGGCTCGCACCACCAGAAGTTGGTCGTACTCCGGCATCCGGCCGAGCCGGAGCGGGACGTCGCGTTCGCCGGCGGCATCGACCTGTGTCACAGCCGTCGCGGCGACCCGCAGGCGGTGCGGATGGCCAGGGCGTACGGCGACCGCCCGCCCTGGCACGACGTGCAGCTCGCGCTGCGCGGCCCGGTCGTCGGTGCGCTCGACCTCACCTTCCGGGAGCGCTGGACCGACCCGGCGCCGCTGGACCAGCACGGGCCGATCAGCACGGTACGCGACAAGCTCGACGGCGCGGACCTGCACGCCGACCGGCTGCCGCCGCAGCCGCCCGACCCGCCGCCCTGTGGACCGCACCGGATCCAGCTGCTCCGCACCTATCCGGCGATGCGGCCGGCCTACCGCTTCGCCAGGTCCGGCGAGCAGAGCGTCGCCCGTGGCTACACCAAGGCGATCAAGCGGGCCCGTCGGCTGGTCTACCTGGAGGACCAGTATCTCTGGTCCCGGGAGGTGGCGAAACTCTTCGCCGACGCGCTCCGGGACAACCCCGACCTGCACCTGGTCGCCGTCGTGCCCCGGCATCCGGACGTGGACGGTCGGCTCGCACTGCCACCCAACCAGGTCGGTCGGGAGCAGGCCATCGCACTGTGCCGGGAGGCCGCCGCAGACCGGGTGCACGTGTACGACGTGGAGAACCACGCCGGCATCCCCGTCTACGTGCACGCCAAGGTCTGTGTGGTGGACGACGTCTGGTGCAGCGTCGGCAGCGACAACTTCAACCGGCGCTCCTGGACCCACGACAGCGAACTCTCCTGCGCCATTCTCGACGACACCCACGACGAGCGGGCGCCCCGCGACCCGGCCGGCCTCGGCGACGGGGCCCGCCGCTTCGCCCGTGAGTTGCGGCTGGCCCTGCTCCGCGAGCACCTGGACCGCACCTCCGGCGACGACGCCGATCTCCTCGACCCGGATTCGGCGGTCGACGCCATCGACGCCGCCGCCAACGCGCTGCGGGACTGGCACGCGGGCGGCCGGCGGGGTCCCCGGCCGCCGGGGCGGCTGGTCCCGCACGAGACGAGCCGGCTGCCGTGGCACCAGCGGCTCTGGGCGGTCCCGGCGTACCGGCTGGTCTACGACCCGGACGGGCGAGCCTGGCGGGACCGCCGCGCCGGCACCTGGTAGATCAGAGCGGGGAACGGAGGTCGGCAGGCAGATCACCGAGATCGTCGCGTTCCACGACACTGCCTCGCCGCCGGAGTACTGGACGAGGCGCTGGTCTGCGGCGTGCCAATCCCGTGTATCTCGGCGCCGATCCCGTGTATCTACCGGTCCTCTGTAGAAGATCGACTTATATCGTCGGTTACCTGGGTCAGCTTGTCGGCCGCCATCCCGCCGCCGGTGACCGTCCGGCGTGTCGGGGACGCGCGCCCGGCTCCGGGGGACGGGGAGGGTCATGGGAATCTACGGCGGCATAGGCGTGCTCGGCACCGGCAGCCACCTGCCGGACCGGGTCCGGACGAACGAGGAGGTGGCCGCCGCCTGCGCGGTGTCCACAGGATGGATCGTGGAGCGTACCGGCGTGCGGCGCCGGCACGCCGCCGCTGCCGGCGAGGCCACCTCGGACCTGGCGGTCGCGGCGGGCGGCCGGGCGCTGTCCGACGCCGAGCTGAGGCCGGACGAGATCGGCCTGCTGGTGGTCGCCACCTCCATGCCGGACGACTTCGGCCCGTCCACCGCCTGCCGGGTGCAGGTCCGGCTCGGCGCCAGCAGGGCCGCCGCCTTCGACCTCGGTGCGGCCTGCACCGGCTTCTTCTACGCGCTGCGGGTCGCGCACGACTGGCTGGTGGCCACCGGTGGCGGCGAGGGGTACGCGCTGGTGATCGGCGCGGAGAGCTACTCGCGGTTCGTGGATCCGGCGGACCGGGCCACCGCCGTACTCTTCGGCGACGGCGCGGCGGCGGCCGTACTCGGCCCGGTCCGCCCCGGATACGGCTTCTCCGAATTCAGCTGGGGCGCCGACGGTAGTCAGGCGGACCACGTACTGGTGCCGGCCGGTGGCAGTCGCCGGCCGGCGACCGGGCAGACGCTCGCGGACGGCGCGCACTACCTACGGATGGACGGGCGGGCGGTGGCGGCGTTCATCGCCGACGTGTTCCCGCGGCTGCTGGCCAGCGGGGTCCGTTCCGGCGGTGTGAAGCTCGCCGACGTGGACGTGTTGATCTCGCACCAGCCGAACCCGGCGCTGCTGCGCCGGGTAGCCGAGGCGGCCGGGGTACGCCCGGACCAGTTGCACATCATCGGCGACCGGGTCGGCAACCTGGGCGCGGCGTCGATCGCCTACGCGCTGGCGGACGCGGCCGAGCAGGGCCGGCTGGCCGACGGCAGCCTGGCCCTGCTGACCGGATTCGGCGCCGGTGTCACCTGGGGATCGGTCATGCTCCGCTGCGGGGGTTCGCGATGAGCGACGGCATCGGATCCGGCCCGATGAGCGACGAACCGGCGGACGTCTGGGTGGTCGGCGAGAGTTTCGTCCGGGCGACCGGGCTGCCGGACGTGCTCACCGTCGGGGAGTTGCACGAGGAGATCGCCCGGGCGGCGGTCGCGGGCCCGGCCCGCCGGCTGCGGGTACACGCCGGGCTGGGCGTCGATGCCACCACCTGGCGCGGGCTGCGCGTCGCCGCCGAGACGGACGGTGCCGGCCCGGCCGTCGAGTTCGGACCGGCCCCGCCCGACACCATTCCCCGGCACCGGGTGATCAAGCGCCGGCAGGACAACGTCCTGGTCGGCGAGCCCACCGTGGTCGACGGGGTGGCCACCGCCGCCCTGGTGGTGCCGAACGAGACCGAACTGCTCACCGACCACACCGCGGAGCGCCAGCACGTGCCGGGCGTACTGCTCATCGAGGCGGGCATCCAACTGCTCACCTGGCTGGTGGACGAACTGGTGCCGGCCACCCCGGACGGGGTGCGGCGGTACCCGGTGATGCACGCCTGCCGGTTCGACTTCCCGCGCTTCGTCTTCCCGTTCGCCGCGACCCTGCGGGCCTGGCTGGAGCAGACCGCGCCGGGCACCGCCGAGCGGGTGCCGCTGGTCGGGCATGCCCAGGTGTCGCAGGGCGGCCGGGTCTGCGCCGAGTGCGTCTTCGAGGTCAACGCCTTCGACCCCCGGCACGTCTTCGAGATCGAACATGCCCAGGCCCTCCGGGCCGCCGCCACCGCACTACCCGAGCCGAAGGAGGCGCACGCGTGAGGATCGCCGTCGGAACCGAGGAGCAGTTGCTGCGTACCCTGGACTCCGCGCTGGACCGGCCGTTGTTCGCCGCCGACCCGCCCCGGCACGCGGACGAGTACGCCCGCCGGACCTACGCCCAGCTCGAGGTGGTGAACGAGCTGGTGGGCGGCGCCTCCACGCTGCTCAAGGACTCCCGCAAGATGGCCGCAGTGCTGGAGTGGACGGCGGTGGTAGACCCGTCCCTGTTCGCCGCGGCGGCGATCCACTACGCGGTGGTGCTGACCAGCATCCGCGACCTGGGCCGGCCGGACGCCTCGCTGGTCACGGCGACCGACCGGCTGGACCGGCTGGACGCGGTGGGCGCCATTCTGATCACCGAACTCGGCCAGGGCAACAACCACATCGCGCTACAGACCCAGGCCCACTACGAGCCGGAGACCAGGACCTTCCGGCTGCACACCCCGCACCCCGGCGCCCGCAAGCTGATGGCCAGCATCGCGCTGCCCGGGGTGGCGAAGATCGGCACGGTGTACGCGGACCTGATCGTGGCCGGGCAGTCCCGGGGCACCTTCGCGTTCGTGGTGCCGCTGCGGGAACGGTCCGGGCTCACGCCCGGGGTGGTGGTGGAGCCGCTGCCCGGGACCAGTCCGGTGCCACTGGACTACTCGATCGCCTCCTTCGAGGGGGTGCGGGTGCCGTACGACCACTGGCTGCGGGACAGTGCCTCGATCAGCGGGGCGGGCGAATATCTCGACCCGCTGGGCAGCGCCGATCGGCGGATGCTGCGCTCGCTCTGCCTCTCGGCGTGGGCGTCGCTGGCCGGGGCGGTCGGGCTCGCCGCGGCGGCCCGGGCGGCGGTGGCCGTGGCGTTGCGTTACGCGAACAAGCGCACCACGCTGGGCCGGCTCTCGCCGAACCGGCCGGTGCTGGACTACCAGACCCAGCGCCACGCGCTCTACGGCGCACTCTCCGAGGCGTACGCGGTGACCGCGCTGGTCCGGCACGCCGTCGAGGACTTCCTGGCCCGGCCCTGGTCGGTCGAGGAGGCGCCCACCGACGAGGGCGCCATCACCTGGTCGCCGTGGGTCGCCGCGCACCGGGGGAACGCGCTGGCCAAGGCGGCCGCCGCAGAGATCTGCGCCGGGGTGGCCGGTGAGTGCCGGCGGCGCAGCGGTGCGCAGGGGGTGCTCTCGGCCAACCGGATCATCGCGTACGAGGGCATGGCCGAGTCGTACAACTCGGCCGGCGGCGACAACCTGCTGATCCTGCTGGACGCCGCTCGTTCGATGATCGAGGGTCCGGCACCGGACCGGCCGGTCGACCGGGTTGTCGGTGACCTGACCGACGCCCGGGAACGCCTGCACCTGGTGCGCCACCAGGAGGCGACCCTGCACCTGGAACTGGCCGAGGCGGTACGGCACGATGCTGGCTCCCCGTTCGAGTCCTGGAACCCGCACCTGGTGGACGCGGTCGCGCTGGCCACCACCCACCAGCGGCGGCTGGTCGCGGAGGCGTTCCGGCACGCCGTCGCGGCCGAGGAGCCGGGCCCGGCCCGGGACGCGCTGGCCGCGGCCGAGCTGCTGTACGGGCTGCGCGACCTGCACGAACACCGCGCGTGGCACCTCGAACGCGGCACCCTGCACGCGACTGCGGCCCGGACCCTGGGCGGGCTGGTCGACGCGGCCGTGGACGGCGTGGGCCGGCACGCCGACACCCTGCTGGCCGGACTGGGGCTGCCGACCCGACGGCTCAACTCCCGAATGGTGCCCTAGCTCAGGGCGAAGTGTGCGTTTCCAGGGCGGCGCGGTACCCGGATGCGGCCTGGCCGCGAGTTGCTTTCGGGTTGTTGATCTTTCGGTAACAGTTCACCTAACTGGATGGGCTGTCGCTGATCCCTCGGTGCCGTTGGCAGCCTGGAGTCGTTGATCGTCCGGGTCCGCACCGAGCCAGCAGCGTGCGGCGCTCACCAGCGCCTGGATCCCGGTCGGCAGCGCGAGTGCGGCGTGCGGGGCGAACCGCGGCGAGTGGTTGCCCGGGATCTGTACCAGCTTGGCAGCCGCGTCGCCGGTGGCGGCACGCCACTGAGCTGGACTGATCGTGCCCAGCATCCAGTACCCGGTGGCCACGCCGTCCGCGCCGAACACGGGGAAGTCCTCGGCGGCCAGCGACGGCGGCCATCCGCCGACCCGGACGGCGCCGAACGCGTCCGCGTGCGCCGCGCGTACCCGGGCGGTGACCCAGGGATCGGGCTGGTTGACCGGGGCCTGCGCGACCACGGCGATGCGGGGATCGCCGGGCGTGCCGGCGGCGGTGCAAGCAGCCCGGACTATCCGTTCGACCGCCTCCCGCATCTGGCTCAGCGTCGCGGCCGAGTACGCGCGCATCGTGACGCCGATCGTCGCGCTGTCCGCTATCACGTTGGCGCGGCTGCCAGCCGAGAACTGCCCGACGGTGAGCACCGCCGGTTCGGTCGGGGCGATCCGCTGGGAACGGATCGTCTGCAACTGCGTCACGATGGAGGCGGCGGTGACCACGGGGTCGACGCAGAGGTGGGGCATCGCCGGGTGTCCGCCCTGGCCGTCGATGGTGACTTCCAGGGTCACCGAACCTGCCGTCATCAGCTCGCCGTGTGCCACCATCCCGGCAGGAAGTGGCGCGGAGTGCTGTGCCAGCGCGACGTCGGGGCGGCCCCAGCGGTGGTAGAGCCCGTCGTCCATCATGGCCGCCGCGCCGAGCAGAGTCTCTTCGGCGGGTTGGCCGACCGCCAACAGCGTCCCCCGCCAGCGCTCCCGGTCGGCGGAGAGCACGGCGGCGGCGCCGGCGAGCGAGGCCAGGTGCAGGTCGTGCCCGCAGGCGTGCATCACCGGGACCTCGGCACCGTCGGCGCTCCGGGCGACAACGCCGCTGGCATAGGACAGCCCGGTTTCCTCGGCAACGGGTAACGCGTCCAGTTCGGCGCGCAGCAACACCGTCGGGCCGGCGCCGTTGGTGAGCCTGCCCACCACCCCGTGCCCACCCACCCCGGTGGTGACGTCGAAGCCGAATGCGCGCAACCTGGCCGCGAAGGCCTCGGCGGTCTGTGCCTCCGCTCCGGACAGTTCGGGGTTGGCGTGCAGGTGCCGGTAGAAACCCAGCGCCGCACGCAGGATGTCGCCGTGAACCGCACCGGTCGGCGCCAGCGCCCGGATGGCCATGTGCCAAGTCTTCGTCACCGCGCTCACAGGTCACTGTCATCGTCGGTCGGCGCCCTGCCAGCGCGCTGTGGCCGATCGGTGAGCGTCACCCGGTGGACTGTGGTGGCAAAGCCAGGCCCTCGTCCGGAGAGTCCGGCCCCGACACAGCACAAGGGAGTCCCCATGAACGCGCAGAACGAACTCGACCTCCTCGCGGAGGAGATCCTCGCCCTGGAGACGGAGACCTTCGCGATCTCCGACTACGCCGACGTCACCGAGGCGGTCCTCGCCTCGACCTCCTGCTCCGCCACCACCTCGTGCTGCAGCAGCACCACGTCGTGCACGAGCTCCAACTCGTCCAGCTCCTGCTGCGGCTGACCAGCCGATCAGCAGTGGACCCGGTGGTGGCCGGCGCGGTCGAACGCGGCGGCCACCACCGCCATACCGAGGAGTGCCCATGAACGATCAGACCGACCTCGACCTCCTGGCCGAGGAGATCCTCGCCCTGGAGACGGAGACCTTCTCGATCGCCGACTACACCGACGTCACCGAGGCCGTTCTTGCGTCGACGTCGTGCGCCACCACGTCGAGCTGCAGCTGCACGAGCTCCACCTCGTGCGCGGCGACAAGCGCCTGACCGTGGAGAACGGTTGACGGCGGTGGCCGGCAGGTGCATCAGAGCTTGGCGGCCACCGCCGTAACGAACGCGACGTTACGGGAACGGATGGGGGACCAGCCGCGGCCCGTCGACCGCACCGCCCCGCTCGCGCAGTCTCCGCTCCAGCCGGGGCATCGTGAGGGCCCGTTGGCGACGCCAGCCGAAATCTATCGGCAGCAGGCCGGGCACGATCGTGCAGACGGTACGGAGCCCCATCCCGAGCTGCTCCGGGGTGGTCTGGTCGACGACGATCACGTCGTAGCCCTTGCCGTGCAGCTCGTCCAGTACCCCCTGCAGGTCCTGGCCCAGGTCGGGATCGGGCGGCCGGGGCGTGCCGTACACCGCAGCCATCGACTCGAGTGGGCGATCGGCGAGATAGTCCTCGGCGTGTTCGCGCATCGCCGGCAGGCCGAACAGGTCGGCGTGGTCGTGCACGGTCTGGACCAGCGAGTAGTCCTCGGCCATGGCGTCGAGCTGGTGCCGCCGTCGCAGGGTCGTTCGGCGCTTGAGCGGGATGTAGGTCAGCGTTTCGGAGAGCGCGGCGGCGACGGCGCGCTCCGGCGCCAGGTGCGCCGCCGCAGCGAACGACAACAGCCCCGGTCCACCGTCGCGGCGCGCCGCCACCGTGGTGACCACGGGCACGGTCAGGTCGATGCGATTGTCGAAGGCGAGCACGTCGTAGCCCGCGAGCCGGGCGCGGTCGACCATCGTGCGCACCGCGGCGTTGTCGCACGAGTCCAGGTCGATGCGACGCAACCGCTCCCGGCCGTACCAACCGAGCACGAAGGCGTCCCGTTCGACGAGCTCCAGCAGCCCGTACAGGATCGCCTCCTCGAGGCAGCCGCCGGTGGCACAGCCGCTGGACGAGGAGAGGACGAAGTTGTCCCCGTCCGCCCCTGACATGTAGAAGCAGAACCGCCGCGGCACCAGGATCGGTTCGCCGCCGCGCATCCGGTGTCCCCATACCCAGGGGATCGGTCTGGAGGGTTCGAACCGCCGCACCATGTGGTCGGCGTCGTAGGTCTCGTCGGTGTACAAGCCGCAGGAGGTCGGATCGAGTGCCCGGTCGGCGACCTCGGTGTACGCGGCGACCAGCGGTGGGCCCGGGCGGCGCCGGTGGGTGCCGGCGTAGCGTTCCACCCCTTCGAGGTAGGCCAGGCGCAGGCTGTCGGCGAAGCTGTTGGCGTGCCCGCTCCAGGCGATGTCCATCAGGCCCGCGTAGCCACGGTTGAAGACGCCGCCGGTCACCGCGGCGGTCGTCGGCAGTACGGGGTTCATCAGCGCGCCCGCCCCGATGGCGCCGCACACCGGGTTTGCCAGCGCGCCGACCGGCAGGGGGTAGTCGTGCACGCCGCGCACACGGTACCGGTCCGGCTGGGGTTTCGGGCGCGATCGCGGCGTCTCGAACGGCGGCGCGCCGTCCGGTACGGCATCGGCACAGCTCGGGCAGAGCGGCTCGCGCAGCAGCGGCACCGTGTACGAGCGCAGACCGCCCAGCTCTACCGAGGTGATCCGGGACAGCGTGGCACTGTCCGGGTCGAGATAGGCGCCGGCTGCGGGCGGCGAGTCGACGAGCGCGCAGAACAGGCTCCACACCGCGTCCACAATGTACTCGGGCAGCTCCGGCCAGACGCCGGTGGTGTTGAGCCCGAGGCCGACCTCCAGCGCTTCGCGTTCGGTGCGGCCACGCAGGCGCTGCCAGCGCACGCCAACGCAGTGTCCACAAGGCTTCGAGTGACCGGGAGCACCGCCCCACGGCCCGAGCAGCACCGCGCCGCCGGTCAGGTGGACGTTGGCGGCGCGGCGTACCGGGTCGGGGGCGATCGTGACGTCAACGGCACCGAGCGTGACCACCGTGGGCGGCTCGCCGCCGGGCACCCGGCGCGCCGACCATCGGGCGTCGAGGTCGCGCTGGAGCTGGACCGCGCCGGCGGCGAGCGGGGCCTCCGGCGCGGTCTGGAGTGCAGGCGTCATTCCTCGTTGCCCCACTTGAACAGGCGCAGGCCGACCGCGGTGAAGACGGCGCCGAACCCGAGCAGCGCCAGGCAGGCGACCCAGTACGCCTTCGCCTCACCGGCGCCCGCGAGAGAGTAGACCAGGGCATCGTCGACGTAGCGCAACGGCATCGCGTACGAGACGCTCTGCAGCCAACCCGGCATGAGCTCGACCGGGATGAACGCGCCGGACAGGAACGCCATGGGTATGACGACGCAGTTGGTGACGGCTCCCACCGCCTCCGGGGTGTTCGCCGCCGAACCGATGATCAGCCCGAGCGCCAGGAAGGTGGCGATGGTCAGCAGCATGATGGGCAGCGCGAGCGGCCAGGGCCCGGCCACCGTCATGTTGAACGGTGGAAGCATCGCGACCGCGATGAACAGCACGCACTGGGCGATCCCGACGAAGACGGCGACGACGAGGCGGGCGAGCATCACGCTGGAGGCCCGGGAGGGTGTGAGCCGGATCAGCCGCAGCAGGTCGTCCCGGCGCCACTGCACGAGCATGAAGGCGATCCCGAACACCGCCGCGTTGCCCAATCCCCAGGACAGCACGCCCGGGGCGATGAAGTCGATGTATTCGTTGCCGGTCTCCTCCACCTCCTGGCCCTGGAAGATCAGGCCGAAGATGACGAGGAAGATCAGCGGGAAGGCGAACGTGAAGAAGATCGTCGCCGTGTCCCGGGCGCTCGCCTTGACGGTGGCCCGGGTCAGCGCCACGAAGGCGGTCATGACTGTGCTCCGATCAGTTCCAGGTAGACGTCTTCCAACGTGGCCGACTTGGTCTGCATCCCGGCCAGGTCGGTGGTGGCGCCGAGTGCGGCAAGGACTTGGGGGAGCTGCTGGGTGTGCAGGATGAGCGTGTCGCTCTCCACCGTCACCGAGTCGACACCGTCGACGTTGAGGGCTTGCTCCGGCGCGAGCCGGCCGACCGGCAGCAACAGCTGGCTGCCCACGGCGGCACGGCTGATGAGTTGACGCGGCGCGTCCAGCGCCACTATCCGACCGCGGTGCAGGATGGCGACGCGGTCGCAGAGCGCTTCCGCCTCGTCGAGGTGGTGGGTGGTGTACACGATGGTCTTTCCAGCCCCTTTGAGCTGGCGCAGCATGACCCACAGGTCCCGACGGGCCTGCGGGTCCAGCGCGCCGGTCGGCTCGTCCAGAAAGATCACCTGGGGCTGGTGCACCAGGGCAGAGGCGATGGCGAGCCGTTGCCGCTGACCGCCGGAGACGTTGGACACCCGCACATCGGCCGAATCGGTCAGCCCGACCTGGTCCAGCGCCCGCTGCGCGGCCTGCCGGTCCAGGCCGTAGAGCGCCGCGACCGTCTCCAGGTGCTCGCGCGCGGTCAGTCGCGGGAAGAACGCCGACTGCTGCGTCTGCACCCCGATCAGCGGCAGCAGTGCCAGGTTGCGCGGCGCCGGACGGTGGCCGAGCACCGTGACGGTGCCGGCATCCGGCACCCGCAGTCCTTCGATGATTTCGATCAGGGTGGTCTTTCCCGCGCCGTTCGGCCCGAGCAACCCGATGAACTCGCCGCGCGGCACGTTCAGGGTCACGTCGTCGACGGCGCGCACCTCACCGTAGGACTTGCTCAGCCGCGTGACCGCCACGGCCGGTTCTGCGTTTGTTTCCATCGCCTTGCCTCTCACTGGGTTCGTTGGTGGTGCGCGGTTTGCTGGGTTGGTGCGGCCCGCACGGGACGCCGCTGCCGGCTGGCGAGCCACAGGGTGATGGTCAGGACGACGGCCGCCGCCGACACGGCGTACCCGGCGTGACCGAGGTACGGCCGCAACAGGTCACCGGCGCCGTACGCGATGGCCGTGCCGGCGCCGGCGATCGTGGCGTGCCACGCCATGCCGTACAGGCCGAGCACCAACCGGGCCCGCCTCGGGTAGCGCGGACCGCGTCGGGTCAGCCAGTACCGGGGCCGCGACCAGAGGTACCAGCGGCTCTCCTCGGCGAGCGCGACCATGCCGACCTGGTGACTGAGCATCTTGTACCCGTCCAGCGGCGGTATCGGGACGAAGTTGACGAGGCTCTGCACCGCGCCGGCGACGACCACCGCCGCCGCGAACCGGTGCCCGGCCGAGCCGTCCGCTGTCACCTGCCAGGCGAGCGCGAAGGGGACGACGAGGAGGCTGTTCGCCACGCCGCCCGCGGCCGCGATGACGACCTGCTGCGCGCGTGCGGGCAGGTACTGGTACTCCTCCACCCGGCAGCTGAAGGCCAGCAGGTTGAGCCGGACGACCCGGCAGCCGAAATGGATCGCCGCGACGCCGTGCGCCAGCTCGTGCAGCATCGCGCTGAGGTAGCAGACCGCGGCGATCCCGGCCACGTGGCGCCAGTCGCCGAACGCCGGCGCGGCGGCCCGCCACAGTCCGGGAGCCGCCGCCGCGAGCGAGCCGTACATGGCCAGCAACCCGACACCGAGGACGACGCCGGACGGGGCCGAGAAGACCCACGCGAACGCGGCGGCGAGCCGGCCCAGCGTGCGCGGTGGCGCGACCGCGCGCCCCTCCGGCGCCCCGGGCGGCCGCAGCAGGTCACGCTGGTGCAGCAGCCACAGCAGCTGCGACCACTGCGCCGGGCCCAGCCGGCGGCCGAACCGGGTCGCGTACTCCTCGCCGATCTCGGCCAGCGACCGCTGCCCGTCCAACCGGCTCAGCAGGAACCGCTCCTTGGCCGCGACCTCGAACGCCTTGCCGCCACGGACCTTCACCAGATAGATCCGGTCCGGCCCGCGGCCCAGCTCCCGGGAGAACAGCAGGTCCGACCGCACCCGCGGCCGGTTGGTGAGCAGCGTCGCCCGGTCGCTCAGCGCGCTGTCGGTCATCTCGCCGCCAACGAGTCACGCACCGCCCTGCCCAGCAGGTACGCCAGGTAGGCTTCGTCCCGGAGTGTGACGTACAGCCGGTTGTTCGTCATGTGCAGGTACGGCGAGAGCAACCGCGGCAGGGCCACTCGCGGGTCGGTGACCGTGACGGCGGGAGTGCCCTCCGGGAAGGCAAACGTCAGCTGCCCCGACTCGGCCAGCCGCCCCGCCCGCTCCCGCAGTTGCGCGGCGTGCTCGGCCCAGCCGCGCAGGAACGCCGGCAACCGGTGCTGCTCGCCGCGGTCCAGCGCACCGAGGATGGGCTGGAACCGCCGGTCCAGGTCCGGCGCCAGCCGCTCGTACATGGTCGCGTAGTCGATGCCGTTGACGAAGTCGGTGCCGGCGAAGGCCCGGTGCCAGAAGTCGTGGTAGATGTCCAGGAACTCGGCCAGCTCGGCGCGGTCGGGCAGGAACGTGCCGGCCGTCACCAGCATCAGCTGCGCCGCGGTGCCCAGCGTCACCGGCCGCAGGTGGAGGTTCATCGTCCGGACCGCGTCGATCAGCACGTCGCTGGAGTACTCGAAATGCCATTCGGCGAGGGCGACACCGGCCGGGCCGCCGTACTTGCCGTACTCCGGCTCGTAGGGGCGGTAGCTGAAGGAGTTGTTCGGCTGCATCCGCACGTTGCCGTCCGGGCCGACCAGCTCGGCCGGCTTGCCCTGGGGGAACTCCAGGTCGAACAGGAGGTTGTAGAGCTCCGCCCGGTAGCCGGCGTCCAGCTCGTACAGCGCCGGTCGTTCGGTCAGGAACCGTTGGATGGCCGCATCGGCCGCGGCGCGTACGGCGGGCTCGTCGGCGGCGGTGCGGAGCTTGAGCCGCAGCCGGACGTGCGGGCCTTCGAGCCAGTAGTTGATGAAGAAGTAGCAGGCCAGCAGGTTCCGCGCGCGCAACTCGTCGACCAGCGGCCGGATGCATTCGGTCAGCATCGGCCGGGCGCTGCCGCCGTAGAAGATGTGGATGGCCAGCCACCGCCCAGGCTCGGCGGCGAGGGCCTCTCCGGCCGCCGCCGGCTCCGTCACAGGCATCTCCGTCTCAGGCATCTCCGGCTCCGTCCGTCGGGGAGATCGGGAAGGTCTCGATGGCGAACTCGGCGACGTGGCCACCGCGGTCGGAGCTCGCCACCAGCTCGTCGCCGGCGGGCAGCATCTCGCGCAGCACCACGCGGTCCTCGGCGCCGTCCAGCGACGCCTCCAAGGCCAGCAGTGACAGGTAGCTGTCACAGTCGACGTACTGGGGCTTCGGTTTCGCTCTCGCCCGACCACCGCTCCCACCGTGGACGGTCGCGAACATCTGGGCGGGCAACCCGTTCGCCCGTCGCCACCGCTGCCAGCCGAGGAACCAGGCGGTGTCGGTGTCGCCATCACCGCGACGCGGAAGCGCGGCCGCCGTCATCGACCAGCTTCGCCGGCTGATCACCACGTCACCGACGCGGACCCGTGGACGCGTGGTGACGCCCTCCACGGCCGGCGGCTTCGGCACACCCCGCCACAGGTCGAGCGGGGCCATCGACGTCGGCGACAGCAGCAGGAGCGTGCGGTGTAGCTGTGGCAGCGCCATCGGCACCAGGTAGCCCAGGTATACCGGGATTACCTCCTTGCCCAGCCGGTGGGAACGCAGCACCACCTGGTCGGTGTCGACGTCGTGCTGCACGTACAGGTCGGCCAGGGGCAGTTGGTTGGCCTCCGGCACCAGGCTCGTCTCCCCGGGGCAGACGATGACGTAGTCGGTGAGCTGCGCGTGCAGGTTCAGGTTGGTGGTCGCCGCGCCGCCGGTCAGCTCGGCGAAGACGGCTCCCGGCGGCGCGACGGCGGCCGCCTGCGCCCGCAGGTGCGCGGAGAGCGCGGTGTCCTCGAAGCAGTGCGTGAAGCGGCTGAAGGGGAACGACAGCCCGCCGAGGGACTGGTTCAGCACCAGCAGGGGGCCCTCCCGCCGCCGGGCGACCTGGACGAGGTGAGCCTGCGGCCGGAACCCGCCGAGCAGGTCGCGCACGCCTCGAGTGAGCTTGTTCAGCACCGCGGGATCGAGTTCGATCTCGGGCGCCTCCGGAGCCGCCGCGGCAGCCGAGCGCAGGTAGTCGGCGAAGTCCTGCCTGGCCCGGTCGAGCGCGGGCAACTCCGGCCGGCCGAGCCAGTTCTCCTCGGGCCGGTAGGTACCGTCCTCGGCGAACGGTCGCAGGTCGGCGGTGTAGGACGCGTACTGCTCGTACAGATCCTCGTGGAAGTCCTCGACGAGGCGCAGCAGGTCGTCGCAGCGGCCGCCCCTGCCGTACCTGGCCAGGAAGAAGCCGTGGAACGTGACCCGGTGCGGCAGCGTCATGTCGAAGGCCGGCAGCACCCCTTCCACCGCGGCGAGGTCGCCGCCGACCAGCCGTCGCCACTCGTCGGCCGGCGTGGACAGGTCCTCATCGACGCGGCAGTCCTCGTAGAGCAGGGCCTGCGGCAGGGATGCCGCCTCGGCTCCCAGCCAGACCTGGATGTCCCGCAGGGCCCCCCGCAACCGGCGCAGGGCGGACCGCCGGTCGGCGAGTTCACCGACGCGGAACGCCTCGACGAGCTCGATCGGCTCGGCCAGGCGTACCGCCAGGTCGTCGGCCCAGGGCCGGTCGAGGGTGGTGAGGAAGTCCCGGAGGTTGCGCAGCGGATCGGGCGTGTGCACCTCGACGGCGAACCCGTCGACCTGGAGGATGCCCAGCCGGAGCAGGATGGACAGATACTCCTCGCACTGCTCCGGGCTCGCCTGTGTCTGCTGCCGCAGCCAGGCGGCGAGGTCCGCGCAACGCCGCGCACCGTCCTGGAGCAGACCGGTGAGCTGGTCGAGCAGGCCGCTGCGACGCAGGTAGAACAGCCCGTCCTGGATCGAGTCGAAGCTGACCGAGGCGCTGTCGTCGCCGGGCGTGACCCAACGCCGCACGTACCGCACCCGCTCGGCGTCCTGGCGCAGGCCGGGGCTCAACACCACCGGCAGGTCGCCCCGGCGGCCGAGGTCGGCGCTGATCGCATCCACGATGCGGGTCACCACGACCACGTTGAGCCTGACGTAGCGGTGCCACCGCGCCGGCACCGCAAGATCCGGTTCGGTCGCGCCCGCGTCGAACTCGCCCACCCCGATCCCGGTGAACGAGCTGAAGGGGCTGGTCTTGCACGCGGTGCGGTAGAGGTACGACAGGACCGACCGTTCCACCCGCCGCATCTTCTTCGCCGGCGGCGGCGCACCGTCACGCCCCGCGAAGGCGACAAGCTGCTCGTCCAGTGCCGGTGACGCGATCTGGATACCGGCGCGCAGCCGCGGGTCGCCGGAGAGGCGCCACAGCTCGGCGCGGGAGTCGTTGATCTCCTTGTCGAGCCGGGTGCCCAACTCCTGCCGCAGCCACGCCATCCGCTGCGCGAGGGCCAGCCAGTCCCGTACCGGGTCGACCGCGGTCGGGTCGACCGCGGCCACCGCGGCGAGCGCGCCCTCCTGGTCGGCGGGGAGCACCCCCTTGAAGATCTGCCGGCGCAGCGCGAGCAGCCGCCGTCGGGACTCGCTGTCTTCGTTGGCTCCCACCAGGTGGTGCAGCACGTCGCTGACGCGGTCCGCGTCGGCGCGCAGCTCGGCTTCGAGGTCGAGGAGCTCGCCGGCGTACCTGGCCGCCTCCGGGCATCGCAGCGCCGCCACCGTGTCGTACGGCAGGCCGCCGACCCGTACCGCGAAGTGGGTACCCAGACGGCGTCGTGGCGGCGCGACTTCCTCGGCTGTGCGGAACGTCATCATGGCCCGGCTCACCGCAGCTCGTGCCGGTAGTCGCCGGGCAGGTCCCGTTCGTGGCCGGCGAGCATGATCAGCAGTGGCGTCTCGCCGGTCGCGTCGAGCCCAAGCTCCTCGACGTAGGAGACGCCGTCGAACCCGAGCGCGACACCGCAGCCGACGTCGAGCGCCGCCGCGGCGGTGTAGACGTTCTGCGCCACCGCGCCGATCGTCGCGTTCACGACGTTGTAGCCACGAGGGCCGACCGCGTCCAGCACCGCGTGTACCCGGATGGTCGGCACTATCACCACGGCGGCCTGCTCCAGGTTGTAGTTGGGCAGGAAGTAGTTGCGCTGTAGGAACATGCCGGGTGGGCCGGGCCGGATGGCGCGCAGTTCGTGGCGCGCCGGGTCGTACTCGTAGCTGCCGGGTGCCACCCCGTCGACGTGGTTGACGAAGAGATAGAACTTCGCCAGGTCCCCGTCGTCACTGGTGATCTCGGTCGGCAGGCGCGCGGAAGATGCGGCGGTGAGCAGCGCGGCCAGGTCGGCCCCGTCCATCGCGACGCTGCCGTCAAACCGGCCGAAGCTGCTGCGCCGACGGCTCAACGCGGTGCGGATCGGCATGTCCATCGTGCGCGCCGGTGGAAGCGCCACCCGGTCGCCGCCATCGGGCACGGGCCTGGCCGCGGCGGCGGCCAGGGCACCCGATTCCGGCCGGGGCGTGGCCGACTCCGCCGTCTCCCGGTGGACGCGCCGCAACGCGTCGAAGGTCAGTACGACGCGGGACCGCTCGGAGTCGCGCCGCAGCACCGAGGCACCGTCGGTCGCCGTCGCCGTCGCCGCGGCCGCCCGGGGCGGCGCGTGGGTCGCCCCGGCCGCCGTCCACCTCAGCGGTACGACCGTGAACAGGCCCTCGTCGTCCGGGGGCACTCCGAGCAGGTGGCGCAGCGCCGCCTGGTCGAACCAGAACCTCGGCTCGATCCGCCGCCGCTGGCCACCGGCCCACAACCGCCAGGTCTGCAGCAGCGTACCCACATCCATCGACACCGCGTGATACGAGAAGTTGTTGTACTTGAAGGAGTTCGCCCAGTACTTGACGCCGACCACCAGGAACTGGGTGGAGTCGTCCGGGAGGTCGGCGGCCGCGCGTACCCTCGCCGTCACGTCACCGGCCAGCAACCGCTGCATCGCGTGGTGCCGGCAGGAGTAGTGGTACACCCCCGGGCAGACTCCGGCCCCGGGCCCGGCGATCCAGTAGACGCTGCATGGGTAGAGGCCACCGCCGGAGGCGGTGCCGCGGTGCCAGGTCGCCCGTGCGTACCACGGATACCCGGGTGTGTCGGTGTTGGCCTGGATGCCGAGCCGGCGGCCGATCAGCCCGTAGGAGTCGCGGAGCATGGCGCCCAGCATCGGCAGGCTGAACGCCTCGTCCCCCGGCTCCCCGGCGATGCCCGCACCGACCGTGGCGGAGTGCGGCGGTGGCATGTCGGGCAACGGGAACGACAGGGCACCGGGGTAGTACTTCGTCGGCCGGGGCTTGTCCGACCAGTCGGGGTTGAAGTCGACCGGTGGCATCGGAACCCGGTTGCGCATAAGGACTGCCGTCGCGTACTCGTGCGCGTAGCTGCCGGCAGTGTCGGTTGTCGTCATCGCCTCACCTCAGGGGTACGGGTGCGGGACCCGGTGGATCTCGTCGTCGCGCAGGTCGTGGTCGGCCAGCCCGGCATGGCGCTGGGCGGTACGGAGGCGGGGCATGTGCAGGGCCCGCTGCCGCTGCCAGCCGAAGTCGATCGGCAACAGCCCCGGTACCGTCACGCTGGCCGTGTGCAGGCCGAGGTCCCGCTGTTCCGGCCGGGTCTGGTCGACCACGATCACGTCGAAGCCCTGCGCGGTCACCGTCGACACAGATCGTTCGAGGTCGTCACGCAGGTCGCCGGCGAGCGGGGGAGCCGGCCGGGCACCGGCGTACGTCTCGGTCATCGAGCGTGGCGCGGCGCCAGAGTCGAGCAGGAACGACGCGTGCCCGCGCATCTCCGGCAGCCCGTACAGCTGCGGATGGTCGTGCAGGTTCATCACCTTGTCATAGGCGTCGACCATCTCGCGCAGCTCGGGCTCCACGCTGGCGGCGCGCACCCTGAGCAGGATCGCGTCGGCCGCGATCTCGCACAGCGCCGCGGCGACCGCGGTCTCCGGGTCCAGGCTCGCCCCGCCGCCGAAGGCGAGCGTGCCGAAGCCGCCGTCGATCCGTTCCGCCACGGCGGTGACCGCGGGGATGTCGAACGTGCACCTCGCGTCGAAGAACCGGGCCCGGTAGCCGTACATCGCCAGCCGGTCCACCATGAGCCGGGTCTGAGGGCGGCGGCTGGTCTGAGGGTCGATCTCGGCCAGGGAGCGCTTGCCGTACCAGGCAATCATGAAGGCGTCTCGCTCGATCACCTCCATCAGGCCGTGGTACACCGCTTCCACCAGGCTGGCGCCCGAGGCGCAGCCGTTGGAGCACTCCTGGACGAAGCGGTCCTCCACCCTCGCGTGGTGGTAGTAGACCGACACCTCGGGCACCAGGATCGGCCGCGCGTCACGCATCGACCATCCCCAGACCCAGGGGATCGGCCGATCGGGCGCGAACCGCCTGATGCGGCGGTTCGACTTGTAGAACTCGTCCGCGTACACCCCGCACTCGCGCGGGTCGAGCGCGTCTTCGCCGAGGTCGTCCAGGGCCGCGACCACCGTGGTGCGCTTGCTGGACGGCCGCATACCAGCGGCCCGCTCGAGTCCCTCCAGCAGGCTCAGTCGTGCGCTGCGCGCGTAGCTGTCGGCGTGGCCACCGTGGAGCATCTCCCGCAGGTACTCGCCGCCGCGCGCCTGGAAGGCTCCGTGCACCGCCGCCGCCGACCGTGACGTGGCGTCAGGCCGCAGGCCGGGGCCGAGCACGCCGCAGACCGGGTTGACCAACGCGATGGTCGAGAGTGGATAGTCGGCGGCATCGCGGATGCGGAAGGCGTCCGGCGCGCGTTTCGGGCTCGCCGTCAGCTCCGGCGCCGTGGGTGCGTCCGGCACCGCGCGGGCGCACTCCGGGCAGTCGCCGTCCGGTACCAGCGGCACCCGGCTCACCCGCAGCGTCTCCAGGTCGAGTACGTGGACGGTGGCGCCGGCCGCCGCCGCGAGCAGGGCGCGCAGGGCGTCCGCGGCGAACGGGGTCGCGTAGGGCCAGTCCCCCGCGGCTGCTGTCTCGCCACCCAGCTCCAGGGCGTCGCGCAGCTCCGCCGGCCGGATCGCCTGCCATCGGCGGGCGAGACAACGGGCACAGCCAACCCCGCCCGGTTCCGGGGCGAGCAGGGCATGCCGGCCGTAGACCAGCACCCGCGCATGCGCTGTCGCGAGGCCACCCGCTGGCACCGTGGCGGTGAGTTCGTCGCGTGCACCGGGTTCGTCGCGTGCACCGAGTTCATCGCGTACGCCGAGTTCGTCGCGTACGCCGAGTTCGTCGCGTACGCCGAGTGGATACACGACGACCGGCGACGACGGGTCGGCGGCGTTCAGCAGCGCGCTGAGCGCTGCGGTGATCCGGTGTCCCGGATCCACGGCGGCCGAGCTCATCAACAGGACCTCTCCTGGAGCACGACGCGGACCGCGGACAGGCCACCGGCCGGCAGGTCGGCGCCGCCGATCGGCACCACCACGACATCTGTGCCGGCCTTCGCCAGATCGTCCAGCACACCCTGCCAGCCGCCACCCGCGTCGAGCCCGACCGGAGCGGTACCGGCCACCGCGAGGGTGTCGGCGTCGAAGTCGACGAGCATGGGGTCAGACCCGTCGGTGGCCTCCGGGTCAGCCGACTGCTGTCGAAGCTGGACCCGCCCGAGCAGGTCGCACAGCGTACGCACAGCGGCGTTCCGCCACGACGGGTCGGCGGCGATCGACCAGAGCTTTCCGCCGCTGCGCGGCTCGACGCACCGGCCGAGCAGCGTGGGTACCCCACCCGGCGCACTCGCGGTGAGGTCGAGCAGGTCGACAGTGACGTCCAGATTCGCCGCTGACTTGGCGAGGAACCGCAGCTCCGGGTCGTCCCCGAGCGCGTCCAGCGGCACCTGCGCCACCGGCGTACCGGCTATCGCGTCCCGCAGCGCGGCGAACGCCAAGGCGGAGGCGAGCCCTTCCCGAATCGCCGCGGCGGGGTCGAAGCCAGCCCCGGCTCCGGCGCGGCTCGGCTCGACAACCCGGTCCGCGTTGGCGATGCCGAACGGCTCGACCACCGCCCGCGGCAGTTCGACCCGCGCGTCGCTCGTCAGGCAGTCGCCGGTAACCGGTCCCGTGTCGTGCGGGCTCGCGCCGAGCTGATCGGCGTACGCGACGGCGGCCAGCGCCAGCGCGCGCGTCCGGGCCCCGACCACATGGTGTACGTCGAAGGCACTGATCCGCCGGGGTTTCCCTGACGGATCGGTGAACCGTACCGTACCGATCTTGACCGGCGTCTGCTCCCAGTCCTCGTCCTCGTAGCTCTGGAACACGCCGGCGTGCGGCTGGAGCAGGAGGTCCCGCGCGGCCAGTTCGGCGGCTGCGGCGTCGGCCGCCTCGTCCTCGTCGGCGACCTGGGCGGGCGACGGCGCGTCGATGACGACGGCGGCCAGCGGGATCCGCGGCGGTTCCGGCCGGCAGTAGACACACAGTGGGTGCGGCAACAGCGGTTCGCTTACCACGTCGAGCGAGTCCAGATCCTGCACGATCAGCTTGCCGTCGGTCTCGGCGGTCAAGGCGCCGGTGGTGAGCCGGAACACCTCGAAGCCCAGCAGGTTGCCGATCATGGCAGCCAGCGGGCCGGCCGGCCGGGGGAGGGTCGACGGCGCGGCGGCGGCGACCGCCACCTGGCGCCAGACGTCGGCGGCGTCCGCACCGCCGGCGTTGGCCGTCAACCGCAGCATCGCGCAGTACCAGCAGCCCCGGTGACCGGCACCGCAGGCCGGGCCGATGATCGCCCGGCTGCCGAACGTCCACGCGGGAATCATCGTCTTGCCCTCGGGAACGCCGGCGGCGAGCAGGCGGTGCGCCAGCCGGGCGGCGCCGTCGCCACCGGCCACCAGTACGACGTCGGCTTCGGCCAGGTCGGCCCAGCTCAGCTCGTCCCCGCCGGCCGGCCAGTCGAGCACCGCGGACGGTACGCCGGTGGAGTGCAGTTCCGCGGCTTCCGCGGCGGCGGTCCCGTCGCCCCTGCCGACGAGCGCTACCCGGGCCATCCCGTTGCGTACCAGGCTGGTGGCGCAGGCGTGCGCGATCGGCCCGCTCCCGATGACCGCTGCGGTGCTCTCGCGGAAGGCGGCGAACCGGTGCGGCGCGCCGTCGACGTAGTGGTCGATGTAGCCGATCTGACTGGCAAACCGCTTCGCCACCGCCGCGCCGACGACCGTCGCCGGATCCACCTCGTCCGGCGGGATGTCGCGGGCGAGCTTGCGGGTCAAGAGGGCGCTGACAAGTTCGCCGACCATGGCGCGTTGCGGCTCGGGCAGCTTGGCACAGAGCTCGGCTACCGTCCGGCGTCCGTTGAGGTGCGGGACCAGCAGGCTGGCCAGTCGATAGGCGCTGGGTGAGGTGATCCGGAAGCCGCCTGCCGGGTTGTGAAAGAGAACGCCGTCATATGCGGCGGTGAACAGCACATCTCGGCGGATCCGAGGCCGGGTGGCAGCAACGGACTCATATATAGCGGTCATCGGAACTCCGTTCCTGAAGCGGTGAGGGTGACAACGGCGCCGGCGCCCGGCCGCCGACCGTCGGTGGCGGCGTGGGAGTAGAGCCGAAGGAGCTCGCGCATCCGGTAGTGCCCCGGACGCTCGTCGAACAGGCTGGCGTCGGTGAGCTGGTCGACTATCGCCTCGGCGACGTCGGGCGTGACCCGTAGCCGGTCCGCCACGGCGGGCAGCGCGAGCGCGTCCTGCTCGTGCGTACCGAGGCGCAGGAACGCGTCCACAAGTGCCGGGGGCAGCCGGTTCACCGCGGTGTCGAACCGGCCCAGCAACGACATGTCCGGGTCGCCGGGAAGCGCCAGCCGATTGATCGGATCTTCGCGGAGCCAGGCGACCGACTCGGCCAGGCTCGTCCTGGTCCGGGTGAGCAGACGGCCGGCGGCGATCCGCAACGCCAGCGGCAGGTGGCCACACAGTTCGGCGAGCTCCGCCGCGGCGGCCGGCTCGGCCTCCACCCGCTCCTCGCCGATCAGCGTGGACAGCAGCGTGACCGACTCGGCGGGGCTGAGCCCCTCCAGCCGCTCTATCCAACCACCGAACCGCGCGACGACGCCGGCGAGACTGAACTGGCTGGTGAGGAGGACGGCGTCCCCGGGAGTCCACATCGGTGCGACCGTGAGCGCTTGCTGCACGTCGGCCACATCGTCCAGGATCAGCAGGCCGCGTCGCCGGGCGCCGGTGCGCGTCCAGCCCGCCACCCGGGCGGCCAGCTCGTCGGTGGTCAGCGGCTCGCCACCCGGGGCCCGCATCCTGACCATGAGTTGGCCGGCCGGAAAGTCCTCTCTCCGCTGCGCCGCCACGTACCGGGCCAGCGCGCTCTTACCGACGCCGGGTGGGCCGGTCAGCACGACGATGCCGGTCGCGGTGACGAGCCGTTCGGCCACGACCCGGGCAGCGGCGGCGCGCCCGACGAACTCCCGCGGCGCCCGGACGGACGGCCGGCTCGCCGCCGCGTCGTGCGGCTCGGCGGACTGGGCGGAGGTGGCGATCTGAGCCCGCCCGTCCAGCATCTGTCCGGTCAGGATGTTCGACTCGAGCCGCCGCAGGCGGGGCCTGGGATCGACGCCCAGCTCGCCGGAGAGGTAGTCCTTGATCCTTCGGTACTCGGCCACCGCCTCGGTCTGCCGGCCAGTCCGGTACAGCGCCTCGATGAGCTGCTCGGCGAAGCGCTCGTTCCCCGGGTAGGCGCGGGTGGCCTCCCAGAGTTGGACCAGGGCGGTCGCGGTGAAACCCAGCTGAATCTTCAGGTCGCAGAGCCGCTCCAGGACCCGCAACCGCTCCTCGTTCAGCCTCGGTACGACGTCGCGGTGCAACGTTTCCGACGGCACGTTGGCCAGCACCGGACCGTTCCACAGCGCCAGGGCCGCCTCGAGGAGCACGAGCTGCTGATCGTCCTGCGGCCGCGATTCGGCAGCCTTGGCCAGTTCGCGGAACCGGACCAGATCGACCGTTTCGGCGGACGCGCGGACCCGGTACCCGCCAGGCACCGTCTCGATGGCCGTGGCGGTGATCCCATGCCGGACGAAGAGCTGGCGCAGCCGCATGGCACAGGTCTGCAGCGCCCCCTTCGCGGCCGCCGGCTGGTCGTCGCCCCAGATCGCCTCCTGCAGGGCGCCCACCGAGACCACCTCGTTGGGGCGCAGCAGCAGCGCTGCGAGCAGGTTGGTCACCCGGGACGGCGGCAACACAACCGCCTCCGTGCCCTTGGCGAGTGCCAGCGGACCAAGCACCCGGAATGTCACCTCGGCCTGGGAGAGTCGTTCGGCCGTACCGCCGTCCGGATCCGGATCCGGGTCCGCTGTCCGCACGGCCGGTCGCATCGCATCCTCCCGTTCGCCCGTCGAGCCGGCAGCCAGCGACGGTCCCGTTACTGAGACTGTTACGCATGACCGAAATGTTTCGAGGCCTGGTCACGGCAAAAGGTAGCCCCCATCCGTGGGCCCCGGATACGTCACATTCCAGCGGTCGTCTCGTAAGCGACGGTCGCCGTAATGCGGGCAGCCATCGACCGCGACGGGATCAGATTCCCGGAATGAGGCGCAGCTCCATGGCGACTCGGGTCAGCCCGGCCTTGTTGTGCGCCCGCACCTTTCGCCGTACCCGATGCAGGTAGGTGTCCACGGTGGGCTTGGAGAGGCCGAGCTGCTGGCCGATCTGCTTGTGGGTGAGGCCCTGCGCGACAAGCGTGAGCACCTCCCGCTCCCGCGGCGTGAGCGCCGTGGCCGACACGGCGCCGACGGTCCGGTCCGGGGCGTCGCCGGGCTGCTCCGACGGCGAGCGATCGGCCGCGAGGACGGGGCCGAGGTTGCTTCCGAGGTAGAAGTCGCCGGCGGCAACGGCGCCTATGGCCCGGACGAGGCTGGTCACGCTGGCTCCCTTGGACAGGTAGCCCCGGGCACCGGCGCGCAGCGCCGCCCGCACATCGTCGGGGTCCGTCGAGTTCGACATGACCACTACCGGAAGGTTCCCCGGCAGCAGGAGAGGCTGGCGTACCGGCTGGGCAAACGGATCTCCGACCGCGATGAGGGCGTCCCGCGGGTACGCGAGCAGCCGCGGATCCGCGAAGGCGGCGAAGACGCCGGCCAACTCCAGGCTCACCGCGTCCTTGAGCACCTCGATCAGCCCGCGGAACGTAACAGATCGATCATCGATGATCGCGATCTTGAGGCTCATTGCGGCGGCGCTCCTCTACGGCGGACCAGCGCGGTCACACTTCGGTGATCGATGCAATGTAGATGAGGCGTTGTCGCCTATGCGTACAAGATTCGTATATTCGATATACAACCTCGGCAGACGGGCTGCCAGGCCAACGACCAGGCACAATGATCCTGGTCTCAGTGCTTTGGTGCGAGCTGTCCACATTGTGTGTCAATAAATGATAGGCGCCTTATGGGCTGGAAATAGGATGCGCCGTACCGCAGCGTCGATGTTGATACCCGGCCATTCCGGACGGAAAGTCAAGGCTCCCGGCGCCGGGCGGTCGGCGCTGCGTCGCGGCGATGGTCGCCATCGGGAACGGCGCCGGCCGCGACTGCTGTGCAGCCGGGCCCGGCTCGACGGCTACCGGCTGGTGCAGGGCTGGCCGCGGGACCGGTGATCCTGACGCGTCCCGGCCACGACGTCCCCGACGGTCACCTGTGCTGGCAGTCCTGGCCGGTCCGCCGTCGGGCTTACCCGGCGGGCGTCACGCGATGGGCTCGTCCCGTCGGTGTCGCCCGCCAGGACCGGGCGCGGTGTCCTCGTGCCCCGGCCACCAGGCGGCGTGGCCGAGCAGTGCGGTGATGGCCGGCGTCAGGAAGAGCGACATCACGAACGCGACGATGGCGATGCCGCAGGAGATGGCGAAACCCATCTGGGTCAGGGTGCTGTTGCCGGCCAGCATCAGCGAGGCGAAGGTGCCGGCGAGGATCAGTCCGGCGGCGGCGACCGTCGGTCCGGCGTGCCGGATCGCCATGCTGGCGGCGTCGCGCGGGCTGCGCCCCTCCCGGGCCTCCTCACGGAGTCGGGCGATCATCAGGATGTTGTAGTCGGTGCCGAGCGCGACCACGAAGAGATACATGATCACCGGCAGGATGAAGATCAGCCCGGGCTCGCCGAGCCCGATCTGGAAGATCAGTACGGTCGCGCCGAGGGTGGCGGCGAAGCCGAGGCCGACCGAGAGCATCAGATACCAGGGCGCCACGATGCTGCGCAGCAGCAGACCCAGGATGACCATGATGAGTACGGCGGCGACCGGGAAGACCACCGCGTAGTCCCGGTCGACCGCGGCCTGGATGTCGACGAAGACCGCGGTGATGCCGCCGACCAGCGCGGTCGTGCCGTCCGGTGCCGCCGCATGCGCGGTCTTCCGCAGCGGCCCGTCCACGGTGCGCAGGGCGGCGGCGGACTGCGGGGTGTCCGCCAGGGTGACCACGTAGTTCGCCACGGTCCGGTCCGGCGACAGGGCCGGCTCCGCGACCTGCCCGACCCCGGGCACCCCGGCCAGCCGCTCGCGGTACCCGCCGAGCTGCTCTGCCGGCAGCGGGGCACCGGTGTCGGAGCGGAGGAAGACGTTCGACGGCTCGGTCGCGCCGGCCGGCAGCCCCTTGCGCAGCTCCCCGCTCCAGACGTTCGACTCCGACTCGGTGGCGGTGGACCCGCTGCTGAGGTCGAAGTTCGGGTGGAAGCCGAGCGCGAAGACGGCGAGTACCACCAGCGCGCCACCGGAGACCGCCGCGTACAGCGCCGGGCGGCGACCCAGCGAGCGGCCGATGGCGGTGAACCGGGCACCGGTCGGCTCGTGCCGCCACGCCTTCGACGGCCAGAAGACCTTGGTGCCGAGCAGCGAGACCACCGCCGGGATCAGGGTCAGCCCGGCGACCAGCGTGGTGGCGACCGCGATGGCCAGGGCGGGGCCGAGCGACCGGAACAGGCCGAGGGTCGACAGGATCAGCGCCAGGAACGCGATGATCACCGCACCGGCGGCCGAGGCGATCGCCTCCCCGGCGCGGGCCACCGCGTTGATCATCGCGGTCTTGGGGTCCTCGCCCATCCGGAGGCGTTCCCGGTAGCGGAACATCAGGAACAGGATGTAGTCGGTGCCGACCCCGAACAGTACGACGATCAGCATCGCGCTCACCGAGCTGTCGGTCTTGAGGTCGAACGCGTCGTTGGCCCAGGCGATCAGCCCGGTGGCGACCTGCGACACCGCCCCGATCACCACCACCGGCAGCAGTGCGATGATCGGGCTGCGGAAGATGATCAACAACAGCACCAGGATCAGCCCGATCGTGGCCACCCCGATGATCGCGTTGGCCCGGTCGCCCGACTTCTGGGCGTCGAGGGCCTGAGCGGCGGTACCGGTGATGCCCGCCTTCAGGCCGGAGTCGGCGAGCTGGGCCGGCAGCGCGTCCCGGAGCGCCTGCACTGCGTCGGCCTGCGACCGGTCACCCGCGCTGCGCTGCGGATTGAGCTGTACCGCGACGATCTGGATCAACCGGTTAGGTGACGGCGGTGTCGGCACCACCGCGACGACGTTGCGGATCCGCTGCCCGCCGAGTGCCTGCCCGATCGCCGCCACCTTCGCCGCGTCGGCGTCGGTCAGCGGCGCGTCGTCCTGGCGCTCGAAGACGATGATCGCGGCCGGCGTGGTGGCCTGCGGAAATGCCTTCCGCTGGACCTCGATGGCCCGGATTGACTCGTAGTGCGAGGGGAGGAACGACGCCTCGTCGGTGGTGGCGGTCAGGGTCGGGGCGAAGCCGATCACCGCCGCCGCCGCGATCACCCAGGCCACGATCACCCAGACCGGGTGCCGGACCACGAACCGTCCCACAGCGGCGAACACCAGCCGCACCTCCCGCGTCGGTGACCATCCCTCCGTGATCAAACCTAAACGCTGCGCTATCCAGAAATGTCGTAAATAGTCCAGCCGGTGGACGCGGCCGGTGGCGCTCGGCGTCTTCACCGGGCACACCGGGTGGCTCTCCGCCGGCCCAGACCGGCTGCCGGCCCAGACCGGCCGGCGGGCCGGGCCAGCCGGCGGAGGCTTGTCCGCCCCCACCGACCGGCCGCTCGACATGCTCGCCGGGCCCGGGCGGGCTAGGCGAAAACCGGTACGGCTCGGTTCAGCCGACCGGGTTGAGCAGTTCGGCCTTGCCCTCGAAGGCGTACAGCAGCAGGTCGACCATCCGGAACGTCTCGTCGTCCGGTCCGAGGGTGGGCCGCCAGGTCGGGTCGCGCAGGATCGAGATCCGGCTTCCCTCGATGGCCCGGTGGAACACCTCGGCGACGATCCGCGCGCCGACACCGTCGAGCCGGCCGCCGTTGAACTCCGCCTCGCGCAGGATGTAGAACCACAGCGGCGTGTTGGTGGTCAGCTCGGTCTTCTGCTCGTCGGTCAGCCCGTCCAGCACGGCCCCGTCCAGGCCGCCCAGGATCTCGTCGGCCTTGAGCGGCACCAGGTCGAAGAGCTGGGCCATCTGCTGACCGCTGGCCAGCCGCACCATCACGGCCCGGGTGAGGTTGCGGAAGGCCAGGTTCAGCTCGATCGCCGGCGGCGCCTCCTGGCCGCCGAACGATCCGAGCGGCAGGTTGCGCAGCGGGTCCACCATCCGGGTGTCGATCCGCTGGGTCAGGTTGAGCTGACGCTGCCCCGGATCGGCTTCGTCCCGCTTGACGACCGCGACCAGGTCGTCCCGGCCGGCCTCGGTGAAGTCGTACAGGCGGCGGAAGTCGGCGATCCAGTTGGTGGGCAGCCGCTCGAACGACCCCGACTCGGGATCGGCGATGGTGCCGTCCGGCGAGAGGATGCCGCTGGTGCCGGAGAACTGGAACAGCAGCTCCAGGGTGCCGGGCGCCAGTACGTCCGGGTGGTCCGAGGTGTTGAAGACGCGGTTCCAGTCGTACACGGCACGGATCATGCTGTGTCCCAGCCGGTAGGCCGCGACGGAGAATTCGATCGGCATGGTCGGCCGGTCGCCCGGCTGCACGGCCCGGTCCCGCCGCCCGGAGCCGTAGCCGGGGGAGACCTCGAAGAACCGGCGGCCCCGGCTGAACACCTCGTCGACCACCTCCGGCGCGACGATCCGGGGCAGGAAGTCGGTCACCAGCAGCCACTGGTAGTGCTTCACCACCACCGAGCGGGCTGCCCGGAACAGCGCCGGTCCGGCGAGCCCGCCCTCGGCCAGCTGGTCGACCACCCGGTTGTGGAACCGGATGAACGCCAGGTGGGTCTGGGCGACCGCCAGGTTCTCGTCGTTGCGGGCGTCCGGGATCAGCGCCGCCCGCCGCTCCCGCTTGCTCGACCCCAGCCCGGACCGGGGCAGGTCGAAGCCGTCCCGGTCCTGGTTGACCACGGGGTCGTCGCCGGCCACCGCCGCGCTGGTGCCGGTCTTCAGGTGTACGCCGTCAGCCGCGTAGAAGACCCGGTCGTGCTTGTCCCCTGGTCCCCGGCCGTAGAGCGAGTCGAGGTCGAGCGCCGGGGAGCGGCCCTGGAGCAACTCGTCGACGGAGACGTCCTCGCCCAGCGCGGCGGCGGTGTTGTCCATGGTCAGGTCGTGGTCCACGAACTGGCCGAGGTACGTGTACCCGGCGGGAACGGCCGGGTCCGCCGAGTCGGCGTTCGCGCCGGCCACCATCGCCTCGGCGACGGCGGTGCGGGTCGGCTCGGAGAGTGCCCGACCCTCCGGACCGAGCCGGGAGAACCGGAACTTGCGCAGCTCGGCGGTTGTCGACGGGCGGCGGGTGGTCGGTTCGCGCTTGTCGTCGAAGCAGAGCAGGCCCTCGCCCTCGACGAGGTAATCCTCCCGCATGTGCCGTTTCATTCGTCGTTCCTCCCTCGTGGTGACCAGCACCCGGACCCGGTTCGACTGACGGGGGAGGGATGTGCACGACAGGCGCGTACGCACGGCGACGCAACGTGCGTCCGTGCTGCCTGAACCCCGTGAACGTCCGCGATCGGCGCGGACCAGCCGACCCGGCCCGGTGCACCATGCCGGTCTCAGTCGACGTAGGGCCAAGAGTCCGCAGTGCCGCCGGGGTCGTCCACCTAGTGTCGAGCATGCGACGGAAGCCGGGCCCAATCGTCACGCTGAGGCTATCTGCCCGTCACTGTAAGCACTTTCTCGACGTTCGCTGAGTATCCTCTGTGGACTACCTGTCCCGCTCGCGGAGCGGGTACGGGATGAACGTGCTCCGGTTCTCGTCGAGGTCGAGTTGCCGGCCGATCGGCTGGGCGGCCCGCTGCGGGCAGGTCATCCGCTCGCAGGTCTTGCAGCCCGGCCCGATCGGGGTGGCCGCCTCGGTCGCGTGCAGGTCCATCCCGGCGGAGTAGACGAGCCGGCCGGCGTGCCGGGTCTCGCAACCCAGGCCGATCGCGAACGTCTTGCCGGGCTGGCCGTACCCGCCGTGGTGCCGGGTCACGGTGCGGGCGATCCACAGGTAGCGCTGGCCGTCCGGCATCGCCGCCACCTGGGTCATCACCTGGCCGGGAGCGCCGAACGCCTCGTAGACGTTCCACAGCGGACAGGTGCCGCCGGAGCGGGAGAACGGGAAGCCGGTCGCCGACTGGCGCTTGGACATGTTGCCGGCCCGGTCCACCCGGACGAACGAGAACGGCACCCCGCGCGCCCTCGGTCTTTGCAGGGTGCTCAGCCGGTGGCAGACGCTCTCCCAGCCCATCGCGAAGTGGTCGGTCAGCAGTTCGATGTCGTATCGCATCGTCTCGGCCGCGATGAGGAATTCCCGGTACGGCAGAATCAGCGCGGCGGCGAAATAGTTCGCCAATCCGACCCGCATGAGGATCTGGGTTTGCAGGTCGGCGACGTTTTCCTCCTCGATGATTTCGTCGATGACGTCGGCGAATTCGAGCAGCGCGATCTGGGCGCCCATCCGGATCGCCCGCTGGCCCGAGCGCAGCGAGGTCGACAGGTGCAGGGTGCGGGTCTCCGGCCGGTAGCGGTGCAGGTCACCGGCGAGCGAGTCGGGATCCTGCCGGACTATCCGGATGCCGTGCCGGCCGGCGAGCCGGTCACTCAGCGCGGCCCGGGTCTCGCCCCGGCGGATCCCGATCTGCGCGGCCAGCGCCTCGGCCGCCTCGTCCAGTTCCGGGACGTAGTTCTGCCGGCGGTAGAAGAAGTCGCTGACCTGGTCGTGCGGGCTGCGGCCGGGCACCAGCCCCCGGTCGCCGACCACCTCGGCGAGCTGGTCGTCGACCTGCCGGTAGCGCCGGTAGAGGTCGATCACCGCCTCGGCCACCTCGGGCAGCTTGCCCGCGAGTTCCGTGAGGTCGGGCAGGCTGGCCCGGGTCGGCAGCGCCTCGCGCAGCTCGGCGACCAGCCGGGGCGTGTCGTGCGGTGCGAAGTAGGCGGTGTCGACGCCGAAGACCTCGGTGATCCGGATCAGCACCGGGACGGTCAGCGGGCGGGAGTCGTGCTCGATCTGGTTGAGATAGCTGGGCGAGATGGCGAGCTGCCGGGCCAGCTCGATCTGGTTGATGCCGTGCTCCTCGCGCAGCCGGCGCAGCCGCGCACCCGCGAACGTCTTGGCCACGGCGCCTCCCTCCGCCCGGATCCAGTCACATTAACACATCTGAAAAGCAGCACATTCGCAACTTTGCAAAATGCGGTCGAGACTTTTCAATAGTTGGCTGTTTCCGTGTCTCGACCCGTCGCCGACGACCGTGCCACAGTTTCGCCAAGTCCTGATGGACGGTGAGTTGTCGACTATCGACTGAACCCCGAGGAGACTTCCATGAGCACGCCGGCAGAGCGGTTGCGTACCGAATGGGCCACCGACCCGCGTTGGCGGGGCGTCGAGCGGGTCTATCAGCCGGAGGAGGTCGTCCGGCTGCGTGGCGTGGTGCAGGAGCAGCACACCCTCGCCGACCGGGGTGCCCGGCGGCTGTGGGGCCTGCTGCACCAGGAGGACTTCGTCCCGGCGCTCGGTGCGCTCACCGGCAACCAGGCGGTGCAGATGGTCCGGGCCGGGCTCAAGTCGATCTACCTCTCCGGCTGGCAGGTCGCCGCCGACGCCAACCTCGCCGGACACACCTATCCGGACCAGAGCCTCTATCCGGCCAACTCCGTGCCGGCGGTGGTGCGCCGGGTCAACAACGCGCTGCTGCGCGCCGGCCAGATCGAGACGGCGGAGGGCCGCCGCACCGGGGCCGACGACGCCGGGATCGACTGGCTCGCCCCGATCGTCGCCGACGCCGAGGCCGGGTTCGGCGGGCCGCTGAACGCGTACGAGCTGATGACCGCGATGATCGTCGCTGGCGCGGCCGGGGTGCACTGGGAGGACCAGCTCGCCTCGGAGAAGAAGTGCGGGCACCTCGGCGGCAAGGTGCTGGTGCCGACCGGGCAGCACGTCCGGACCCTCAACGCCGCCCGGCTCGCCGCCGACGTGGCCGGTGTCCCCTCGGTGATCATCGCCCGTACCGACGCGCAGGCGGCGACGCTGCTCACCACCGACGTCGACGAGCGGGACCGGGCGTTCGTCACCGGTGAGCGGACCGCCGAGGGCTTCTACCGGGTCCGCAACGGGCTGGACGCCTGCGTGGCCCGGGGACTCGCCTACGCCCCCTACGCCGACCTGCTCTGGATGGAGACCAGCACCCCGGACCTGGAACTGGCCCGCCGGTTCGCCGAGGAGATCAAGGCGGTGTACCCGGACCAGATGCTGGCGTACAACTGCTCGCCGTCGTTCAACTGGCGCAAGCACCTCGACGACGCCACCATCGCCAAGTTCCAGCGGGAGCTCGGGCACATGGGCTACCGCTTCCAGTTCATCACCCTGGCCGGCTTCCACGCGCTGAACTACTCGATGTTCGACCTGGCCCGCGGCTACGCCGCCGACGGCATGCCGGCGTACGTGTCGTTGCAGGAACGGGAGTTCGCCGCCGAGGCGTACGGCTACACGGCGGTCAAGCACCAGCGCGAGGTCGGCACCGGCTACTTCGACCTGGTCAGCACGGTGCTGAACCCGGCCGCCGAGACCACCGCACTGCGCGGCTCGACCGAGGAGGAGCAGTTCGCATGAGCGAGCGTAGCGAGCGAATCAGCCAGCTCAGTGTCGATGTGCCTCATGAGGGCACGGAGCGGAGCGGAGTGCCGTCATGAGAATCGCAGTGACCGGACCGCTGCGCGAGCGGTACGACGAGATCCTCAGCCCCAAGGCGCTGGACTTCCTGGTCGCGCTCGACAGCGAGTTCGCGGCCCGCCGGGTGGCCCTGCTGGACACCCGGCGGGCCCGCCGGGCCCGCTACGCCGACGGCCAGCTCCCCGGCTTCCTGCCCGAGACCGAGGCGATCCGGGCCGACCCGAGCTGGCGGGTGGCGCCGCCGGCACCGGGCCTGCACGATCGGCGAGTCGAGATCACCGGCCCGACCGACCGGAAGATGACGGTCAACGCGCTGAACTCCGGTGCGCAGGTGTGGCTGGCCGACTTCGAGGACGCGCTCGCGCCGACCTGGGACAACGTGATCGGCGGGCAGCTCAACCTGGTCGACGCGATCGACCGGCGGATCGACTTCACCGCGCCGGGCGGCAAGCGGTACGCCCTCGGCGACGACCTCGCCACCATCGTGGTCCGGCCGCGCGGCTGGCACCTGGTGGAGAAGCACGTCGTGGTCGACGGGCGGGCGATCTCGGCCACCCTGGTCGACTTCGGGCTCTACCTCTTCCACTGCGCGCAGCGGCAGCTCGACGCCGGCAGCGGCCCGTACTTCTACCTGCCGAAGCTGGAGAGCCACCGCGAGGCGCGGCTGTGGGCCGAGGTCTTCCGGTTCGCCCAGAGCTATCTCGGCATCCCGCAGGGGACCGTCCGGGCCACCGTGCTGATCGAGACCATCACCGCCGCGTTCGAGATGGACGAGATCCTGTACGAACTCCGCGAGCACTGCGCCGGGCTGAACGCCGGACGGTGGGACTACATCTTCAGCATCGTCAAGAACTTCGGCTGGCGGGACGACTTCGTGCTGCCGGACCGGGGCGACGTGACGATGACGGTGCCGTTCATGCGGGCGTACACGGAATTGCTGGTCCGGACCTGTCACCGGCGCGGGGCGCACGCGATCGGCGGGATGGCCGCCTTCATCCCGAGCCGGGATCCGGAGGCCAACCGGATCGCCCTCGGCAAGGTCCGGGCGGACAAGGAGCGTGAGGCCGCCGACGGGTTCGACGGCTCCTGGGTGGCCCACCCGGGGCTGGTGCCGGTCTGCCGGGAAGCCTTCGACGCCGTCCTCGGCGACCGCCCGCACCAGCTCGACCGGCGCCGCCCCGAGGTCACGGTCGGCGCGGACGACCTGCTGTCGGTGGACCGTACCCCGGGCCGGGTCACCGGCGCGGGGCTGCGCGGCAACGTGGCGGTGGCGCTGCGCTACTTCGACGCCTGGCTGGCCGGCACCGGCGCGGCGGCCATCTTCGACCTGATGGAGGACGCGGCCACCGCCGAGATCGCCCGCTGTCAGGTGTGGCAGTGGCTGCACCACGCGACGCCGCTGGCCGAGGGCGGCCGGGTCACCGAGGGACTGGTCCGGTCCATCCTGGTCGAGGAGGTGACGAGGCTGAACGCGGAACGGTCGGTGGAGGAACGGGACCGGCTGACCCGGGCGGCGGAGATCTTCGTGCAGACCGCGCTCGGCGAGGAGCTACCGGCCTTCTTCACCACCGAGGCGTACGCCCGGCACCTGGTGACCTCGACGGTGCCCGTCCGGTAGGGGGCACCCGCCGGCCGATCCGGCTGACATCATGGCCGGGTGCTGGAACGACTCGACGACATTGACTGGGAACGGCTCGGGCACGCCTACGGCACCGCCGAGGACGTGCCCGAGCAGCTCCGCGCGCTGCGCTCGCCGGACGCCGCGATCCGGGAGAAGGCCCGCTGGCAGCTCTACGGCAACATCTTCCACCAGGGCACCCGGTACGAGGCGACGGCGTACGCGGTGCCGTTCCTGCTGGAGTTGCTGGCCGACCCGGCCACCGCCGAACGGGAGGAGTTGGTCGGCCTGCTGGCCGCCATCGCCGTCGGCTACGACGAGCAGTGGCTGCCCGACGGACTGCCGATCGCCGAGCACCGGCAGCAGGCGGCCGGCGGGGCGGAACTGCTCGCCGCCGCACCGCATCCGGGCGACGACGACTTCGACGAGGACGAGGGCGACGCCGAGTACCTTGCGTCACTCTCCGAGGACGACCAGGACAGGCTGTACACCCACGTGGTCGTCGCCGCGTACGACGCGGTCCGGGCCGGGGTGCCGCTGCTGCGTACCCTGCTCGCCAGCGAGCACGACCTGGAGTTGCGGGTGATGGCCGGGTACGCGCTGTCGTGGTTTCCCGAGGAGGCCGAGGGCAGCCTGCCGGTGCTGGCCGGTGCCGTCACCGAGGCGCTGGAGGTCGGGGCGACGGCCGCGGACGGCCCGGACCACACGGTGCTCGCCGCGACCGCCCTGGTGGCGATCGGGCTGCTCGGCGGGGCGCCGGACCCCGCCCTGCTCGACGACCGGCGTCCGCTGGTCCGGTGGGGCGCCGCGATCGGGCTGGCCCGGGCGCACGGGCCACGGGCGGACCCCGCGGTCGCCGCCGAGCTGCTGGGCTGGGCCGGCGGCGAGAGCCCGAGCGACGACCGGGTGCCGTTCCTCGACGGCGACCTGGCCGGGTTCGCCGGGCAGGCGCTCGCCCAGCTCGGTGCCGGCCGGACGGTCGAGACGTTCGACGCGCTGCTGCGCCGGATTCCGGCCGTCTCCGGCGTCGAGGCGCTGCACGTCGTCGGTGAGGCGCTGAAACTCGCCTTCCCGGGTGGGGCGCTGACCGGCGACGTCCCGTTCGACGCCCTCGACGAGCGGCAGCGACGGCTGGTCCGGCAGCTCGCCGACCACGAGCAGGTGTGGCGGATCGACGGCTCGTACTTCGGGAACTTCCGGTTGCTGATCGGCGAGTACGGCCTGCCGGACAAGTACGTCACGCTCCGGTCGTACGCCGGCCAGGGGTAGGGAGGTGCGGCGTCGTGCCGCCGGTCGGGGCGTCGGCAGCTAGGCCGGCGCCCCGACACTCGACTACGCCTCGGCGGCTCGGCGTGTCAGCCGACTACTTGTCGTCGGCGAGCGCGACCAGCGCGCTGGCGGTACGGAAGTACTGGCTGCGGCCGAGGTCACCGATGGTCTTGATGCCCAGCGCCTCCTTGAGGTGCGTCGCGGCCCGCTCGCTGACTCCGGCGAGCGCGGCGACCGGGGCGTCGACGAGTTCGGCCATGCTCTTGTCCTGGTACTCCTTGTCGACCAGCTTGGCAAGGTTGGCGGTAACCGGCACGAATGCTCCCAATGGATGATCGGTCCGGCACGGCGCCGGATCCGGCCAGCATTGTTCCAGATAGGACGGACGCGGTTTCGACCGGATCATGAACTCGACGGCGCCGCCGGACGGCCGGGACCGGGCGGAGTCGTCGCATGGTCGGAACCGGGTCCACCCGCGCGCTGCCGCAGTACGTTGCCGGTGATCCGGGCCAGCTCGGCGTCCCGGTCGGCCCGCTGGCGCGGCCAGCCCGCCGCGTCCGGCCGGCGCTGCCAGGGCAGCGGCCCGCCCGGTGGCCGGTATTCCACGCCGAGCGCATCCAGCCGGCCCAGGTGCTCCCGCAGCCGGTCGTCGAAGCCGTCCATCGTGCCCGGTGCCGACCAGACCGCCTCGGCGAACGCGGAGAGCCGGGGAAAGGCCAGATAGTCGACGGTACGCGGGTTGTCGGCGTGCTCGGTCCAGAGGTTGCACTGCGCCCCGACGATCCGGTGCCGCAGGTCGGCCGGCAGTTCGGCGGGTACCGGCTCGAAGGCCCGCACGTCCGCGACGGTGAGCACCGTGCCGACCGGGATCGGCTCGTCCGGCCGGTCCGACTGCCGGTAGTCGAGATAGGCGGAGGTGTCCCAGCAGGAGACCACGTCGTGGCCGGCGCGGGCCGCCGCGACCGCCAGCGCCGGCCCGCGCCAGGCCGCGACCGTCGCCTCGCCGGGCAGCCCGCCCTCCAGCACCTCGTCCCAGCCGAACAGCACCCGCCCGTTCGCTGCCAGGTGCCGCTGGAGCTGCCGGACGAACCAGCTCTGCAACTCGTCCTCGTCGCGCAGCCCCAGCTCGCGCCGGCGCTGCTGGGCGGCCGGGCTGGCCCGCCACTCGGACTTGTCACACTCGTCGCCGCCGATCCCGATGTGCCGGCTCGGAAACAGCTCCATCACCTCGTCCAGCACGTGCCGGACGACGTCGAGGGTCCGGTCGGAGACGTTCAGCACCCGCCGGGAGATCCCCCACCGGGTCGAGACCGCCACCGGCTCGCCGGGGTCGTTGCCGAGTTCCGGGTACGCGGCGATCGCCGCCTGGGTGTGCCCGGGCAGGTCGATCTCGGGTACGACAGTGACGAAGCGCTCCGCCGCGTACCCGACGATCTCCCGGAGGTCGTCCTGCGTGTAGTAGCCGCCGTGCGGCCGGCCGTCGAAGCGCTCGTGCTGCCGGGAGCCGACCATCGACTCGGGCCGCCAGGCGCCCACCTCGGTCAGCCGGGGGTAGCGCCGGATCTGCACCCGCCAGCCCTGGTCGTCGGTGAGGTGCAGGTGCAGCACGTTCAGCTTGTGTGCGGCGAGCAGGTCGACGAGGCGCAGCACCCCGGCGACCGGCATGAAGTGCCGGGCCACGTCGAGCATGCAGCCGCGCCAGCCGAACCGGGGTGCGTCGGAGATCTCCACCGCCGGCACCCTCCACGGGCCGGCCGAGACCCGGGCCCGGCGGTGCACGGCTGGCGGCAGCAACTGGAGCAGGGTCTGGGTGCCGTAGAAGACGCCCGCCGGGGCGCCGCCGGTGATGGTGACGCCGTCGGGGCGTACCCGCAGGTGGTAGCCCTCGGCGGCCAGTGCCGGGTCGACGGCGAGCGCGATGCTGCCTCCCCCGGCGACGGCGCCACCCCCGAAGCGAACGCCGTCGCCGGGGGAGGGGTCCGGCAGGGGCAGGCCGGTGGAGCGGGCCAGGGTTTCCCGGAGCAGCCGGGCCACCCCGGCACAGCCGGACTCCGCGCCGAGGGTCGTGGCCGGACCGAGCGCGAACGCTCCCGACCCCTCGCGGGTGGTGGCCGGACGGGGCAGCGGCATCAGTCCTTCACCGCCCCACCGAGCCCGGCGACCAGCCGGCGCCGGACGAAGACGAAGAAGACGAGTACCGGCACGGTCATCAGGGTGGAGGCGGCCATGATGCCGCCCCAGTCGTTCTCGTCCGGCTTGAAGAAGACCAGCAGCGCGGCCGGCAGGGTCTGGTTCTCGGTGGCGCTGATGATGAAGGTCTTGGCGAAGAGGAAGTCGTTCCAGGCGGTGATGAAGGAGAAGACGCTGGTCGCGGCGAGGCCGGGTGCGATCAGCGGGAAGAGGATCCGGCACAGGATGGTGAACCGGGAGGCGCCGTCCACGGTGGCCGCCTCCTCCACCTCCGGCGGCACCGCCGCGACGAAGCCGCGCAGCATCCAGATCGCGAACGGCAGGCTGAACGCCAACTGCACCAGCACCAGCGAGCCGAGGGTGTTCAGCCCGACGCCCGGCACGGTCCGGCCCAGGTCGCGGATCTGGAAGAAGAGCGGGATGCTCAGCGCCTCGACCGGCACCATCTGGGCGATCAGGAAGAGCACCAGGATGGTGCTGCGGGTCCGGAACCGGTAGCGGGTCAGCGCCACCGCGGCCAGGAACGCGACCAGCGCACTCAGCGCGACCACGGCCAGCGCGACGACCAGGCTGTTCAGGAAGTACCGGCCGAAGCCGCTCACCCCGAGCGCGGAGCGGAAGTGGTCCAGGGTCGGGTGCAGCGTCCACGGGCGCGGATCGGCGGAGAGGATCTCGCCGGTCGGCTTCAGCGCCGACAGCACCATCCAGTAGATCGGGAAGACCGTGACCAGCGCGACCAGGATCGCGACGGTGTCCGCGACACGGCGACGCATCAGAGCACCTCCCCGGTGCGGCGCAGCGCGCGCAGATAGCAGAGGGTGACCACCAGCAGGATCAGTGTCATCACGATGCCGATCGCCGAGCCCAGGCCGTACTGCGACGAGGCGAACGCCTTCTGGTACGCGTACACGTTGAGCACCATGTTCTGGCCGGCGATGCCGCCGCCCCGGGTCATCACGTAGATCTGGGTGAAGATCTTGAAGTCCCAGATGATCGACTGGATCACCACGATCGCGATCAGCGGTCGCAGCATCGGCACCGTGATCCGGCGGAACGCGGTGGCCGGGCCCGCACCGTCCAGCGCCGCCGCCTCCAGCACCGACGGCGGGACGGCCTGGATGCCCGCGTACAGGGTGATCATCACGAACGGGAAGGAGTGCCAGACCACCACCGCACCGACCAGGCCGAAGGCCACGGTCCGGTCGTAGAGCCAGTTGTGGCCGTCCAGCCCCAGCACCTCGTTGACCAGGCCGAGGTTGCTGTCGAAGAGGAACATCCAGACCACCGAGCCGGTCATCGCCGGTGCCGCCCAGGCGGTCAGCGCGGCGTACGACAGCAGGGTCCGGGCCAGCTTGCCGATCCGGGTCATCAGCACCGCCAGCGTGGCACCGACGGCGAGGGTCACCAGCACGCACCCGGCGGCGAAGACCACCGTCTGGCCGAGCACCGTCCAGAACGCCGGATCGGCGAAGAGGTTGGAGAAGTTGCCCGCCCCCACGAACCGGGCCGGCTCGCCGCCGGAGACCTGCGGCTGCCCGTAGTCGAACAGGGAGAGCAGGCCGAGCTGATAGAGCGGGTACCCGAACATCGGCACCAGCACGGCGAGCGCCGGCAGCAGCAGCAACCCGGGCATCAGCCGCTGCTGCCGGCGGATCGTTGCGGACGACGGCACGCTGGCTACTTCCCGAACGCCGCGGTGATCTGGGTGTTCGCCTCGGCGGCCGCGGCGTCGACGGTCGCCTTACCGGTGATCACCTTTTGCAGCATGTTCGGCAGGATCTTCTCGGCGTCGATGGTGGTCCACGCCTTGTCGACCGGGACGAACCTGGTCCCCGCCTCCATCGTCTCCACGAACGGCTTCAGGAACGGCTCCTTGGCGATCACCTCGGCCCGGCCGGACTTCATCGCCGGCACGAAACCCATCGCGGCGTAGAGCTTCAGGGTGTATTTCTTGCTCGCCAGCAACTGCATGAACTCCACCGCCAGGCTGCGGTGCGTGGTGGAGCGGAACACCCCGAGGCTGCTGCCGCCGGCGAAGGCGGGCGCGATCGAGCCGGGCTTGGTGCCGGGCAGCGGCACCACCCCGTACTTCCCCTTCACCGCGCCGGCCTCCACCGCCGAGCGGTTGAAGTTGCCCAGGATGCCCATCCCGGCCCGGCCGGCCGCGAACGCCTCGACGGTCCCGCCGCCGGTCAGGTCGACGCACTGCTGGGCCGGGCAGATCTCCGGGCTGAACAGGTCGGTGTACGCCTTGATCCCCGCCTTCGACCCGGGCGAGTCGATGGCCGCGGTGTACTTCCCAGCCGAGTTGGTCGCGATGTCGCCTCCGGCGTCCCAGACGAACGGCAGCGCGCCGAAGGTGTAGAGCCCGCCGACCGCGATGCCGAGCATGTCCTTGCGCTCGGCCCGGATCTTCTTGGCGGCGGCGACCAGTTCGGCGTACGAGGTCGGGGGAGTGAGTCCGAGTTCGGTGAAGACGTCGGTGCGGTAGTAGAGCGCCCGGACGCCGATCCACCACGGCACCCCGTACGCCTTGCCGGCCACGGTGACCGTCTGGACCAGGTCGGCCGGCAGGTCGGCGGCCTCGGCCCACTTCTTGTTGTCCTCGGTGACGTCGGCCATCCCGTTCGAGGCGACGAAGTTGGCAAGGTCGGTGTTGCCGACCTCGGTGACGTCCGGCGCGCTCGCCGGGTCGTTCAGCGCGCCCTTGTACTTCTCCGCCCGGGTGTCGGTGGCCAGGTAGCTGACGTCGACCAACACGTCGGCGTTCTTGGCGGTGAACTCGGCGATCGCCTCGTTGATCACCGCCTCCTTGGCGGCCCGGTTGGCCTCGTCGAACAGCCAGACCCGCAGGGTGCCGGTCCGGCTGTCGGTGCTCTCGGCGGGTGCGTCGGTGGAGGGCGCGCAGGCACCGGCGCCGAGCGCCAGCGCGAGCAGCGCGGGAAGTGCCAGGAGTTTCCGCACGGGCTTCCTCCTCGAATAACGAGCTAGGTTCGTAATTAGGTCGATATGGATGTCATCCAGGCTGGGGTTCCGCCAGTCGCCCGTCAAGTAACAATTTCCCTGCTCAGGTGCCCTATCAGGACAGGTCGGAGCCGCCGTCCGGCCCGGCCGGACGGCACCTGCCCGGACCGGCTCAGTCGCCCAGGTAGAGCACCGCGTCGATCTCGATGTCGAACCCGTTCAGCACCGCCTGGTCGGCCACGACGATCTGCTTGGGCATGGGGTCAACCTCCGTGTCGGGGGAACTGCTCGGCGAGCCCGTCCGGGCCCACCAGGGGTGGGGTGAGAAGTCGGCGTACCGCCCGGTCCCGGTCGGCCAGCGCGGCGCGCTGCGCGTCGGTGAGCGTGACCCACGGCGGCACCGGCCCGGTCTGCCGGGGAGGCAGCAGCCGGCCCGCCCGGTAGGTCAGCTCGTTGACCAGCCGCAGCGGGGCGTACCGGCGCTGCCCGTGCACGTCGACCAGCTCGTACCGGCCGGGCTCGATCGTGAAGACCGCGATGTCGGCCGGTGCGCCGACCGCGAGCGTGCCGATCCCGTCCGGCAGGCCGAGCGCGCGGGCCGGTCCGACGGTCGCCGCCGCCACCACCTGGGGCAGGCTCATCCCGACCGCCAGCATCTTGGCCATCGTGGTCGGCAGGTCGAAAACCGGGCCGTGCAGCGACCGGCTGTGCAGGTCGGTGGAGACGGCGTGCGGCGGCATGCCGGCCGCCAACTGCGCCTCCAGGACGTCAAAGGCGAAGCCGCCGGAGCCGTGCCCGAGGTCGAAGCGCACCCCCGCCTGGTACGCCTCCTTCGCCGCCGGGTCGAAGCCGTCCGGGCCGGCGGCGATGCCGCTGGCGCAGTGCGTGATCAAGTCGCCGGGACGCAGCAGCGGCAGCAGCTGCGCCACCGTCGGCGGCGCCGCGCCGATGTGCACCATCACCGGCAGTCCGCACGCCTGCGCCGCCTCGACCGCCCGGCGCAACGGGGCCAGGCCGTGCGTACCGACGTTGTGCCGGTCCATCCGTACCTTGATCCCGACGATGCTGTCCCGGTGCGCCCGTACGGTCGCCACCGCAAGCTCGACGTCGCAGTTGGCCAGCTCCCGGGACTCGCCGACCGGGGCGACCAGCCCCACCGCGGAGATGTTCAGCAGCGCGGGCACCCGGACGGTGTACCGGGCCGAGGCGGCGGCGAACGCGGCGAACCCGTACGCCCCGGCCGAACCGGCGTCCACCCAGGTGGTCACGCCGGAGCGCCAGGCCACCGGGTCGGGGTCGATCCCCCAGTACGTCGCCCCGGCGTGCACGTGTGTGTGCAGGTCGACCAGGCCGGGCGTGATCAGCCTGCCGGCCAGCTCGACCAGCTCGGCGGCCCGCTCCCGGGGCAGCACGGGTGCGACCGCCGCGATCCGGCCGTCCCGGACGGCGACGTCGTGCCGCCCCGCCCGGCCGGTACCCGGATCGAGCAGGTCCCCGCCGGTGAGCAGCAGGTCCCAGCCCTCCCGACCGGACTCGGCAGCGGATCCGGTCACGGCGCCGCCTCGACCGGGGCGGGCACCGGCCCGGCCCCGCCGGCGGCGCCGATGCGGAGCCGGTAGAGCCGGGCCGGGCGCCCCTTGCGGTGCACCTGCGTGCTCCCCTCCACCTCGACCAGGCCCGATTCGCTCAGCTTGCGGATCAGCCGGCGGCCACTGGGATCGGTGATGCCGAGCTGCTGGGCCAGGTCGCTGGGGGAGATGGCCCGGCCCTCCAGGGCCCGTTCGATGGCGGAGAGCCGGGACAGCGTCGCGGCGCTCAGTCCCACCTCGGCGGCCAGCCGTTCGAGTTCGGCGCCGTGCTCCCGGTAGGTGAAGGCGAGCGCGGCCCCGGCCGGGCTCATCGGCCCGATGATGACGCCACCGTCCTCGACCAGGTACGCGCTCGGCGACTCCTCCTGCTCGGCCCGGGCGACCGCCCGCTCGGCCAGGTGCAGGCAGCTCCGGGCCGAGGCGCCGACCCCGAATCCGGCGGCGACCCGGATGCCGAGGGTCTCCTGCGCCTGGCCGAGCGCGGGCAGCGACACCCAACTGTTGGTCGCCTGCTCGAAGAGGGCCTGGTGGGCGAAGACCACCACGCCGCGCCGGCCCCGGTTCTCGATCCAGGCGTCGCCGAACTCCGGCGTGTTGAGCAGCAGGTTCATCAGCCCCACCCGGGCCCGGTCCAGGTCGAGCTGCGGGCCGGCCCGGCCGACCAGGAAGATGCCGGCGGCGAACCGCAGCGCACTGGCCTGTTTGGACTGCACCTGGAGGGCCAGCTCGTGCAGTTGGGCCCGCAGGGTGGCCGGCCCGGGCAGACCGCCGAGGACCCGGGCGCCGCCCTGTAGCTGGGCCGCGACCGCCGTACGCAGGCTGATCACGTAGTCGGCGCCGGTCCGGGCCAGCGCCGCCCGGTGGAACGCGACGATCTCGGCCACGCTCTGTTCCGGGTCGTAGGGCAGGCAACTGATCTGCGAGCGGTCCAGTTCCAGGGCCCGGGCCACCTCGTCCACGGTCTGGGTGTCATAGGTGTCGATGCTCACCGGCGTGGGTCGCCAGCCCCGGGACAGCGCCTTGAACAGCGCCAGCGACAGGTCCAGTCCGGCCGAGCGCAGGATCGCCACCGGCAGGTCCGCCGGGAGCAGGTCACGGCATTTCGCGTACGGGACCGGGCCGAGCAGCAGGCCGTCGACGCGTTGCCGGGCGAGCAGTCCGTCGACGAGTCCCCGGACCGCGTTCTCGTGCTCGTAGACGATCCACTCCAGCGTCACCCCGGCCAGCGTGCGGGCCGCGTCCTCGAAGACGGTGCGGTGGCTGGCGTGGATGACGAGACCGATCACCATCCGGCTCTCCAGGTTCGAAAGTGGTCCGTTAACGGTGGCGTGGTTAGCCTGGGTCCCGCCGGCCACCCTCGTCAAGTCGTTGACGAGGAAGGTCCGCATGCGGCAGGCTGGGCAGCCAACAGCGAGCCATATCCGAACCTGCCCGGGGAGAGTCGGTGCGCCACGAACTCGACGAGCCCGCGCTCGACTGGCGCGCCAAGGGGTTCTGGCAGCCCGAGACGCCGGTCCCGGACGCGGCGTTCGCCGCCGCCCGGCACTCGCTGTTCGGCGGCGCCGTCACCTGGCCGGTACTGGCCGTCCGGCGCTCCGCCGTCGCGCACAACGTCGCCACGATGGCCGGGTTCTGCGCCCGGCACGGCTTCTCGTTCGCCCCGCACGGCAAGACCAGCATGGCGCCGTCGCTGCTCGCCGCCCAGTTGTCCGCCGGTGCCTGGGCGATCACCATGGCCACCGCCAACCAGGTGCTCGCCTGCCGCGCCCTCGGCGTACCCCGGGTGCTGCTCGCCAACGAGCTGCTCGATCCGGTGCCGCTGCGCTGGCTGGCCCGGGAGGTCGACCGGGGTTTCGAGGCGTACTTCTTCGTGGACGCGGTCGCCGGAGTAGCGGCGATCGAGACGGCGCTCGCCGACCAGCCGGCCGGTACCCCGGTACGGGTCCTGGTCGAGCTCGGCTTCCCCGGCGGGCGGGCCGGCTGCCGCAGCGTGGAGCAGGTGGTCGAGGTCGCCGAGGCGGTCGCCGCGACCCACCGGGTACGCCTCGACGGCGTCGCCGGCTACGAGGGCGGGCTGCCGGACGGCGCGGCCGTGTCGGCGTACCTGCGGCGGCTCCGGTCGGCGGCGACCGAGCTGGCCCGCCGAGGGCTGGTCGGCCCGGAGGTGCTGGTCAGCGCCGGTGGCAGCGCGTGGTTCGACCTGGTGGCCGAGGAACTCGGCGGTGCCTGGCTGACCGGGCACGACCTGCGGGTGGTGCTGCGCAGCGGTGCCTACGTCACCCACGACCACGGCTTCTACGCCGAGCACACGCCGTTCCGACGGATCCCCGGCGAGGGCGCTCTCGACCCGGCCCTGGAGCTCTGGGCGCAGGTCACCTCCACTCCGGAGCCGGGGCTGGCGATCGTCGGCATGGGCAAGCGGGACGCCCCGTACGACGAAGGGCTGCCGGTGCCGCTGCGGATCCGGCGCCGTTCCGGCGAGCTGCGTCCCGGCACCGGGGTGACCGTCAGCCGGCTCGACGACCACCACGGCTATCTCGCGGTCCCGCCCGGCGTCGAGCTGGGCCCGGGTGATCTGGTCTGCTTCGGCATCTCCCACCCGTGCACCGCCTTCGACAAGTGGCGGGCGCTACCGGTGGTCGACGACGACCACACCATCGTGGACGTGCTGCGGACCTACTTCTGAGCGGTCTGTCGATCCGAGACGCGGCGTCGAGGCGGTGTCCCGGACGGAGACTGTCGAGCTGCCCCGCTTGTGCTCCCGTCGGGGACAGGCGGCGCGATGTCGGGATTGTCGCGCCCCGCCTGTGCACCCAGCTCGACAGTCTCCGTAACTGGGATGCCCGGCTCGGCCCGGCGGCTGACTCCCACGTACCGGACGCCCTCTGATGGGCGCAAGACCGGACCCCGGAGAGGGGCCGGGTCCCGTTCGACCACAATCGACGGGAACTTTCCGCTGGGTGCGACGAACTTTTGTAAACCGCGACCAAAGTTGGCGCGCCCTGCTCTTTTCTTCTCGCTGCGCAGCCTCTAGCGTGTGTCTATTCGTAACAGAGAAGATCGCTGATCGTCATATCCCGCCCGGGTGGAAGCCGGAGCGGGAGTCACGAAGGCGTCCGGCCCGGCCACGGCCGCGACGCACGTCCCCGCGCGCCACGAGTGGCACGTGAGCGCGCCCGTACCCGTCGACTTTCTTCGCGCGGGCACTCACCCGAGCATCCGAGCTGCCCACCGAAGACCTCTTGAATCGATCCAAGCATGGGCGGCGGAGGCGTCGCCGCCCGGGAAGGTGCAGGACATGGGGAAGACGCAGCGCGAACCGATGGATCCGGCGGATCGCCGCCGGCTCACCCGGCGCAGCATCCTGGCCGCCTCGGCCGGCGCGGCCGCCGCGCTCAGCGCGGTCGGCGCCAACGTGGTCCGGACCGAGACCCCCGCCGTCGCGCACGGGCAACTGCGGGCCGAGCCGCTGATCCCGGGCCGCAACCGGGGCATCATCCTCTACAGCGTCCGGGACCGGATCTCCGCCGCCCCCGACGACAGCGGTGTGCCGTACGGCTTCGAGCGGGTGCTCGCCCGGATCGCCGAACTCGGCTACCAGGAGGTGGAGTTCGCCGGCTACACCCAGAACACCCAGATCCTGGGCCGGCAGATCACCCCGGCGGAGATCCGCAAGATTCTCGACGACAACGGGCTGGTCGCCAACGGTACGCACACCTCGATCAATCCGGCCACCTTCGAGCAGCAGATGGACATCGCCGAGACGCTCGGCATGAAGAACATCGGCACCGGCAGCGACCCGACGAACTCGGCGTACACCTCGGACTGGGACGCGGCGGCGGACGTCTGGAACGAACTCGGCCGGCAGGCCCGCAGTCGCGGACTCCGGCTCTACACGCACAACCACGACGCCGCGTACTCCTTCCTGCTCGACGCGGGGCCGCTGGACGCGAACGGCCGGCCGACCCGCTCCTCCGGCACCCGCCGGCTGGAGTACTTCTTCCGGAAGACCGACCCGAGGTACGTCTTCTTCGAACTGGACATCTACTGGGCCTACGTCGCCCGGTTCAAGCACCAGAAGTACGTCGACCGGTGGGGTCGGGAGAAGACCGACCTGTTCGACCCGATCCTCAACGTGGTCTCGCAGAGCAAGCGGTTCCCGCTCTTCCACGCCAAGGACGGCAACCGGAACAGCGCGCTGGCCAACGGCTACGAGATGACCCCGCTCGGCGAGGGCGACATCAACTTCCAGCAGTTCTTCCAGACCATCGGCGACCCGGACTTCCGGCACGCCAACTGGGAGCAGGACACCGCGCCCGGCGGGGCGGCCAACCCCGGCCAGTCGCTCGACTTCGCCGCGCTCAGCTACACCAACATGTCGGAGCTGACCATCTACCGCCGGTGACCTCCCGGGCGGGACACGGATCGCCGTGTCCCGCCCGCTTCCCGTAACCCCTACGGCGTGCAGACGGAGGAGAGATGAAGAGAACCATGCGCCGCTGGCTGACCGTGCTGGCGGCGACCGCGACGATCGTCCCGCTGACGGTCCAGGCCCCGGCGGCAGCCGTACCGGACCCGGGAGCGGGTTCCGGCGGCGTACCCGCCGAGCAACTGGTGGCCGAGGAGAACGGCCCGGCCGCGCTCCGCTCGGACGCCCGGGCGCCGCGCGACTACGGCGTACTGGTCTTCACCAAGACGGCCGGGGCGCGGCGGGCGTCCATTCCGGACGGTGTGCGGGCGATCCGGGACCTCGGCAGGGAGCACGGGTTCCGGGTCACCGTCACCCAGGACGCGGCGGCGTTCACCGAGCAGAACCTCGGAAAGTATCGCGCGGTGGTCTTCCTCAACACCACCGGCGACATCCTGAACGTCACCCAGGAGGCGGCGTTCGAGAAGTACGTCCGGGCCGGCGGCGGCTACGCCGGGGTGCACGCGGCGGCCGAGACCGAGCCGGACTGGGCCTTCTACCAGAGCCTGCTCGGCGCGAAGGCCACCGGCGCCTCCCCGGTCGAGCCGGGCAACATCGACGTCGCCGACCGGGCGCACCCGTCCACCGAGACCGTGCCGCGCACCCTGACCCTGACCGAGGAGTGGTACAACTTCTCCGCCAACGTCCGGGGCGTCTCGCACGTGCTGGCCACCGCCGACGAGCGCAGCTTCGCCGGTGGCGCGATGGGCTTCGACCATCCGGTCGCCTGGTGCAAGGACTACCAGGGCGGACGCTCGTGGTACACCGGGCTCGGTCACTCCATCGAGACGTATCGCTCGAAGCCGTTCACCCGGCACCTGCTCGGCGGCATCCAGTGGGCGGCCGGCGTGGTCGAGGGCGACTGCGGGGCGACCGTGACCGGCAACTACGAGAAGGTCACCCTCAACGACGAGCCGGGCGAGCCGATGTCGCTCGCCGTGCTCCCGGACGGCCGGGTGCTGCACAACACCCGGGGCGGACAGGTCCGGCTCTACGACCCGGCCAGCGGCGCCAGCCCGGTGATCAACACCATCCCGGTCTACAGCCACGACGAGGACGGGCTGCAGACCATCTCGATCGACCCCGACTTCGCCACCAACAAGTGGGTCTACCTCTACTACTCGCCGCCGCTGAACACGCCGGTCGACAACCCGGCGACCCCGGGGGTCAACGAGGGTGACGCGCCGGCCACCAGCGCCGACCCGACGGTCTGGGACAAGTTCAAGGGCTACAACCAGCTCTCCCGGGTCAAGTTCGTCGACGGCCCGACCCCGCACCTGGACATGAGCACCGAGCAGCAGATCCTGCGGGTGGACGTGGACCGGGGCATCTGCTGCCACGTCGCCGGCAAGGTGAAGTTCGACGGCAAGGGCAACCTCTATCTGATCACCGGTGACGACACCAACGCGGGTGGCTCGGACGGCTTCGCCCCGATCAACGAGTCGCCGACCCAGGGCCCGGGCTACGACGCCCAGCGCTCCTCCGGCAACACCAACGACCTGCGCGGCAAGCTGCTGCGGATCAAGGTACGGGCGAACGGCACGTACACCATCCCGGCCGGGAACCTCTTCCCGGAGGCGCAGGACCACGACAACAAGACCCGTCCGGAGATCTTCCTGATGGGGCTGCGCAACCCGTTCCGGTTCGACGTGGACGCCTCCGGGCGGGTCTACGTCGGCGACTACTCGCCGGACAGCCGGACCTCGAACCCGGCCCGGGGGCCGGAGGGGACCGGCCGGTGGTTCTCCACCAACAAGGCCGGCAACTACGGCTGGCCGTACTGCTACTCGCCGGCCCTGCCCTACGTCGACTACGACTTCGCCACCCGGACCTCCGGGGAACCGTTCAACTGCGGTGCCCCGGTGAACGACTCGCCCCGGAACACCGGCCGCACGGTGCTGCCGCCAGTGCAGGACCCGCAGTTCTGGTACACCTACGAGGCGCGTACCCCGTGCCCGGGGACGTACCTGGAGACGCCGCCACTGAGCTGCGACTTCAAGTGGCCGGTGATCGGGACCGGCGGGGTCGGCCCGCACGGCGGACCGATCTACCACTACGACCCGGAGTCGACCTCGGAGACGAAGTTCCCGGAGTACTACGACAACGCGGTGGCGTTCGGCGAGTTCACCCGGGACAAGATCTTCATGATGCGGACCAACGGCAACGGCGGGCTGGTCGGCGTCGAGCAACTGCTGCCCGGCTTCGTCTTCGACAACCCGATGGAGATGGAGTTCGGCCCGGACGGCAGCCTCTACCTGCTGGAGTACGGCGACGGCTTCTTCACCGCCAACCCGGACGCCCAGCTCTCGGTGATCCGCTACGTCAAGGGCAAGCGGTCGCCGGTCGCGGTGCTGAACGCCAGCCCGACCTCCGGGCAGGCCCCGTTGACGGTGAACTTCTCGGCCGTCGGCTCGCACGACCCGGACCCGGGTGAGTCGATCTCCTACGCCTGGGACTTCACCAGCGACGGTACGGTCGACTCGGCCGACCCGAGCACGTCGCACACCTACACCGCGAACGGGACGTACACCGCGAGGTTGACGGTGACCGACTCCAGCGGCAAGACAGGGGTGCTGACCCGGACCATCACGGTCGGCAACACCGCCCCGACGGTGACGGTGACCAGCCCGATCCCGGGATCCTTCTTCAACTGGGGCGACCCGGTCCCGTACACGGTGACGGTCACCGACCCGGAGGACGGGACGATCGACTGCTCCCGGGTGACGGTCAGCTTCGTACTCGGGCACGACACGCACGGCCACGAGCACGGCTCGACCACCGGCTGCACCGGTACGTTGCAGTCTCCGGCCGACGGCGCCGACCACGCCGGCGGCTACCTGTACGGCGGGATCAGCGCTTCCTACACCGACCTTGGTGGTGGCGGGCAGCCGGCGCTGACCACGGTCAACCAGGTCGTGATCCAGACGCCCCGGCAGCAGGCCGAGTTCGCCCAGGTCAAGCAGAATGTGACGATCGCCAACACCAGCGATGCCGGTGGTGGCCAGCACGTCAACGGGATCGACGCGGGCGACTCGATCGCGTTCGACCCGATCAACCTGGGTGACGCCAGCGCGGTCACCTTCCGGGTCTCCGGCGGCTCGGCGGCCACCGCCGGTACGCCGCGGGCCACCGTCGAACTGCGGCTCGACTCGCCGACCGGCCCGCTCGTCGGCACCGCCACGCTGAACGCCACGACCGGCAACAACGACTGGTCCAGCCAGACCCTGGCGGTCGACCAGCCGGCCGGCGGGCACCGGCTCTACCTGGTCTTCCAGCCGGTCACCGGTGGCCCGACCACCGGCCTGGTGAACCTGAACTGGGTGGAGTTCACCCCGAGGTAATCCCTTCCGGACGGCTGCCGGGAAGTCGCATCCGTGACTTCCCGGCAGCCGTCGTCCGTGGACCGGCCCGCCGCCGCGCAGACCTCCGGCTGCCGCCGGTCAGGCCGGGCCGCCGCCGGCCGGGTCCACGCCGACGCCGCTGGCCGAGGCGGCCAGCAGCCGGGCGTGCAGCGCCGGGTCGGCGTACCCGAGGAAGCGGTGGAGGGCGACCCAGGCGGCGCCGGCGGCGGCGTCCCCGGCCGGCACACCGGGCCGGCCCAGCCGGTCGACGAGCCGGTCCTGCACGGCGGTGCGGATCTCCGGTACCCCGGCCAGGACGCCGCCGGCCAGCACCACCGGACCTGGCGCCGGATGCAGCGACAGGAGTGTGCCGGCGAGCCGTTCGGCGGCGGTCTCCAGGATGGCCGTCGCGTCCGGGTCACCGTCCCGGGCCGCCGTGCCGACCAGCGGGGCCAGCCCGGCCAGCCGGTCGCGGCCGACCTGGTAGACCCGGGTCACGAAACCGTCCGGCTCGGTGGTGCCGATCTCGGTGGCCACGGCGCGGGCCAGCGCACCGGACGGTGGTCCCCGGTAGAGCGCCCGGGCCGTGGACCTCGCCGCCGCCAGGCCGAGCCAGAATCCGGAGCCCTCGTCGCCGAGCAGCCAGCCGAGGCCGTCGGCGGTGCGGCCGACCGTGTCGTCGCGGACCTCGGCGGCGACCGCACCGGTGCCGGCGATCAGGACCGTGCCGCACTCGGCCGGGGTGCCGGCCGCGAACGCCACCACCGCGTCGCCGACCGGATGCATCGGGCAGCTCAGCCCGAGCCGTGACCACTGCGCGGCGTACCGGGCGGAGACCTCCGGCTCGGCCAGCCGGGCCACCCCGGCCAGCCCGACCACGGCGCCGACCACCCGGCTCGGGTCGTATCCGTGCAGCGCGGCCCGGCCGGCCTCGCCGAGCGCGGCGGCGGCCTCGGCCGGATCAGTGGCGACCGGGTTACCGGGCCGGGCGCGGCCACGCCCCACGATCCGGCCGTCCACCGTGGCCAGTACCACCCGGGTGGCCGTGCCGCCGCAGTCGGCGCCGAGTACGAACGCATCGACCATGCTGCCGATGGTGCGGCTACCGATCGTCAATGTCAAACCTATTGACTCGCGACCCCAAATGGTCATAACTTTTTTCATCACCTGGTTGTCGTGAAAGGAATGTTGATGGAGGAGAGCGGGCTGCTGGGCCGGTTGCGTACCGAGCTGGCCACGCTGCCGGTCGCCCTACAGCGGGTCGCCGAGCAGATCCTGATCGCGCCGGAGGAGACCGCCCGGGCCACGATCATCGATCTGGCCGAGCGGGCCGGCACCTCCACCGCGACCGTGACCCGGTTCTGCCGGGTCTTCGGCTACCGGGGCTACGCCCAGCTCCGGGTGGCGGTGGCCACCGAGATCGGCCGGGCTGCCCAGGCGCGCTGGGACACCGACATCGACCGGGAGATCGGGCCCGACGACCCGCTCGACCACCTGCTCGGGGTGGTGGCCAGCGCCGACGCCCGGGCGATCCAGGACACCGCCGGTCAGGTCGACCTGGCCGCCGTCGGCCGGGTCGCCGAGGCCGTCGCGCAGGCCCACCGGGTCGACCTGTTCGGGCTCGGCAGCTCCGGCAACGCGGCCCGGGAGATGGCGTTCCGGCTGGAACGGATCCGGATCCCGGTCTGGCACCGGGCCGACCCGCATACCGCGCTGACCAACGCCGCGCTGCTCGGCCCCGGCGACGTGGCGATCGGGCTGTCGCACAGCGGGCGTACCCGGGAGGTGATCGAGGTGCTGGCCGAGGCGGCCGACCACGGCGCACTGACGGTCGCGGTCACCTCGTTCCGGCGCTCGCCGCTGGCCGAGGTCGCCGACGTGGTGCTGACCACCGCCGTGCAGGAGACGACGTTCCGGCTGGCCGCGCTCTCCGCGCTGCACTCCCAACTGCTGGTGCTCGACCTGATCTACGTCGCGGTGGCCCAGCGGACCTACCAGCGCACCACCGAGGCGTTCGAGGTGACCGCCCGGGCCGTCGACGCGCACCGGGTGCCGGACGACTCGCCGCGAGCCGCACGCCGGCAGCTCAAGACCACGGAGGGGCTTTGACCATGGACATCGGCGCACCCGCCTACCTCACCGCCGTCACCGCCGCGATCGACCGGGTCGCCCGGACCCAGGCCGACGCCGTACGCCGGGCGGCCGACCTGATCACCGCCGCGCTGGACCGGGGCGGCGTGGTGCAGGCGTTCGGCTGCGGGCACTCCGAGGCGCTCTCGATGGAGATCGCCGGCCGGGCCGGCGGACTGGTACCCAGCAACCGGATCGCCCTGCGCGATCTCGTGCTCTACGGCGGCGCCGACCGGACCGTACTCGAAGATCCGCTGCTGGAACGCGATCCGACCGTGGCGCACCGGCTCTACGAACTGGCGCCGATCAAGCCGGACGACGTCTTCGTGCTCACCTCCAACTCCGGCGTCAACGGGGTGATCGTCGAGTTCGCCCTGCTGGTCAAGGAGCACGGCCACTCCCTGATCGGGATCACCTCGCTCGACCACACCGCCCGGGTCACCTCCGGGCACCCGTCGGGGCGGCGCCTCGCCGACCTCGCCGACGTCGTACTCGACAACGGGGCGCCGTACGGCGACGCCGCGCTGCCCCTGCCCGATGGCGGTGCCGTCGGGGCCATCTCCTCGATCACCGGTGCGTTGCTCGCCCAGCAGGTCGTCGCCGAGGTCGTCGCCCGGCTGCTCGACGCCGGTACCCGGCCACCGGTCTACCTGTCCGCGAACGTCCCGGGCGGTCGGGAGCGCAACAGCGAGCTAGAGGCGCGGTACGCCGGTCGCATCCGGCGCACCGCCTGACGAGAAGAAGGCGAGGCGCCATGAACTCTCTCCGTCCGGCCCGCTCCGGGCCGGCACCGACCACCGGCCCGGGTCGACGTACCGTGCTGCGGGCCGCCGCGATCGGGCTGGCCGCCCCGGCCCTCGCCGGCTGCGTCACCAGCGGCGGCGACGACGGGCAGCCCGCCGCGGCCAAGGGCGAGACGAGCGCCGACAACCCGCTCGGGGTACCCGCCTCGACCCCGCTGGAGGTGGTCATCTTCGACGGCGGCTACGGCGACGAGTACGCCACCAACGCCGAGAACATCTACAAGGGACGGTTCCCCGGCGCGACCGTGGACCACAAGGCGCTCCAGAAGGTCGGCGAGGCGCTGCAACCCCGGTTCGTCGCCGACACCCCGCCGGACGTGGTGGACAACACCGGTGCCGGCCGGCTCGACCTGGCCACCCTGGTCGCCGCCGGCAAGCTGGCCGACCTCACCGAGCTGCTCGACGCCCCGTCGCTGGACGACCCCGGCCGCAAGGTCCGGGACACCCTGCTGCCGGGGGTGGTGGCCGACGGCACGCTGGACGGCAAGGTCTACACGCTCAACTTCACCTACACCGTCTGGGGACTCTGGTATTCCAAGCCGCTCTTCGACCGGCACGGCTGGGCGTACCCGACGAGCTGGGACGCGATGCTGGCGCTCTGCGCCCAGATCAAGAAGGCGGGCATCGCACCCTGGACCTATCAGGGCAAATATCCCGAATACCTGAACGACCCGCTGCTGGCGATGGCGGCCAAGGCCGGCGGTCCGGAGCTGGTGAAGGCGGTCGACAACCTCCAGCCGGGCGCCTGGAAGCAGCAGCCGCTGCTGGACGCGGCGACCGCGATCGCCGAACTCGCCGGCCGGGGCTACCTGCTCGCCGGCTCGGAGGCGCTGTCGCACACCGAGGCCCAGGCCGCCTGGTCGCAGGGGAAGGCCGCGATCATCCCGTGCGGCTCCTGGCTGGAGGCCGAGCAGAAGGGCGTCACTCCGGCCGGCTTCGACATGGTGATGGGCGCGGTGCCGTCGCTGGGCGGGGCCGACAAGCTGCCGTACGGGACGATCCAGGCCGCCAGCAGCGAGTCGTTCCTGGTACCGGCCCGGGCCAAGAACCCGCGCGGCGGGCTGGAGTTCCTCCGGGTGCTCTTCTCCTCCGGCAGTGCCCGGCGGTTCGCCGAGCTGAACAGCACGCTGCCCAGCGTCGCCGGAGCCACCGACGGGCTGGCCGTCAGCACCGGGCTCGGCTCGGTCCGCTCCGCCGTGCAGGCCGCCGGCCCGAACACCGTCACCTACCGGTTCCGCACCTGGTACGCCCCGCTGGCCAAGGCGGTCGACGACGCCACCGGCGAACTCGCCACCCGCCGGATCAACCCGGGGCAGTGGGCCGACCGGATCCAGAAGGCCGCCGACGCGGTCGCCGCCGACTCCGCCGTCACCAAGTACACCCGGTAGCCCGGCGATGGCGGCCCTGCGGCACGGCAAGTACCGCTTCCTCGCCGGGGCGATCCTGCCCGGACTGCTGCTCTACGCGGTCTTCGTGCTCTCCCCGTACGCGCAGGCGTTCTATCTCGCGCTGACCGACTGGACCGGGGTCTCCGGGCAGGTGGAGATCGTCGGACTGGAGAACTTCCGGCGGCTCGTCGACGATCCGCTCTTCCTGGCGGCGCTGCGCAACAACGGGCTGCTGCTGCTCGTCGTGCCGGCGGCCACCATCGGGCTCGGGCTGCTGCTCGCCGCACTGGTCAACTTCGGCGGCCGGCGGGGCAGCACGATGGTCGGCGGAGTACGGGGCGGCGAGTTCTACAAGGTCGCCTACTTCTTCCCGCAACTGCTCTCGCTGCCGATCATCGCGGTGCTCTGGCAGTTCGTGTACCACCCGAACGAGGGCGTACTCAACGGGGCGCTCCGGGCCGTCGGCCTGGACTTCCTGGCCCGGACCTGGCTGGGTGACCCGCACCTGGCGCTCTGGGCGGTGGCCGGGGTGCTGGTCTGGTCGTCGGTCGGCTTCTACATGGTGCTCTTCTCCGCCGCCATGGAGTCGATCCCGCGCGACGTGCTGGAGGCGGCGGTACTGGACGGCGCCGGCCGGCTCGCCGTACTCCGCCGGGTGGTGCTACCGCTGGTCCGGGAGAACGTGCAGGTGGCCTTCGTCTACCTCGGGGTACTCGCGCTGGACGGCTTCGCGGTCGTCCAGGTGATGACGGTCGGTCCGGGCGGCCCGGACGGGGCCACCGAGGTCATCGGGCTCGGCCTCTACCGCAACGCCTTCACCTACGGCCGGTTCGGCTACGCCGCCGCGATGGGGGTGGCGCTGTTCTTCCTTACCCTCGCGCTCGCCGTCGTCGTGCTGCGGGCCGGCCGCCGGGAGCGGGTGGAACTGTCGTGACGACCCTCGTCGACCGTCCCGCCCAGCGGCAGCCGTCCGCCGCGCCGGTCCGCACCCCGGCCCGCCGTACCGGGCGGTTCGGCGACCTGGCCGCGCACCTGTTCCTGGTCGGCTGGGCCGCGCTGGTCACCGTGCCGCTGCTCTGGGCGGTACTCAGCTCGCTGAAGACCGACCGGGAGATCCTGACCAGTCCGTGGACGGTGCCGGCGACGCCCCGATTCGACAACTGGGCCCGGGCCTGGGGCGAGGCGTCGATCGGCAGCTACTTCCTGAACAGCGCCATCGTGGTGGGCAGCGCGCTGGTGCTGACCATGCTGCTCGGCGCGCTGGTCGCGTACGCCCTGGCCCGGTACTCGTTCCCGGGCAACCGGCTGCTCTACTACCTCTTCGTCGTCGGGCTGCTCTTCCCGGTCTTCCTCGCCCTGGTGCCGCTCTTCTTCGTGGTACGCCAACTCGGGCTGCTCGGCACCTATCCCGGGCTGATCCTGGTCTACACCGCGTACGCCCTGCCGTTCACCGTCTTCTTCCTGCACGGGTTCTTCCGGTCGCTGCCCTCGGCGCTGGCCGAGGCGGCGTTCCTGGACGGTTGCTCGCACTGGGGCGTGCTCTTCCGGGTGATGCTGCCGCTGGCCCGGCCGGGCCTGGTCAGCATCGCGATCTTCAATTTCCTCGGCCTGTGGAACCAGTACCTGCTGCCGCTGGTGCTCAACCCCGACCCCGAGCGGTACGTGCTGGCCCAGGGCCTGGCGGCCCTGTCGGTCAGCCAGGGCTACCGCAGTGACTGGAGCGGTCTCTTCGCCGGCCTCACCATCGCGATGTTGCCGGTGCTGGCCGCGTACGTGCTCTTCCAACGCCAGATCCGGACCGGCCTGACCGCCGGTGCGGTCCGCTAGGCCCCGTACCACCGCACCTCGCACCTGGTCACCACCCGCGTGCCGGCCGCCGGCTCACCTCGGGTGGGTGAGGGTCACTCACCCGAGGGCGGGTCAGAGTCGAACGCGGACCTGACCGGCGGCCGGTACCCGGTCACCCCCTTGTCACCCCCACCGGGAGGAGAAACCCCCGTGTCAGCCAGACCCAGCGCGCGAAGCCTCGCCGCCGGTACGGCGGCCCTGCTGGCCGCCGGCACTCTCGCCGGCATCACCGCGACCACCGCCGGTGCCGTACCGGCCGCCGCCCCCGCCGCCGCAGCCGCCTGCGGCGTCCTCTTCGACGACTTCGGCTACTCGTCGCCCTCCGACCCCGCGATCGCCGCCCGGGGCTGGACGGTGCGGACCAACTCCGGCGGCCCGGGTGTGCCCGGGGCGTCCTGGCCCGCGTCGAACGTCAGCTTCCCCACCGACGGCGGGCAGAAGGTGCTCCAGCTGACCGCCCGCACCGACGGTACGGCCGGCGGTACCAGCCACGCCGAGTTCTTCCACCAGCGCAAGTTCTTCGAGGGCACCTACGCCAGCCGGGTGCGGTTCACCGACGCGCCGCAGTCCGGGCCGGACGGTGACCACCTGGTGGAGACCTTCTTCACCATCACCCCGCTGGACCGGCCGCTCGACCCGAACTACGGCGAGATCGACTTCGAGTACCTGCCGAACGGCGGCTGGGGCGAGCAGGGGCCGATCTTCTACCAGACCACCTGGGAGACGTACCAGAACGAGCCGTGGCAGGCCGACAACACCCACACCGCCCAGCGGACCAGCTTCGCCGGCTGGCACGACCTGGTCTTCACGGTTTCCGGCGGCCGGGTGAAGTACTACGTGGACGGTCAGCAGGTGGCCGACCACGGCGACCGGTACTACCCGGAGACCCCGATGTCGATCAACTTCAACCTCTGGTTCATCGACCTCACCGGACGGACCGGCACCGGGCTGGCCAGCTACATCCAGCAGGTCGACTACCTCTACTACGCCGACCAGGAGGTGATCAGCACCGCCGAGGCGAAGAACCGGGTGGCCGCGTACCGGTCGGCCGGCACCGGCCACGTCGACACGGTGGGCAGCGGCGGTGCCTGCCCGACCACGCCGCCGACCACCCGGCCGCCGACCACGCCACCCACCACCCGGCCGCCCACCACCCCGCCGACCACCCAGCCGCCGGTCAACTGCGCCGGTGCTCCCGCCTGGGACTGGGGGACCGTCTACCTGGAGGGTGCCCGGGTCCGGCACAACGGCCGGCTCTGGCAGGCGAACTGGTGGACGCAGGGCTCCGAGCCGGGACTGACCGCGCAGTGGCGTGACCTGGGCCCCTGCTGAACGAGCGCCGGCTCTCCCACCTCCGCCGGCGCGGGGTGGGGGAGCCGGGGCGGATGGCAGATATTGACGCTCCTGAATCAGATCATTACCGTCCAGGCATAGGAAAGCGCCTTCCTGTACCGTCCGCTCGTCCGCTCGTCCGCTCGTCCACCGCTCCGGGCTTCCTTCGTCGGACTCGGGGTCGAGGGCCGGATCTACGGCGAGAGCAACTACGTCCGGGGTGCCAAGACCATCACCGAGGACTTCGGCAACGCCCGGCTGACCTGGACCAGCAGCAACTTCTACGACATCGCCACCATCACCCGGGCGAACGACAGCGGCAAGACGATGGAGGACTGGCTGCGTGCCGACGGCAGCGTCGGGCCGCCGCCGTACAGCTACTCGGCCGGCTCCGCCTCCAGCAGCCCGCCGTCGGCGGGCGCCGGGGTCCCCGGCGCGGACACCATCCCGTAGCCCCGCACCACCCGGTCGCCCGCACGCCGCTCCCGCACACCGTCCGCCGAGCCGTCGCCCGTCACGGCCGGTCGGGCGGCCCGGGAGCGGCGGGTGGGCGCAGGTCGTCGTCGGCGTCGTGGTCCGGCGCCGCGCCCTCCCGCTGGGCCGGTACCGGCGTCTCCCCGGCCGGTGCGGTCGCGGGCGAGGGCGCCGCGCCGGTGGGCGGCGTGGTCGCCGGGGCGGCCGCCTCCCGGCGCCGCCGGAGGACCCGTACGCCGACCGGCACGAGCAGGGCCAGCACGGTGACCACGAAGAGGGTGCCGGAGATCGGCCGGGTCAGGAACCCGCTCGGATCGCCGTCGAAGATCCGCATCGACTGCCGGAACGCCGTCTCCAGCAGGCTGCCCAGCACGAACGCCAGCACCAGCGGGCCGGGCTCGAAGCCGGTCTTCTTCATCAGGTACCCGAGGACGCCGAAGACGATCACCAGCAGCATGTCGAAGGTGCTGTTGTTGACGGTGTAGACGCCGAGCATCGTCACCGTCACCACGACCGGCGCGAGGATGCTGTCCCGGACCGAGACCAGCCGGACGAAGACGCCGACCAGCGGGACACTCAGGATCAGCAGGAAGATGTTGCCGATGTACATCGAGTCGACGACGCCCCAGAAGACCTCGGGGTTCTCGTCGATCAGCCGGGGACCGGGCGGGATGCCCTGGAGCAACAGCGCGCCGAAGATCAGCGCCATCACCGGGTTGGTCGGGATGCCCAGGGTCAGCAGCGGGATGAACGAGGAGGTCGCGGCGGCGTTGTTCGCGGTCTCCGGCGCCGCCACGCCCTCGATGGCGCCCCGACCGAACCGCTCCGGCGTCCTGCTGCGCCGCTTCTCCAGGGCGTACGCGGCCATCGACGACAGCACCCCGCCGCCGCCGGGCAGCAGTCCGATGAAGAACCCGACCACCGAGCCGCGCCCCACCGCGCCCCGGGACTGTCGCCAGTCCTCCCGGGACGGCCAGGCGTTGCTGACCCGGGGCTTCGGCAGCCGGTTCCGGGCCCGGTGTTCGAGCAGGTAGAGGATCTCGCCGAGCCCGAACAGCCCCATCGCGAGGGCCACGAAGTCGACCCCGTCGGCCAGGTTGATGTTGCCGAAGGTGAACCGGGGCGAGGCGAACAGCGGGTCCGGCCCGGCGGCGGCCAGCAGCAGCCCGAGCCCCGCCGCGACCAGGCTCTTCGCGGTGGAGACCGTACCGAGGCTGGCGACCAGCAGGATCCCCATCGCGGCCAGTACGGCGTTCTCCGGCGGGCCGAAACCGAGCGAGAATTTGGCCAGCACCGGGGCGACCAGGGTCAGCCCGACGATGCTCACCGTGCCGCCGATGAACGACCCGATCGCGGCGATGCCCAGAGCCGAGCCGGCCCGCCCCTGCCGGGCCATCTGGTAGCCGTCGATCGTGGTGATCACCGTGGCCGCCTCGCCGGGCAGCCGCAGCAGCACCGAGGTGATGGTGCCGCCGTACATGGCGCCGTAGTAGATGCCGGCGAGCATGATGATCGCCGACTCGGCCGGGATCTCGTAGGTGATCGGCAGCAGCAGTGCGATCGTCGCGACCGGTCCGAGGCCGGGCAGTACCCCGATGACCATGCCGATCACGACACCGGCCAGCACGTACAGCAGGTTCACCGGGGTGAACACCACCCCGAAGCCGGCCAGGACGGGGTCGAGGAAGTCCACTCAGAAGGCCAATCTCGGGAGCTTCACGTCCAGCAGCGTGATGAACAGCAGGTAGAGCGCGGCCGTGGTGACGACGCTGACCACCGCGGTGACCCGCCAGGACTCCCGCCCGAGCACCCTGAGCCAGAACGCCATCACCAGCAGGGTGGGTATCTCGAAGCCGATCCGGTTGATCAGCAGCACGAAGACGACCAGGCTGACGACCCCGAGGGCGATCCCGATCCCGCCCCGGCCGAACTGCTCGACCGCCGCCGCCTTCCGCTCGAAGACCAGCGACCACAACCCGGCGCCGAGCAGGAGCAGGCTGGCCAGTGCCGGCCAGAGCCCCGGCCCGGCCTCGGCGGGCGTACCGAGGGAGAGCGAGACGGAGTATCCGAGACCGGCCAGGCCGAGCGCGATCGGCAGCACACCTGCGACGAGTTGCCCGAGCCGGCCGGCCGGCGGAATGTCGTCGGAGGGCAGCAGCCCTGGCTCGCCCTCCCCGGCCGGCGGGGACGCACCGTCGAGGTCGGACCGACTCACTTCGGCCCCAGCCCGAACCGGTCGATCAGCGCCTTGTACCGGTCGAAGTCACCCTTGATCTTGCTCGCCACCTCGGTGCCGTCGACCTCGAACCGGTCGATGTAGTTCTTCTTCAGGAAGTCGTCGTACTCCGGTGCCTTGACCGCCTCCCGGAACGCCTCCTGGAGCGCGGTCACCGCGTCGTCCGGCATCGACTTCGGCCCGGCGATGAATCGGGCCTGGTCGACGGTGAGATCGAAGCCCTTCTCGACGGCGGTCGGCAGGTCGGGCAGCGAGGGGCTGCGCTGCTGGCTGAACACCCCGAGCCAGCGCAGCTCGCCGGACTGCACCAGCCGCATCGACTCGGCCGGCTGGGAGGCGCCGATGTCGACCTGCTTGCCCAGCACGGCGGTGACGGCCGGACCGCCGCCGCCGAACGGCACGTCGGTGGCGTTGATCCCGGCGAGCTTGTAGAACGCGGTCTGCGCGAAGTACGCCCCGGTGCCCACCCCGGAGTGCCCGTAGGTGATCCGCCGCCCGCTGCCCTTGAGCGCGATCACGTCGTCGATGGTCTTGAACGGGGAGTCCCTGTGCGCGACCAGCACGATGTTCTCGACGGTCAGCCCGATCACCACCCGCAGCTCGTCGAGCGAGACCGTGGCGGCGTTCCTACCCAGTTGTGGGGTGAGGGTGAACAGCGAACTCGGCGGGAAGCCGATCTTGTAGCCGTCGCCCTGGGCCGAGGCCACTTCCTTGGTGCCGACGGCGGCGGCCGCGCCGTCCCGGTTGATGATCACCATCGACTGGCCGAGCGGCTTCTCGATCGCCTTGCCGAGGGTCCGGGCGATCAGGTCGGTGCTGCCACCCGGGGCGAACGGCACGATCAGCTCGACCGAGCGTTCCGGGTATCCCGATCCGCCGCCGTCGCCGCCGTTGCCGGTCTGCACGCTGCAACCGGCGAGGAAGGCTCCCGCGCCGAGCCCCGCGCCCAGGCGCAGGACGGCACGCCGGTCCATGGCGCGCCGCAGATTCGATTCGGTCACTGGTCCCTCCCTGGTGGCTCAGGTTGGAGATCTTGGACTTCGAAGAGTGTCACCTTGATACATGCCGATCTAGAGGCTGTCAATCAAATCGGTGGCAGCAGTACGAAGCGGGCGGAAGCGCCAGCAGCCTCCAAATCCTCTCAGGACCTCGGGGCGGTACGGCGCCGCCGCGCGGGCCGGCGACCCGGTCACCGGTCGGTCAGGCGATCCGGGCGACGGCTCCGTCGGGCGGCTCGGGCACGGCGTCCGGGTGCAGGATCGCGGCGATCGCCTCGATCCCGTCCACCAGGCGCGGGCCGGGGCGGACGACCAGACCGTCCGCGTCCACCGCCCACACCGCGACCCCGGGCAGCCGGCGTGCCACGACCTCGGCCTGTCGGGCCGCGCCGTCCAGGTGGAAGCCGCACGGCGTCACGAGCACGATCTCCGGCTCGGCGTCGACGAACTCCCGCCAGGTCGTCTCCACCGACCGTGCCCCGGGCCGGGCGGCCACCGGCTCGCCGCCGGCCGCGCGGACCAGGTCGGGCACCCAGTGCCCGGCGGTGAACGGCGGCTCGACCCACTCCACCACCGCGACCCGGGGCCGCGGGCGGCCCCGGACCGCCGAGGCCACCGCCGCGAGCCGGTCCCGCAACGCGCCGACCAGAGCCTCGGCCCGATCGGGTACGCCGGTCCGCGTGCCCACCGCCAGGATCGTCCCGAAGACCTCGTCCAGGGTGTACGGGTCCAGCGACAGCACGTCGGCCCGGCAGCCGAGATGGTCGAGGGCGTCCTCGACGTGCCCGGAGGGGAGTGCGCAGACCCGGCAGAGGTCCTGGGTCAGGATCAGCTCCGGCTCCAGCCCGGCGAGTGCGTCGGCGTGCAGGGTGTAGAGGTCGGCGCCCGCTGACATCTGTGCCTTCACGTAGTCGTCGATCGCCGCCGGTGTCATTCCCCGGGTGTCCCGACCGCCGACCACGACCGTCTTGTCGGTCCGGGCCGACGGCGGCTCGTCGCACTCGAAGGTCACGCCGACGAGGTCGTCCCCGAGCCCGAGGGCGTAGACGATCTCCGTCGCGGAGGGCAGCAACGAGACCAGGCGCATACCGCCATCGTGCCCGCCCCGGTCGCGCCCGGCCAGCCGCCCCGGCCGGAAGGTCGACAAGCAACCCGTGCAGTTGCCAAGCAGGCCAGAGTTGATCGTCGAGCGGTGCTCCGGCGTACGGTTGGCCATCCGCGCCGTCCACCCCCACCGATGGAGGATGCTCGATGTCGCCCGACTCCGACGCGCTGATCCGGCAGTACCGGACCGCCACCGCCACCCTGACCGTGACCAGCGGAGGTGCCCCGCTGGCCGGGCAGGAGGTGGTCGTCGCACAGCGCGACCACGCGTTCCTGTTCGGCTGTACCGGATTCGAGTTCATCCCGCTGGCCAACGGGGAGCTGACGGCGGCCCCGGAGGCCGGCCCGGACGGCGGGTCGGGCTCGCTGGGCGAGGCCGACATCACCCGGGTCGAACGGATCGCCGACCTCTGGCTCGACCTGTTCAACTTCGCCACCCTGCCGTTCTACTGGGGACGGTTCGAGCCCGAGCGCGGCCGGCCGGACACCCGGCGCCTCCTGGCGACGGCGCGCTGGTTCGCCGAGCGGGGCTGCCTGGTCAAGGGTCATCCGCTGGCCTGGCACACGGTGAGCGCCGAGTGGCTGACCGAGCTGACCAATCCGGAGATCACCCAGGTGCAACTGGACCGGATCCGCCGGGAGGTGACCGACTTCGCCGGCCTGATCGACACCTGGGACGTGATCAACGAGGTCGTGATCATGCCGATCTTCGACAAGTACGACAACGGCCTCACCCGGATCTGCCGGGACCTGGGGCGCATCCCGCTGGTCCGGATGGTCTTCGACGCGGCCCGCGAGGCGAATCCGGGCGCCACCCTGCTGCTCAACGACTTCGACATGTCCGCCGCGTACGAGTGCCTGATCGAGGGGGTACTGGAGGCGGGGATCCGGATCGACGCACTCGGGTTGCAGAGCCACATGCACCAGGGCTACTGGGGCGAGGAGAAGACCCTCGGCATCGTCGACCGGTTCGCCCGGTACGGCCTGCCGATCCACTTCACCGAGACGACCCTGCTCTCCGGGCACCTGATGCCGGCCGACATCGTCGACCTGAACGACTACCAGGTTCCGGAGTGGCCCAGCACGCCGGAGGGGGAGGAGCGGCAGGCCGACGAGATCGTCCGGCACTACAAGACCCTGCTGTCGCACCCGTCGGTGCGGGCGAGCACCTACTGGGGGATGGTGGACGGCGGCTGGCTCGGCGCGCCGGGCGGCTTCGTCCGGGCCGACGGCACGCCGAAGCCCTCGTACGAGGCACTGCGTGCGCTGGTCCGTGACGAGTGGTGGCTCGCGCCGACCCGACTCGGCACGGACGAACAGGGTCGGGTCGGGTTCACCGGCTTCCTCGGCGAGTACGAGGTGTCGGCCGGCGGCCGTACCGCGACGTTCCGGCTCGCCGAGCCGGGGGCGGCAGCGGTCGAGGTGGCGCTCTGACCCTCCGGTCGAGCCCCGGCCAGGGTGTACGGCGGACCGCCCGGGGAGTTGGCGAGGATCGCACTCCCCGGGCGGACCTGCCTGGCCTACTCGCCCGATGGTGCGGTGAGCTGCACGCCGAGCCGTACCGGGGTGCCGAAGTTGGGGGTGCCGTCGCTGTTCCAGGTGAACTTCTGGGCCCGGGTCGAGCGGTTCATGTCACAGCCGCCGCTCGCCGAGTCGTTCGCGTGGTACACGATCCAGTCCTCGGTCCCGTCCGGTGACGTGAAGAAGCCGTTGTGGCCGGGCGCGAAGACGCCGTTGGCGTCGCTGCGCTGGAATACCGGGTTGGGGCTCTTGGTCCAGGACGACGCGCTCAGCGGATTGCCGCCGGTCAGGGTGAGCAGGCCGAGTTTGTAGTCCGGTCCCCAGCAGGCACTCGCCGAATAGACGATCATCGTCCGGCCGTTCCGGTAGAGCGGCTCCGGCCCCTCCGTCACCGGATGGGTCTGCCGTTCCCAGCTCAGCGTCGGCGAGGTCAGCCGGACCCGGGAGCCGCTGATCGTCCACGGGTTGCTCAGCGGGGTGATGAACAGGCTCTGCCCGTAGCTGCCGCCGGCGTTGTAGGTGCCGAGCAGGTAGAGGCTGTTGTTGACCCGCAGCACGCTCGCGTCGAGCTGCCAGTCGCTGCCCAGGTCGGCCTTGAAGGTGTACGGCCCCATCGGGTCGGTGCCGGCACTCTCCAGCACGTGCAGCCGCTGCGTCGGGTTGAAGTCGCTGACGTTCTGCCCCGCCACGTAGTAGAGGTACCACCGGTTGCCGTTCGGCCCGTTGATCAGGTGGAACTCCGGCGCCCACATGTTGCAGCAGCCGTTCGGCCGGTTGGCGAGGTTGAAGACCACCTGGTCAGGCGCGCTGGCCAGGCCGGCGAGGGTCGCGGACCGGCGCATGGTGATCGTCGAGTTCCAGGTCGTGGTGGCGAGGTAGTAGTAGCCGTTGTGGTGCTGGAGCCACGGGTCCGGCCCGTTCCGCTTGATCGGGTTGGTGAAGGTGCCCGGCGTCGGGTTCCCGCCGCCGACGGAACCGACGTTGACCATCTGCCACTGCTGGTTGGCGCCGTCCAGGTCCTGGTACTGGGAGACCATCGCACCGTCTGCGGTGGACCACTCCCAGACGTCCAGCGCCTTGCCGCTGGCCCGGTTGACCAGGCGTACGTGGCCGCCGGCCGAGTCGGCGAGCCGGAAGTGCTGCCGGCTGTTGCCGCTGTCGGCGTTCTGCACCAACTGCACGCCGTCGTCGGAGTTCGGCAGCTCCAGCACCTTGCCGCTGTGCCGGGACTGCACCTTGTAGTAGCCGCCTCCGGCGTCGAGGAACCGCCACTGCTGCCAGTTGCCGTCGTTGCGGGTGTACTGGTTGATCGGGGCGCCGTCGTCGGTGGCCAGGTTGTAGACGTCGAGGGCCTTGCCGCTGTGCCGGTTGACCAGCACGTAGTACACGTTCGGGTCGGCGGTGGCGGCCGAGGCCGCCGGAGCGGCGGCAAGGACGCCGGTGCCGGCGACCAGGCCGGCGACGACGGCGGCGAGTCCGGCCCGCCAGCGGACCCGGCGCGGATGCAGGGGTGTCATGGAATGCTCCCTACGGTCGATGGGGGCGGTCAGTAGACGTACGGCCAGCCGGCGGAGTCGTAGCCGATCCGGTTGATGCCGAGCAGCGAGGCGCCGTTGTTCGCGTAGTAGTGGTAGACGAGCAGGTCGCCGTCGGTGTCGGAGAGCACCGTCTGGTGGCCCGGTCCGTGGATGTCGCCGTGCGAGGCGAGCACCTGGGTACCGCCGCCGGAGGTGAGCGCGGTGCCGTTCCGGTCGACGAACGGTCCGGTCACGCTGGTGGAGCGCCCGACCATCACCCGGTAGGTGCTGGACGCGCCCTGGCAGCAGCGGTCGAAGGAGACGTACAGGTAGTAGTAGCTGCCCCGCTTGACCAGCGTCGGCGCCTCGATCGCGCCGCCGTTCCGGCCGGCGATGCTCCGGATCGTGCTGTCCGAGCGCTTGCCGGTGGCCGGGTCCAGGGCGACCAGCTTGAGACCGGACCAGAACGAGCCGAAGGCCAGCCACCAGCGGCCCTGGTCGTCCACGATCAGGTTCGGGTCGATCGCGTTGAAGTCGTCCGAGGTACGCGACTCGATCACCAGGCCCCGGTCGGTCCAGCTACCGGAGTTGCCGGTCGGGCTGGTGGCCAGGAAGATCGCCGACCGGTTCGAGCCGAAGGTGGAGGCCGAGTAGTACAGGTAGTACTGGTTGTTCCGGTACGAGATGTCCGGCGCCCAGAGGTTGCGGCTGCCCCCGGTGTAGCTGGTGGTCCACGGCGCGCCGTTCGGGAAGACCGATCCGGCGCTGCGGAACGCGACCCGGTCGGTCGAGGTCTTCAGCGCGATGTCGTTGCCGGTGTGCGCCACCAGGTAGTCGCCGCCGGGCCGGCGCAGCACGGTCGGGTCGTGCACCCCGATGTCCCCGGTCACCCGCATCGGCGCCGGGTAGGCGGCCGGCGGCGTGCCGGGGCCACCGGTGGGGGGCGGAGTTCCGGGCCCGTCGGAGCCGACCCGGACCAGTTGCCACTGCTGGTTGGCGCCGCCCTGGTCGGGGTACTGGCTGATCCGGCCGCCGTCGGCGGTGGACCACTCCCACACGTCGAGGGCCTTGTTGCTGTTCCGGTTGATCAGCCGGACGTACCCGCCGTCCGAGTCGGCGAGCCGGAACTGCTGGTCGGTGCTGCTCTGGTCGGTCCACTGGATCACCTCCGCACCATCGGCGGTGGAGGAGTCCCGGATGTCGAGGACCTTGCCGCTGTGCCGGGAGCGGAGCCGGTGGTAGCCGGCGCCCGAGTCGACGAACTGCCACTGCTGCCAGGCACCGTCGTTGCGGGCCCACTGCACGATCCGGCCACCGTCGGCGGTGGACCGGTCGTAGACGTCGAGGGCCTTGCCGCTGTGCCGGGACACCAGGACGTACCAGGCGTTCGGGTCGACGGTCGCGGCCGAGGCCGACCTGACCGGTACGGCGATCGCGGCGCCGACGAGCGCGGCGGCGACCGCGAGCACGGTGGCGGTACGGAGCAGCCGGGGCCGGCCCGGCGCCCTCGGGGGTGGGGAAGCGAGAGCTTCCATGGTCTTCCTTCCGTCGGTCCGTCCGGTGGACGGTGCCGAGCCCGCAGTGCCGTGGGACGACGGTCCCGCGGGCTGACAAGGGCGGTCAAGGTGGCGTGGATCTTGCTGTGTCCGGTGGGTGGCGCTCGGACGCCGGCTCGGGACGGTGTGCCGGCGGGCGCTTGCCGCAGTGCCCGGGTGTCGGCGCGCGGCCGGCGGTGCGGCGTGCAGTGAACCTTTTCAACCTGAACCGCGCGGCGCTCGGGCACCGTGTCGGACCATGTGGTCCGTCGGACCGCAAGGGGTTGAAAGGTTCAGCGGTGTGGCCTGGCCCGGACGTATCGATGATGTTCGCGCTCACATCGGTCGATGTCAAGAGGGAATGCGCTTTCCTCGCGGGGCTTGAAGAAGCCTTGACTGGCGTCGATGTTAGCGATCACACTGTCCCCGTAACACCAAGGTAACGGACCGGACGCTCCCGGGGATCGACGAAAGGTCGCTGGTCATGAAGCCGATGCCGCGCAGGATGTTCCGTCACCCGCTCCGGCCGTTCGGCACCGGCCCGGCGGCGGGGAGCGCCGCGACCGCCCGCCATCCCGGCCGGGGGCTGGCCGCGCCGGTGTTCGCCGCGCTGACCACGGTGCTCGCGCTGCTGGCCGGTCTGCTGCCGGGAGTGCCGGCCGCAGCCGCACCGGCGGTGAACTACACCAACCCGCTGGCCAACCAGCGCGCCGACCCGCACATCTTCAAGCACACCGACGGCTACTACTACATGACCGCGACGGTGCCGCAGTACGACCGGATCGTGCTGCGTCGGGCGACCACGTTGCAGGGGCTGGCCAGCGCCACCGAGACGACCATCTGGCGCCGGCACACCAGCGGGGAGATGGGCGCGCACATCTGGGCGCCCGAGATCCATTTCATCGACAACCGCTGGTACGTCTACTTCGCCGCCGGCCGCACCGACGACATCTGGCGGATCCGGATGTACGTGCTGGAGAACGCCGGCGCCAACCCGCTGACCGGGTCCTGGACCGAACGCGGCCGGATCAGCACCCCGTGGGACACGTTCAGCCTGGACGCGTCGACCTTCGTCGCGGGCGGCGTCCGCTATCTCGTCTGGGCCCAGTCCGAACCGGGTATCTCGACCAACTCCAACCTCTACCTGGCCAGGATGGGTGCCAACCCGTGGACGATCTCCGGCACGGTGACCCGGCTGACCGTGCCGACGTACGACTGGGAGACCCGGGGGTACCGGGTGGCCGAGGGGCCGGCGGTGATCCAGCGCAACGGCCGGATCTTCCTGACCTACTCGGCCAGCGCCACCGACGCGAACTACTGCCTCGGGATGCTGACCGCTTCGGCGACCGCGAACCTGCTCTCCGCCGCATCGTGGACCAAGAGCCCGACCCCGGTCTTCACCAGCAACGCCGCGACCGGCCAGTACGGCCCCGGGCACAACTCGTTCACCGTCTCCGAGGACGGCCAGAGCGACATCCTCGTTTACCACGACCGCAACTACCGGGACATCAACGGCGACCCGTTGAACGACCCCAACCGGCGTACCCGGATCCAGAAGCTGTACTGGAACGCGGACGGCACCCCGAACCTCGGCATCCCGGTGCCGGACGGCGCGACCCCGGTCCGGCTACGCCCGCATGACCTCGCCAACTCCTACCTGCGGCACTACGACTACCGGGGCCGGGTCGAGGCGAACGTGACGCCGCTGGCCGACTCGCAGTTCCGGATCGTGACCGGGCTGGCCGGTTCCGGCACGGTGTCGCTGGAGTCGACCAACTTCCCCGGCTACTACCTCCGGCACCGCAACTACGAGGTGTTCGTGGAGCGCGACGACGGCTCGGCGCAGTTCCGCGCCGACGCCAGCTTCCTGCGCCGCACCGGACTGGCCAGCAGCGCCGGTATCTCGCTGGAGGCGCAGAACGTCGCCGGCCGGTACCTGCGGCACCGGGCCGGGCTGCTCTACGTCGAGCCGGTGACCTCCACCGCCGAGCAGGCGTCCGCCACCCTCCACCTGGAATAGCGCGGTGGCGACCGCGGCGGGGCTCGGGTCGCCCCGCCGCAGGCGTACGCCGACACGCCGGAGAGTCGTGATGCTGACTGTCCGGTGGGTTACCGAACAGATTTGGCCTGGTGAGTGGCGGTGTCGGTAAGGATTGAGATATGCCTTCGCCACTGTCCAATCCCCGCCATGCCGTGGTCATCGGCGGGAGCTTCGCCGGCCTCTGTATCGCGCGCACGCTCGCCGATGTCGTCGAACGGGTGACCGTACTCGACCGGGACCGCTTTCCGGACGGACCGCGGCTGCGTACGGGCATCCCGCAGGCACGGCACCTGCACGTCCTGGTCACCTCGGGGCAGCGGGCCCTCGACCGGCTCTTTCCCGGTCTGATGGCCGAACTGTATGACCGCGGCGCGGTCCCGGTCGCCGCGCCGACCGACCTGCTGTCGCTGAGCCCGAACGGATGGCGGGAACGCTTCCCGGCCACCCACACCCTGGTCGGGGCCAGCCGGGAACTGCTGGACTGGACCATCCGGCAGCGCCTCGCCGGCGACCGGCGGATCCGGTTCGAGACCGCCCGGGAAGTGGTCGGACTGCTGCCCGGCGAGGACGGCGCCTCGGTAGCCGGGGTGCACCTGCGGGTCCGCAACGGTGGACCCGAGATCCACCGGTGCGAGGCCGACCTGGTCGTCGACGCCAGCGGTCGCGGCTCCCGCAGCCCGGAGTGGCTGGCCGCGCTGGGCTACGGGCGGCCGGAGGAGACCAGGGTCGACGCCGGGCTGGGCTACGCGAGCCGGCGCTACCGGCTGGCCCCGGGCGTCGCCGACGGCTGGAAGAACATCATGGTGATGCCGAAACCACCGCAGGTCACCCGGGCCGGGGTGCTCTATCCGATCGAGAACGGCCGTTGGATGGTCACCCTCGGCGGGTTCGGCGACGAGACCCCGCCCACCGACGAGGCGGGCTTCCTGGAGTTCACCCGCAACCTGCGCAGTCCGCTGATCTACGAGGCGATCCGGGACGCCGAGCCGGACGGGCCGATCCACGGTTTCCGGCGGACCGCCAACCACCGCCGGCACTACGAGACGATGCCGCGCTGGCCGGAGGGGTTCCTGGTGGTCGGGGACGCCGCCTGCGCCTTCAACCCGGTCTACGGCCAGGGGATGAGCGTGGCCGCGCAGACAGCGGTGGTGCTCCGCGGGCACCTCCGGACTCACCGGGGACGGTTCGGGCGGGCCGCCCAGGCCGCGGTGGCCGAGTGCAGCGCCACCGCGTGGACCATCGCCACCGGTACCGACCTGCGGTTCGCTGCCGGAGCGGTCCGGCCGGGACGGCGTGGCCGGCTCTCCCACTGGTATCTGGACCGGGCCGCCGTGGTGGCCGACCGTGACCCGTACGTGCTGCGGGTGCTGACCGACGTGCAGCATCTGGTCCGGCCGCCGGCCGCGCTGGCGCGTCCGGGGGTGGCGCTGCGGGTGCTGCGCGGCCCGACCCGCCCGCCGCTGTCGACCCCGCCCGTCGCGGTGTCGGGTCGCCCGGCACCCGGACGCTGAGCACCCTGCCCGTCACGGTGTCGGGTCGGCCGGTCTCCGGACGGTGAGCACCCCGGCCAGGTCGATGTCGTCGGCGCGGCCGTCGAAGCCGGACTCCGAGATCAGCCGGGCGCCGAGGACGGTGCTCCAGAAGGTGCGTGCCTCGACGTCGGCGGGACGGTCGATCACCCAGCCGTGCTGGTCGAGGATCGCGCCGAGATAGCTCTGCGCCTTGCGGAACAGCACGGCGAGGCTCTGCTCGGCCACCGGTCGCAACTCCGGCCGGCGCCGGGCGATCGACATCGCCTGCACCGCGATCGGCACCGCGGGCAGGGTCAGGGCGCTGCGGGCCAACGCCGTGCGGAACGCGGCGGGGGTGCGCCGGCGTCGGCCGACCGGCTCCAGCCGTTCGGCGTCCCGGAGCAGCAGCATGAACGCGGCGTGCACGAACAGTCCGTCCTTCGAGCCGAAGTAGTAGGTGATCTGGTTCGGGTGGGCCGAGGCGGCGGTGGCGATCTCGGCCACGCTGACCGCGTCGAAGCCGCGTTCGGCGAAGAGCGCCGCGGCGTGTTCGAGGATCTGCGCCCGGGTACGCCGACCGCGGGCCCGGGGTGGCTCGGTGGACATGTCATAGTTGTATGGGATACAACTAGCGGCGGACAAGCCGGCACACCGCGAAGACGGGAGGAGCGAGCATGAGCGGCCGCGACGTGGTCGTCACCGGACTCGGCGCGACCACCCCGCTCGGTGGGGACGTCGACTCCCTCTGGCAGGGCATGCTCGCCGGGCGCTCCGGCGTACGCCGGATCGACGACCTGATGGCGTCGTTCGCGCACACCGACGACCTGCCGACCAGGATCGCCGCTCCGATGGCCGTCTCGCCGGACTCGGCGCTGACCCGGGTGCAGGCCCGCCGGATGGACCGCTGCCAGCAGGCCGCGCTGGTCGCCGCCGGGCAGGCCTGGGCCGATGCCGGCAGTCCCGAGGTCGACCCGCTCCGCCTGGCGGTGGTGATCGGCACCGGGATCGGCGGCGTCACCACGCTGCTGGCCCAGGACGACCTGCTGGAACAGAAGGGGCCCGCCCGGATCTCCCCGCTCACCGTGCCGATGCTGATGCCGAATGGTCCGGCGGCCTGGGTAAGCCTGGAGTTCGACGCCCGGGCCGGCGTCTACACCACCGTCTCCGCCTGCGCCTCCGGCGCCGAGGCCCTCGCGCTGGCCGTCCGGCTGATCCGCTCCGGCGAGGCCGACGTGGTGATCGCCGGTGGCGCGGAGGCGGCGATCGCCCCGCTGACCATCGCCGGCTTCGCCCAGGCGCGCACCCTCTCCAAGCGCAACGACGAGCCGGAGCGGGCCTCCCGACCGTTCGACGTGGACCGCGACGGCTTCGTGCTCGGCGAGGGGGCCGGAGTGATGATCCTGGAGCGCGCGGACTTCGCGGCGGGCCGGGGTGCCCGGGTGCTCGGCCGGCTCGCCGGCTACGGCATCACCGCCGACGCGCACCACATCACCGGCCCGGACCCGACCGGTGCCGGGCAGATCCGGGCGATCCGCAACGCCGTGGCCGACGCCGGGCTGCGACCGGGCGACGTCGGGCACGTCAACTGCCATGCCACCTCTACAGTGGTCGGCGACCTCGGGGAGGCGAGCGCGATCCAGCAGGCGCTCGGCGACGACGTCATCCTCACCGCGCCGAAGTCGAGCCTCGGTCACCTGGTCGGTGCGGCCGGCGCGGTGGAGGGCATCGTCACCCTGCTGTCGGTCGCCAACGGTGTCATCCCGCCCACGCTCAACCTGGACCGCAAGGCTCCCGAGGTGCGGTTGGAGGTGGCCAGCGACGGGCCACGCGAGCAGCGACTCGACGCCGCGATCTGCAACTCGTTCGGCTTCGGCGGCCAGAACGTCTCGCTGCTCTTCACCGCCAACTGAGCGTCCGGTCCGACCACGGTCCGGCCCGGCCGAGACATCGGCCGTGGAGAGCGAAACTTCCACCTGGACGGCGCGGCGCCCGCGCCCCGACTTCCTCCCGGTTAGATCCGGACCGCAAGGGGGAGGTTGAAAAGTTTCACCGTGGTTGGTTGAATTCGGCAAGCGTTTACCGTCGATCTTGGAGCGTCCGCCGTGCCCGTCTCCCGCCGCGCCGTCCTGTCGACGATCCCCGCCGCCGGCCTGTTGGCGCTGGCCGGGCCATTGCGGGCGAGAGCCGCGACCCCGCCGCAGCGGGCCGCCGCCCCCGCCGAGCACACCGTACTGCTCGACAACACGGTCGCGATCTTCGCCGGTACCGCCGAGTCGAACGCCCGGCCCGAGGTGGCCGGCAAGCTCGCGACCATCGACTCGACGGCCCGGGCCCGGCTCGACGCCTTGGCCGGCGCCGGACCGGGCGAGTTGTTCCGGGGCGTACCGCTGGGCACCAGCGACCCCAACCTGACCACGTCGTTCCAGTACCTCTACGAGATCGCCCTGGCCACCCGGGTCCCCGGCGGCAGCCTCGACGGCGACACCACGCTGCGGCGCCGGGTCATCGACGGGCTCGGCTGGCTGCACGAGCGCTACTACGGCGACCAGGCGACCGGCTACTACGGCAACTGGCACAACTGGGAGATCGGCATCTCGAACCACGTCAGCCGGACCCTGGTGCTGCTCGCTGCCGACGTGGCGACGTACCGGCCGGAGCTGGTCGGGAGCTTTGTGGGGTCGATGGACGCGTACCTGCGCAACGGGAAGGACGGCGACGTCGACCTCGACTCGCGGTTCCACACCGGCGCCAACCTCGCCGACATCGCGACGAACCGGGTCCTCCAGGGCGCCGTCCTCGGCGACGACGCCCGGATCAGCAAGGCCCTCGCCGACCAGCTCACCGTCTTCGCCACCATCGACCCGTACGCGCTGGAGCACGGCGTCACCGACGGCCACTACGCCGACGGGTCGTTCATCCAGCACGCCTCGGTCGCCTACACCGGCTCGTACGGCAGGAACCTGCTGACCCGGGTGGTGCAGACCATCAAGATCCTCCAAGGCACCGGCTACGTCCCGGGCGCCGACCTGGTCGACGTGGTCCGGGGCTGGGTGGTCGACGGGTTCGCCCCGCTGATCTTCGAGGGCTGGATGATGGAGATCGTCAAGGGCCGGGCGGTCTCCCGGACCACCACCGGCTATGCCGACGTGGCGGGCGTGCTGGAGGCGGTCGTCGACCTCTCCGGCCACGCCACCGGCGCCGACGCGCAGGCGTTGGCCGGCTACGTCAAGTTCGTCCGGCAGACCTCCCGGGCCGTGCTCAACCCGAGCACGTTCGTCTCCCCGGTCAGCATCGCCCGGTACGCCGACATCCTGGCCGACGCGACGATCCCGGCGGCCGACCTGAACCCGGCGCGGCGCAGTGTCGCGTTCAACGCGATGGACCGGACGGTGCACCGCCGCCCCGGCTACGCCTTCGCGCTCGCCCGCAGCTCCGACCGGATCAGCAAGTACGAGTACATGAGCGGCGAGAACCTGACGCCCTGGTTCCAGGGGGACGGGGCGTACTACCTCTACCTCGCCGGAGCGGACCAGACCCAGGCGTACGGGGTGGACTACTTCACCACGGTCTCGCCGTACCGGCTGGCCGGGGTCACCGCGCCGGTGGAGCACCGGCACACCGTCCCGGAGCTGTACGGCACCGCCTGGTACGACAACCCGGCGCTCGGCTTCACCTCGTCGTCGGAGTCGCAGAACACCTACGTCTACTTCCCGCGCGGCACCAACCGGTTCTCCGGCGGCGCCACCCTCGGCAGCTATGGAGCAGCCGGGCTGGTCCAGTCCGACGACGCCGCGTACGCCGCGAAGCGGGCCGGCCGGCTGCCGGACGACTTCGTCGCGTACCGCAACGCCGTGGCCACCAAGTCGTGGTTCCTCTTCGACGACGAGATCGTGGTGCTCGCCGCCGGGGTCGGCGACCTGGCCGGCCGGGCGGTCAGCACGACGGTCGACAGCCGGATCGCCGAGGAGTCCGATCCGGTGACGGTGACCGGCCGGCTCCGCGACGGCCGGAGTTTCAGCGGCACCGGCACCGCCCCGCTGGCCTGGCTGCGCTACGCCAACGCCGCCCAGCAGACCTCGGTCGGCTACGCCTTCCTGTCCGGTCCACCGCCGACGGTCACCGCCGAGGTGGTGACCCGGAGCCGCCGGGTGGTCCGGACGGCCAACCCGGACACGATGGTGCGGAAGCGGGTCTTCGCCGTCTCGGTGGAGCAGGCCGCCGGTGCGCCGCTCGGCTCGCTGGCGTACGTCCTGCTGCCGAACGCCTCGGAGCAGCGGCTGCGGGCGTACCCGGGCGGGCCGGTCGTGGTGCTGGCCAACAGCACCCGGTTCCAGGCCGTCCGGCACGCCGGGCTGGGGCTGGTCGCCGCTAACGCCTTCGCGCCCGGTCGGCACGCCGCCGACCGGCTGGTGGTCGACGGCCCGGCCTCGGTGCTGCTCCGGCAGGCCCGCGACCGGACCGTCACGGTCGCGGTTGCCGACCCGACCACGGACCGCGACACGGTCTCGGTGACGCTGCGCGGTCGCCGACTCCGGGTGGTCTCGGCCGACGACGGGATCCGGGTCCGCCGGATTCCCGGCAGCACCCGGATCGAGGCCCGCACCCGGCAGGCGTACGGTCGCAGCTTCCAGGTGACCCTGCGCTGACCTACCCCAACCGGACGGTGGTGCGGCTCCGTCGAGTGATCTTCGTGCTACCCGACCGATGTCGGAGTCTTGTCCAGCGTGTAGTCGAGCAGGACGAGCCGTCGGTCGAGCACCTCGGTGGCGGCGAGCCGCAGATTGAGGTCGGGCAGGCCGACCAGCATCCGTTGCTCGCCGGTCTCGCCGAGTACCTGCGGGAACACCAACAGGCGCAGCCGGTCCACCAGGCCGAGCCGGAACAGGCTGCGGACCAGCGAGATGCTGCCGATCACCCGCAGCGGGTCGCCGGGAGCGGCCTTCATGGCGGGTACGGCCACCTCGACGCCCTCGGCCACCACCGAGGTGTTGCGCCAGCTCAGCGGCGACCGCAACGACGTGGAGAAGACCACCTTGGGCAACTCCGCCATCCGCTTGGCCGACGGGTCGTCGCCACCGCTGTATTCCGCCAACGCCCGGTAGGTGTTGGCGCCCATCAGCATCACCTGCGGGCGGGCCGACTGCTCGTCGATCCACGCTTGCAGGTCGGGACCGTCGTAGCCGAAGTAGGCGGGGGAGTCGCGCCCCCGCAGCCAGCCGTCGACGGTGCTGAACAGGTCCACTGTCAGTTCTCGCATCGGGTTTCCCCGTTCCGTCCGCGTCAGGAGAGCTTCGTCAGGTACGCGGCCAGGGCGTCGTACGACTCGCGGGCACCGTCGGCCATCCCGGAGGCGGCCATGCCGTCGCGCTCCTCCTTCGTGTCGAACCGGGTGACGCTGGTGACCGTCGTCCTGCCGTCCTGCTCGGTCAACTCCAGCGTCTCCACGCAGACCTTCCCGGGCATGCCCTCGAACTCGAAGGTCTGCACGATCCGCTCCGGCGCCTGGATCTCCCGGTATTCGCCGCGGAACGCGTACTGCCCGTCCGGGGCGTGCTCGACGAAGCGGTAGCTGCCGCCCGGCCGGAAGTCCATCTCGCAGTCGAGCGGGTTGCCCCGCCCCCACCAGTGCTTGACGTGCTCGCACTTCGCGTGCGCCTCGAAGACGAGCGCGCGCGGCGCCTCGAACACGCGCACCATCTTGATCTCCAGGTCGGACGGCAGGGTCACCGTCAGGTTCTCGCTCATCTCACTCCTCCGTCGGTCGTTTTCTGTTGCTCTGTAGCTGTCGCAGGTACTCGCCGAGCTGGTCGTAGCGCTGCTCCCAGAACCGCTGGTAGCCGGCTACCCAGTCGGCGACCTCGTGCAGCGGCTCCGCGTCGAGCCGGCACGGCCGCCACTGCGCCTCCCGGCCCCGCGTGATCAGCCCGGCCCGCTCCAGCACCTTCAGGTGCTTGGAGACGGCCTGGAGGCTGATCGGGAACGGTTCGGCGATCTGGTTGACCGTCGCCTCGCCCTCGGCCAGTCGGGCCAGGATGGCCCGTCGGGTCGGGTCGGCGAGGGCGCTGAACACCTCGCTCAGCCGGTCCACTGTCTCCGCCCTTCTCAACCGCTCGGTTAATCAACTCGTAGGTTGAATATGCCGCCTGCGGCGGCCGGTGTCAAGCCCCGTGGGCGGCTGGATCGAGCGGAGTGCGGGTCGCAACCGATCTCGGTGGCCCGGCGGTACGCCGCGGCGGACGGCGGCCGCCCGCCCCGGAGGGGACGGGCAGCCTCGTCCGGAGCGTTACTTGGCCTCGACGCGGCCCAGCGGGTCGGTGCCCTCCGTCAGTTCGGCGCTCGCCACGGCCCAGCCGGTGTCCGTGGGGTAGAGCGCACTGCGGAGGAAAGCCCAGGTGAGTCGTTGGATCAGGGCGACCCGTTCGGGGCTCTCGTCCGTCGTCTCGGTGGAGGCGTACCCGGAGATCCCGCCCAGCGAGTGCTCGGCGCCGAACAGGGTGAGCAGGCTCTTGGCCCCCGGGCTCAGGAAGTACGGATCCGTGAACCACTCCGGCCCCCGGACGGTGAGGGCGGACTGGTCCTTGTCGCCCGCGACCACCAGGGCCGGTGTCGTCATCCCGGTGAAGTCCGGGTTCATGAAGGAGAGGTGCGCGGCGGCGAACGGCGTCAGGTCGGCGCCGCCGGTGCCCGGCAGGGCAAGCAGCACGCCGGCCCTGATCCTCGGATCGGACAGGTCAACGCCGGGCACGCCTCGGGCGTCGAGGACCCGCGCGCCCAACAACATGCTGGCCGTCTGGGCGCCCCAGGAGTGGCCGGCGGCGGCGATGCGGCTGTGGTCGAGACGCCCGGCGAGGCCGGGAACGCCGGCTTCGATCCGGTCCAGTTGGTCGACGATGCGGGTCAGGTCCTCGACCCGGAAGCGCCAGATCTCCGGGTAACGCGGGTCGTCGGGCGTGACGTTCAGGGTCCGTGAGTCGAGGTGGGTGGGCTGAATGACCGCGAAACCGTGCGCGGTCCAGAAGTCGACCAGCGGGGCGTAGCTGTCCAGTGACCCGCCGAAGCCGTGTGAGAAGACGATGATGGGCAATCCGTCGCCGGTCACCGGAGCCGACACCCGCACCTGGAGGTCCTCGTCCCGGCCCGGGGCCGGTAGCAGCACCGGGCGTACCGAGACGACGGGGACGGGCCTGCTGACGACTTCGTCGGGGTGGCGCATGAGCTTCTCCTTGCGGGTGACGGACGGGAAAGTGGCGTGCGGGGCGGTGCGTGGCCTGGTCACGGGGCGCCCGCTCTGGCACCATGAATACCGGATCCATGTTCCGTTTCAACAATACGGAACCGCGTTCCGGTTAGCAAGACGAGTGACGGAGGCAACGGCGCAGTGACTGAGATCGGCAGCGGACCAGCATCGTCGGCCCGCCGGAAGCGGGCCGACGCCCGGCGCAACGAGGAGACCCTGCTCGAAGCGGCCGCCGCGGCCTTCGTCGCCTCCGGCGTCGACGCGCCCGTGCGGGACATCGCGGCCAAGGCCGGCGTCGGGGTGGCGACGATCTACCGCCATTTCCCGACCCGGGCCGATCTCGTCGTCGCCGTCTACCGGCACCAGGTCGAGGCATGCGTCGAGGCGGGCCCGGCGCTGCTGGCGAGTGGCGACTCAGCGCACGGCGCCCTGGCCCGGTGGATCGATCTCTTCGTCGACTTCCTGGTCACCAAGCACGGCCTCGCCGAGGCGCTGCAGTCCGACGACGCCACCTTCGCGACCCTGCACGACTATTTCCTCGACCGACTCGTGCCGGTCTGCGCCGAGCTGCTCGACGCCGCGGTCAGGGCGGGTGAGATCCGGCCCGACATCGAGGCCCTCGAACTGATGCGGGGCGTCGGCAACCTCTGTATCGGCGCGGACAAGGACCCCCGGTACGACGCCCGTCGCATGGTGGAGGTTCTCCTCGCCGGACTACGCCTGCACTGAACCTTTTTCAACCTCCCCTTGCGGTCCGGCGGACCGCAAGGTCGGACGCAGTGCGTGAGCGCCGCGCGGTCCAGGTTGAAAAAGGTTCACTGATCGACCAGGTCGATCCACCGGCCCGGCCGGAGAGCTAGGCGCGGGTACGCGGCAGGCAGCACTTCTTGTACTTGCTGCCCGAACCGCACCAGCACGCCTCGTTCCGCTCCGGCGGCCAGGAAAGCTGCCCGCCCCGCTCGGCCAACTCCGCCGCGTAGCCGGACCGGGCCGACTCGTCGGTCGGAGCCGCGCCGGTGCGCGCGGCGTAACCGGACAGCCCCTCGGTCGAGCCGCGCAGTGGGCCGAGCCCGACCCGACCCAGGTCGGTCAGCCGGACCAGTTCCCGCTGGACCCCGGCCCGGTGCTCGGCCCAGTTCCGGCCGACCGCCTCGGCCAGGTCTGGCCAGCGCGACAGCAGCGCATCGAACTCGTCCTGCGGCAGGAACAGCCGTGCCTCCGGCCCCGGCTCGGCCGCCGCCGTGGTCGCGCTGCGGAACAGTTCGTTCTCCAGCCGGTCGGCCAGGTTGTCGTTCTGGTCGTGCGGCAGGTCGAGTTCGCGGCGTACCCGGTGTCGCTGTTGCAACAGGAAGAAGAGCAGCCCGGAGGCTTCCTGCACGGTCGGTTCGGCGGTCACCGTGGCGTCCGTAGTGTCCTCCGCGGGGCCCTCCGCCGGGGTGGTCCGGTTGCGCAGGGCGGTCTCGACCGCCTCGGTCAGCCACTGCTCGGCCAGGTCGGTCCGGCCACCGACGTCCAGTGCGGCACTGAGGTACGCGGCGGCGTCGGGCTGGGAGTCGAGGAGCGGGCGCAGCGCGGTGAGCTCGGCGAGCGCCTCGTCGGCGCGGCCGGCCCGGAACAGGATCCGGGCGTGCAGGGCCCGGGCGAAGCCGGCGTCCGGCTCGGTGCTGTCCCGGTACGCCCCGACGGCGCGGTCCGCGTACCGCTGCGCGGCGTCGAGTTTCGCCCTGGTCTCGGCGATCTCGGCGGCCAGCGTCAGGGCCCGGCCGGCGTCGGCCGGATCGGCGAGCCGCCCCTGCTCGACCGCCTCGGCCAGCTCGGCGGCGATGCCCAGCGGGTCGGCCGCGCCGAGCGCGGACTGTCGTAGCTCGGTCAGGTCTGCGCTGGTGAGAACGTCTTTCGTCGGCACGGCTTCACCGTACTGCGGTGGCCGGGCGGAACCCGCCTGGTCAGGGGTGTAACCCGCCACACGTGGCCGGATCCGGCCAACCGCCGCGTCTTCCGGTGGAGCGGCCAGCGGCGTTAACCTGCCTGAAACGATTCAGGCAGGAGGCACGGGTGAGCCAGCCCAGCGCCGAGCACACCGCCGATCCGGGTCCCGAACTGTCCCGCCGAGGGCTGCTCGGCAGCGGGGGTGCCCTCGCCCTCGGCGCCACTGCCATCGCCTCCGGAGCCGGCCTCGTCGGCACCGCCGCCCCGGCGGCCGGCAAGCCGACCGGAACCCTGGCCCCGACCGGACTGCTCACCTCCCTGCTGGACGATCCACTGGGGATCGCCGCCGCGCACCCCCGGCTGAGCTGGATCGTGCCGGCACTCGGCCGGGCGCCCCGGCAGTACGCCTACCAGGTGCAGGTCGCGCACACCACGACCGAACTGTCCCGCCGGGGCGGGGTGGTCTGGGACAGCGGCCGGGTCGTCTCGGCCGACTCCACCGCCGTGCCGTACGCCGGGCCCCCGCTGCGGCCCGGCTCGGTCTACCACTGGCGGGTGCGTACCTGGGCGGGTCCGACGCGGGTCTCGCACTGGTCCGCGCCGCAGCGGGTGGTCACCGCCGCCGGGGACACCTGGGTGGCCGAGCCGGTCTGGGCGCCGGACGACACCGTCCGGCTCGGCGACGGCAGCTTCGAGGTGTCGGTCACCATCACCTCGGTCGCCGCCAGCCTCTGGTTCCGGGCCCAGAGCACCGCCAACAACTATCTCTGGCAGCTCCGGGCCGGCACCCCGGGGGTGCTGCGTACGCACGTGCAGCGCAACGGCAGCTACACCGTGCTGGCGGACCGGCCGCTCACCGCGCCGGTCCCGGTGGGCACCCCGGTGCGGCTGCGGGTCGAACTCGCCGGCCCGACGATCCGGACCTACCTCGACGACGTGCTGATCGACACCACTGTGGACGAAACGTACGCCGCTGGGAGCATCGGGTTCCGCAACGGGAGTACCGAATCCCAGCGGTTCCACTCCGCCAGGTTCACCGATCCGACCGGCGCGGTCCTGGTCGACGAGGACTTCTCGACCGGAGCGGGGGTGTTCGGCCCGACGGGCACGGTCGTCGGCGGTGACCTGGTGATCGACCGGGGCCAGTCGGTACTGGCGACGCTGGGCGAGAGCAACGACTGGGCGCTGCTGCGTACCGAGGTGGTGTTGCCGGGCAGGCGGATCGCCGCCGGCTACGTCTACGCGACCGGCCAGTCGCCCGAGCCCACCCGGCAGTACGTCTACCAGCTCCGGCTCAACGACGAGATCGTCGGGGTCGGTCCGGTCCGGGCGATGGCCGGCGAGGCCCGCTACGCCACCCACGACGTGACCGACCTGCTCCGGCCGGGCCGCAACGCGCTCGCCGCGCTCTGCTACTCCACTCAGGAGCGCAGCTTCCTCGCCCAGCTCGTCGTGGTCTACACCGACGGCACCCGGCAGGTCTTCGGCACCGGCGCCGGCTGGCGGGCCCGCCGGGCCGGGGCGTGGCGGCCACCGGCCGGGCACACCGGCGGCGGCTTCTACCAGGCGCCGCAGGAGTATCTGGACGCCCGTCGCGAGCCGGTCGGCTGGACACGCGCCGGGTTCGACGACTCCGGCTGGCAGCCGGCGGTCGCCGCCCCGCTGACCCGGCCGCTGGCACCGGCCTGGGTCGGCAACATGGAATACCGCTACCTGCGGCCGGTCGCGGTGCACCGGCTCGAACCGGGCCGTTGGCTCTTCGACCTCGGGCGGGAGGTGGTCGGCGGACTCCGGCTCTCGGTGCGCGGGGTCGACGGGCAGACCGTCGAGGTCCGGCTCGGCGAGGAGCGCACCGAGACCGGCGCCCGGTACCACCTGCGGGCCGGGCAGACCTATCGCGAGGTCTGGACCCTGCGGGACGGCTGGCAGCGGCTCGAACACTGGGGGTACCGGGGATTCCGCTGGATCGAACTGGTCGCCGACCCGGCGCTGGAGCTGTCCCGGGCGGTCGAGGCGGCGGTGCTGAAGCTGCCCTGGCGGGACGGGGACGCGGCGTTCTCCAGTTCCGATCCCGATCTCGACCGGGTCTGGGCGATGTGCCGGTACTCGATCGAGGCGACCCGGCAGGACCTCTACCAGGACACCCCGACCCGGGAACGCGGCCCGTACGAGGGCGACGCCATCATCAACCAGCTCTCCGAGTACGCCACCCAGCGGTCGTACGCGCTGGCCCGGTACTCCACCTCCTATCTGGTCCGGCGGCCGACCTGGCCGGCCGAGTACCGGTTGCAGACCGTACTCACCGCCTGGCAGGACTATCTGGCCACCGGTGACCCGTCGAACCTGGCCGCCGACTACGACCTCTTCGTGCAACGGCAGCTCGACGAGGCGCTGAACGCCGCCGGGCTGGTGGAGAAGAATCCGGGCGGCTCCAGCCAGTCCAACGCCGACCTGGTCGACTGGCCGGCGAGCAACCGGGACGGGTACGTCTTCACCCGGGTCAACACCGTGATCAACGCGTGGCAGTACGCCGCCTTCGAGGCGCTGTCCCGGATCGCCGGGGTGCTCGACCGCCCCGCCGACCAGCGGCGGTACGCCGAGCTGGCCGCCCGGCTGCGCGCCGCGCTGAACGCCCAACTGCTCGACCCGGTCGCCGGTGCCTACCGGGACGGGCTCGGCACCGACCACCGGGCACAGCACGCCACGGCGTTTCCGCTGGCCCTCGGGGTGGCGGCGGAGCCGCACGTCCGGGCCCTGGGGGAGGGGCTGGCGGCCGGGGGGATGCGGGTCAGCGTCTACGGTGCGCAGTTCCTGCTGGAGGCGCTCTACCGGGCCGGCCTGGCCGACGCCGCGCATGCGCTGCTGACCAGCCGTGGACAGTCCTCCTGGCTGCACATGATGGACGACCTCGGCGCCACCGTCGTGATGGAGGCGTGGGACCCGTCGATCAAGCCGAACACCACGTTCTCGCACGCCTGGGGCTCGGCGCCGGCCAACATCGTGCCCCGGTTCGTCGCCGGGGTCCGCCCACTCGCCCCCGGTGCCCGGGAGGTGCTGGTCGCCCCGCAACCCGGCCCGCTGCGCTGGCTGCGCGCGACCGTCCCGACGGTACGTGGCCCGGTCCAGGTGCGGCTCGACCGGGGATCCGGGCCGCATCCGACCGGCACGCCGTACCTGTCCGTCACGCTGCCGCCGAACGTCACCGGGCGGATCGAACTCGACCTGGCCCAGTTCGGCGTCTCCGAGGCCCGGAGGGTGCGGGTGCGCTCCGAGGGGCGGGCGCCGGAGCGTGCGGTGGTCGCCGGCCGGCTCGTGCTGACCGGGGTCGAGCCGGGCACGACCGTGCTCGGCTGGCCGGGCCGGCACTGACCATTTCCCGCCTGGACAGCGCGGCGCGTCCGCCCCGTCCTTCGGCTACGGCGCCAGCCAGCCGTCCCGGCAGAAACCGTCCACCGCAAAGAGGAGCGCCACATGTCACGACGCCGACGATCCGCCCGGCTGAGGACCGCCCTGGTCGTCACCGCCGTACTCGTGCCGGGGAGTGTGCTCGCCGGAGCCCCACCGGCGCTGGCGACCCGGGGACACGCGCCGGCCACCCCCACCGGCCTGACCGTCGACGACCGGGTACGGCCGTTGAACGTCGAGGGCACGCCCCGGTTCGGTTGGCTGCCCCGGGACAACGACCCGGGTGAGACCCAGACCGCGTACCGGTTGACGGTCTCGGCGGCCGACGGTGACCTGCTCTGGGACTCCGGCAAGGTCCGCTCCGCACAGCAGTCCTACGTCCCGTACGCCGGACCGGCGCTGGCGCCCGGCGCGGCGTACCGGTGGACGGTGCGGACCTGGGACCGGACCGGGCGCAGCTCGCCGGCCGGCAGCGGCAGCTTCGAGACCGGCATCTCCGACGCCCAGTGGGAGGGGGCGAACTGGATCCGCCGGGTCACCGGGGACGCCGACGACTACACGCTGGCCCGCACCGAGGTCCCGATCGGGCACAGCCGGGTGGTCCGGGCCCGCGCCTACACCGCCGCCGACCACACCTACGAGCTCTACCTGAACGGCCGCCGGGCCGACCGGGGCACCTCGTTCGGCTATCCGGGTGAGGACTACTACCAGGCCGCCGACGTCACCGACCTGGTCCGGGCGGGCAAGCCGCTCGCGGTCGGGGTCCGCTACCACTGGTACGGCAGCGGCCAGGGCCGCCCCGCCGGGGCCCCCGGGCTGCTGCTGAAACTGGTCGTCGAGCACGCCGACGGCACCCGGCAGGTGATCGTCACCGACGGGTCGTGGCGGGTGGCCCGGGACAGCTTCTTCCCGGCCGGCTCCGCCCGGCGCAACGGCGAGGGTGACCGGATCGAGCGGCAGGACGCCCGCGCCGAGATCCCCGGCTGGACCGCGCCCGGTTACGACGACTCCGCCGCGCCCTGGGCGCCGGCCGTGGTCGTCGGGGCGCACCCGACGGCGGAGTACCCGCGGCTGATCGGCCAGGAGACCCGACTTGCCGAGCGGACCGTCCGGCCGGTCGCGCTGACCACCGCCGCCGACGGCACGGTGGTCGCGGACTTCGGCGTGGTCGTCCCGGCCCGTCCGGCGGTACGGTTCGACGCCGGGGTCGCCGGCCGGACCGTACCGATCCGGGCCGGCTACAACCTGAACCCGACCACCGGCCGGGTGGAGACCTCCACCCTGCTCTCCCAGGGCACCGACATGAGCTTCCCCTACACGCAGAAGGACGGGAAGCAGGAGTTCCGGGCCTTCACCCACCTCGGCTTCCGCTATCTGGAGATTCCGGACGCGGGCGAGCGGATCGACCGGGACGACGTCTCGGCGGTGCTGGTGCACACCGACACCCCGGCCGGCCGGGAGGCCCGCTTCCGCAGCTCCGACCGCACCCTGAACGAGGTGTGGGAGATGCTGAAGCGGTCGGCGATCTATTCGGTGCAGGAGGCGTTCGTCGACACCCCGACCCGGGAGAAGGGCCAGTTCCTCGGCGACGCGGCCGACATCTCGTACGCCACCATGGGCGCCTTCGGCGAGCGCGACGCCACTCAGCAGGCGATCCGCGAGTTCCTCTACTCCGCCACGCGCTTCTGGAACACCGGCAACGACCTGGGCCGCTACAACGCGGTCTATCCGAACGGCGACGGCAAGCGGGACATCCCCGACTACTCGCTGATGTTCGTGGACTGGGTCTGGCGCTACTACTCCGAGACCGGGGACGCGGGCCTGCTCGCCGAGGCGTACCCGTCGATCCGGAACACCGCCGACTACGTGCTCCGGCACATCCCGGCCGACGGTCCGACCGCCGGCCTGGTCACCCGGCTCTCCGGCGGCAGCGGCGCCTACCAGTACGGCATCGTCGACTGGCCCGAGCCGGGCCGGTTCGGCTACGACATGACCGCCGCCGCCCGGACCACCATCAACGCGCAGGGCGTGGACGTGCTGCGTACCGCCGGGTGGATGGCTGAGGCACTGGGCCGGCCGGCCGAGGAGGCAGCCGGTTACCAGGCCCGGGCCGACGCGCTGGTCGACACGATGAACGCCAAGCTGCGCCGCCCCGACGGCGTCTACGTCGACGGCCTCGCCGCCACCGGCGAGCAGAGCGCGCACGCCGGCCAGCACAGCACCTCGTACGCGATCGCGCACGGGGTGGCGCCGGAGGCGGACCGTCCGGGGCTGGCCGCCCACCTGGCGTCGATGGGCATGAAGCAGGGGCCGATGACGGCGCACTGGCTGCTGGCCGCGCTCGGCGAGGCGGGCCGGGCGGATGCCGTACTCGACCTGCTGACCAACCCGGACGACCTGGGCTGGGCGAACATCCTCGCCCAGGGCGGCACCTTCACCTGGGAGGCCTGGACCCTCGACCCGGGCACCAACTTCAGCCAGTCGCACGGCTGGGGTGCGCAGGCCGTCGTCGACGTCCAGGAGACCCTGCTCGGGGTGCGTACCGCGAGCCCGGGCGCCGGGCGGGTCGAGATCGCGCCTCCGGCGACCGGCCTGGCGTACGCCGCCGGCACCGTGCACACCCAGCGCGGTCCGGTGGCCGTGGACTGGCGCCGCACCGCTGCCGGGCTGCGGGTCGAGCTGGAGGTACCGGTCAACGTGACGGCCCGGGTGGCGCTGCCGGTGGTGCCCGGCAGGTCGTACCGGGCGGCCGGGCCGAGCCGGGCGACCTTCGTCGGCATCGAGGAGGGTCGGGCCGTCTTCGAGGTCGGCTCCGGCCGCTCCGTCTTCCAACCGTCCGGCCGCTGATCGCGTCTCCCGCCGTGGCCCGACCCAGCATGTCCTGGGCCGGGCCACCGGGTGGGTGGCGCGGCCGTCGGACCCCGCGCCCGAGCGCTGGCGAAACTGCTCGACATCAACCTTGGTTCAGGTCATAGGGTCATGGGCATGAGCGTGATCCGGGGGGATCGGAAGACCTTCTACCAGCTACTCGCCAACACCCTGTTGGTGTCGGTCATCAACTTCACCGTGTGGTTCGCGATCACCTTCTACGTCTACCTGCAGACGCGGTCGGTCTTCGCCACCGGGGTGATCTCCGGAATCTTCCTGGTGCTGACGGCGTTGACCGGCATCTGGTTCGGCAGCCTCGTCGACCACCACTCGAAGAAGACGGTGATGCAGGCGTCCGCGCTGGTGTCGCTGGTGCTGTACGCGCTGGCTTTCGCCGTCTACCAGGTGACGCCGGAGGAGTCGTTCGCCGACCCGACCAGCGTTGCGCTGTGGGTGATGGTCGTGCTGCTGATGTTCGGGGTCATCGCCGGCAACATCCGGACCATCGCGTTGCCGACCCTGGTGACCGTGCTCATCGAGGAGGAGACCCGGGACCGGGCCAACGGGTTGGTCGGCACCGTCTCGGGGGTCACCTTCCTGGTGACGTCGGTGATCAGCGGCATCCTGGTGGCGATCGGCGGGATGCTCTGGGTGCTGGCCCTGGCGTTGGTGGTGCTGGCGGCGGCCCTGCTGCACCTGGCCCTGGTGCCGGTGCCGGACCGCCCGGCGGCACCGGCCGGCACCGTCGGGCCGGCGCCGACGGGTGAGCCGCCGCTGACCGGCGAGCCGCCGCTCACCACCGGTCCGGCGCTCACCGCCGAGCCGGCGGTCGCGGCGAAGCGCAAGGTGGACCTGCGCGGCACCATCCGGGTGGTCGGCGAGGTGCCGGGGCTGACCGCGCTGATCCTCTTCTCGGCGTTCAACAACTTCCTGGGCGGCGTCTTCATGGCGCTGATGGACGCGTACGGGCTGTCGCTGGTGTCGGTGCAGACCTGGGGACTGCTCTGGGGACTGTTGAGCACGGGCTTCATCGTCGGCGGGCTGCTCATCGCCCGTACCGGTCTGGGTAAGAACCCCGTCCGGCTGCTGCTGCTGGTCAACCTGCTGCTCTGGACGGTCACCCTGCTGTTCCCGCTCCGCGCGTCGATCGTCCTGCTGACCGTCGGGCTGTACGTCTACATGCTGGTCGTGCCGTACGCGGAGGCCGCCGAGCAGACGGTGCTGCAGAAGGTGGTGCCGTACGAGCGGCAGGGCCGGGTCTTCGGCTTCGCGCAGAGTGTCGAGCAGGCCGCCTCGCCGCTGACCGCGTTCCTGATCTCGCCGATCGCGCAGTTCGTCTTCATCCCGTTCATGACGGACGGGGCGGGTGCCCGGACGATCGGCGGCTGGTTCGGTACGGGCGCCGCCCGCGGGCTCGCCCTGGTGTTCGTGCTGACCGGGATCGTCGGCCTGATCGCCACGGGGCTGGCGCTGCGCAGCCGGCCGTACCGCCGACTGAGCCGGCGGTTCATGGCCGGGCCGACGACCGGGCCGGAGCCGAACGAGCCGGAGCTGAGCCCGTCCGGCGTCAGCCAGTAGCGCCGACCACCAGCCTGGCGGCTTGTCCGGCGCGGGCAGTGCCGGGATTCCCCGCCGTCAGCCGGCGGCCACCGCATGGCAGGCGCCGTAGCCGTCGGCCCGGGCGACGATCCGGCCGGCTTCGACGCGTACCGCGCTCTCGGTAGCGTCGCTGCACGCGGCGACTCCGGCGGCGGCGGCCAGCGCGCCCGACTCGTCGTGCACGACCTGGAGCCGAGGCCAGACGGATGCCGGAACGGCGGCCCGGAGGCAGCCGCGTAGCTCGGTCACGGTGAGCCGGGCCAGCGGGCCGAGCTCGCCGGGGTTGCCGGTGACCAGCACGGCCGTCACGTCGGCTTCGGCCGGCGCGGCACGGCGTGCTTCCTCGACGGCGGTCAGGCGGTGCAGGCCGAGGATCGCGATCACGCCGTCCCCGGTCAGCCGGGCCGGCTCGTCCCGTAGGGCGTCGGTCCCGGCCGGCGGGGTCCATGGTTGGTCCGCCGGACGGGCGGGGGAGACGTGCGGCAGGTGCGGCGGCGCCCACTCGTCGGCCAGGTCCAGGTCGGCGAGTTGTTCACAGGCGCGGACGACCGTGAACGGCTCGCCGAAGCCCGGTGCGGCGGCGGCGAGCTGGCCCGCGCCGTGCAGGGTGGTCAGCGCGGTTTCGGCGGCCCGGACCATCCGGGCCGACGCCCGGCCCGGCCCGAGTTGCTCCAGGGCCAGGCCGAGCACGATCGCGCTCAGCCCGGTCAGTTGGGCGAACGGAAGGCTGGTCCGTTCGTCGGCCAGGATCTCGGGGACGAGGTCGCGGCCGAGCCGGGAGGCGCTGTGCCGGTCCTCGGTGGCCAGCGGTAGCCGGGCCAGCCAGGCCCGCGCGAAGTCGCCCAGCGCCGCGCCGGCCGTCCGGGCGGTCGGCCGGTACTCCGGTGCGCCCGCCGCCTCGGCGGCCTCGGCCAGTACGGCGAAGTAGAGGGCGCGCTTGCTGGGGAAGTTGGAGTAGACGGCACCCCGGGTCAGGTCGGCCCGCTCGGCGATCTGATCGATCTTGGCGTCCCGGAAACCGCGCTCGGTGAACTCGTCGCGCGCCGCGGCCAGCACCCTGGCGCGGTTGTGCTCCTGCATCTCGATCCTGTTGCGCCGGACCATCGTCCCCTCATCCGTTCCGCCTCGTCGCCGGCCGTTGCCCACCGGGCGTGGGTAGGATACCGTCGCCATCCAGATGGTAAGAACATCTGACATCAACATCTGAATTGAGGAGTGCGGCATGGCAGAGATTCCGGAACTCAGGCTCGCCGACCCGGCCACCCTGGCCGACCCGTTCGGGGCGTACGCGCGGGCCAGGGAGCAAGGCCCGCTGGCCCGGCTGGTGACGCCCGGGTTCGGCACCATGTGGGCGGTCACCCGGTACGCGGACGTGAAGGCGATGCTCACCGATCCCCGGTTCGAGCTGAACTCCTCCAGCTACCAGCGCCTCGACGTCCCCGAGCACTGCCGCAGATACCTGCGGACCATGCAGGAGATGGAGGGGGAGGAGCACGCCCGGCTGCGCCGGCTGGTCTCACCCGCCTTCACCGCGCGCCGGGCTGCCGAGTTCAGGCCGAGGATCGTCCCCATCGTGGACAACCTGCTCGACGAGCTGGCCGGCCGGGCCGACGACGGCGTGGTCGACCTGCTGCCCGGGTTCGCCGGGCCGCTGCCGATGGACGTGATCTGCGAACTGGTCGGCATCCCGGCGGCCGACCGGGGCCGGTGGCGCGAGTACGGCGCCGCGGTCGCTGCCGGGCACGGCCCGGCGTTCGTCGCCGCCGTTCCGGCGATCATGCGCGACGCGGCGAACGCCGTCGCCGGGCGTACCGGCGGGCCCGGTGTCGACCTGCTCGCCGAGTTGATCGGCATCCACGCCGAGGACTCCGACCGGCTCAGCGAGACCGAGCTGGTCACCCTGGTCTGGCATCTCGTGCTCGCCGGACAGACCCCGACCAACGTGATCACCAACGCCGTCGAGGCGCTGCTCCGGCATCCCGACCAGCTCGCGGCGCTCCGCGCCGACCCGGGCCTGCTGCCCGGCGCGGTCGAGGAGCTGACCCGCTGGTGCGGCCCGCAACTGCTGAGCCTGCCCCGCTACCCCCGGGAGGACGTCGAGATCGCCGGTGTGCCGATCGGCAAGGGCGAGCCGGTCACCGCGATGCTCGCCGGCGCCAACCGGGACCCCCGGGCGTTCGCCGAGCCGGACCGGCTCGACCTGCGTCGCCCCGCCGGCCGGCCCGCACACCTGGGGTACGGGCACGGGCCGCACTTCTGCCTCGGCGCGGCGCTGGCCCGGGTGCAGATCGAGGTCGCGCTCGGCGCACTGCTGCGCCGATTCCCGGGACTCGCGCTGGTCGAGGGCGGAGCCCGCCGGGTGCCCGATCCCGGGACCTGGCGGCTGACCGAGCTGCGGGTGGCACTGCGCCCCTAGCGGCCCGGCATCGCCGGTCTGGGCGGGAAGGCTGGCCGGATGTGGCCACCGCCAGCCATTGAGTCCGGCCGGGGCGGCTGGTCAGGATCGTCTCAGTGTCCGTCCATTGAGACGTCTCATCAGCCATGCGGGAGTGGGGAGTCGGCGATGTTGCTCACCAGGTTGCCCCGGTCGGGCTTGTCGGCGGTGCTCGCGCTGCTGCTGGCGCTGCCGCTGGCGGCGGTCGCCGGGCCGGCGCCGGCCACCGCGGGGACTTCGGGCCCGGAGGTGACGGTGGCCGGTCTGACGACCGAGCGGGCGACGGATCCGATCGGAATCGACGTCGAGCGCCCCCGGCTGGGCTGGACGATCGACTCCAGCCGGCGTGGTGTGGTCCAGCAGGCGTACCAGGTGCGGGTGGCCAGCAGTGCGAGCCGGCTCGACCGGCCCGACGTCTGGGACAGCGGCCGGGTCACGTCCCGGAACAGCACCCTCGTCCCGTACGCCGGGCCGGCGCCGCAGCCGCGCACCCGGTACGCCTGGCAGGTGCGGATCTGGGACGAGACCGGCCACGCCTCCGGCTGGAGCGAGCCGGCGTACTGGGAGACCGGGGTCGGCGGGCCGGACGGCTGGCAGGGCGACTGGATCGGGCTGGCACCGCCGACCGAGTCCTGGGTGGACTACACGGTGCAGACGACCGTGCGGGTGGAACGGGACGCGGCCGGGATCTTCTTCCGGGCCAGCGGGGCGGGCAACGCGTACATGTGGCAGTTCTCCACCACCAATGGCAGCGCGAAGCTGCGCCCGCACGTCCGGGTGAACGGGGCGTGGACGGTGCTCAAGGAGGTGTCGCTGGCTGCCGTCGTACCCCCGGAGAAGCTGACCGCGCCGCACACGCTGCGGATCGGCGCGGCGGGTGACACCTTCACCACCTGGGTCGACGGGGTGCAGGTCGACGTCACCCGGCACACCGCACACCGGTCCGGCTCGGTCGGGCTGCGCACCTCCACCCAGGAGTCGGCGGTCTTCGCCGACTTCTCGGTGACCAGCGGCGACCAAACCCGCTACGCCGCACCGCTGACCGACGGCGAGAATCCGTTCGGCGCCGGTACGCCGACCGCCGACGGCCTGCGGATCAGCGGCGACACCGAGACGATGCTCGCCGCGCTGGACGCGAACCCGCTGCTGCGGCGCGGCTTCCGGGTGGCCGGCGAGGTGACCCGGGCCCGGGTCTACGCCAGCGCGCTCGGCGTCTACGAACTCTCCCTCAACGGCGAACGGGTCGGCGACCACGAGCTGGCCCCCGGCTGGACCGACTACGCCAAGCGGGTGCAGTACCAGAGCTACGACGTGACCGGCCAGCTCCGGCCCGGCGACAACGCGTTCGGGGCGATGCTCGGCGACGGCTGGTACTCCGGCAGCATCGCCTGGTTCGGCACCGACAACTACGGCCCCCGGCCGCTGCTCAGCGCGGCGCTGGTGATCGACTACGCGGACGGCCGCACCGAGACGGTCCGCACCGACGGTTCGTGGCGGGCTACCCCGGGGCCGTTCCTGCTGACCGACCTGATCCACGGCGAGACCTACGATGCCCGGCGGTTGCCGGCCGGCTGGGACCGGCCCGGCTTCGACGACTCCGGCTGGTCGGCGGCGACGGTGGGCGGCGACGGCGGGGCGACCGGCCGGCTGGTCGCCCAGGTCGACCCGCCGGTCCGGGTGACCCAGGAACTGAAGGCGTCGGCGCTGACCCAGCCCACCCCGGGCACCTGGATCTTCGACCTCGGGCAGAACATGGTGGGCAAGGTCCGGCTGAAGGTGGCCGGCCCGGCCGGTACGACGGTACGGATCCGGCACGCCGAGGTGCTCAACCCGGACGGTACGGCGTACACGGCGAACCTGCGGACCGCCCGGGCCACCGACCTCTACCGGCTGCGCGGCGGCGGCCCGGAGGTGTACGAGCCGACCTTCACCTTCCACGGCTTCCGCTACGTCGAGCTGACCGGCTTCCCCGGCACTCCCGACCTGGGCACCGTGACCGGCCTGGTGATGCACACCGACGGCGAGCTGACCAGCACGTTCTCCACGTCGAACCCGATGGTGAACCAGTTGCACAGCAACATCACCTGGGGGCAGCGCGGCAACTTCCTCTCCATCCCGACCGACACCCCGGCCCGGGACGAGCGGCTCGGCTGGACCGGCGACATCAACGTCTTCGCCGAGACCGCGACGTTCAACATGGACAGTCTCACCTTCCTGACCAAGTGGCTGGCGGACCTGCGGGATGCCCAGTCGGCGAACGGGGCGTACCCGGACGTGGCGCCGAGGGCCTGCTGCGGCGACGGCGCCACCGGCTGGGCCGACGCCGGCATCACCGTCCCGCACACGCTCTGGCAGCGCTACGGCGACACCCGGGTGATCGAGGAGCACTACGACTCGATGGTCCGCTACGCGGCCTGGCTGGAGAGCACCAGTTCGGGAGACCGGCGGACCAACGCCGGCCCGTACCTGGACTGGCTGAACCTGGACGACCCGACCCCGGCCGGGGTGATCGGCACCGCGTACTACGCGTACAGCATCCGGCTGCTCGGCGAGATGGCCGGCGTGATCGGCCGGAGCGCCGACGCGCAACGGTACGCCGCGCTGTCGGAGCGGATCGCTGCGGCGTTCACCTCGGCGTACGTCGGCGCCGACGGCACCGTGCAGGGCGACAGCCAGACCGGGTACGTGCTGGCGATCGGCATGGACCTGCTGCCCGACGCGTTGCGCGGCAAGGCCGCCGACCGGCTGGTCGCCAACCTGGAACGGCACGACTGGCACCTGGCCACCGGCTTCCTCGGCACCCCGGACCTGTTGCCGGCGCTGGCCGACACCGGGCACCTCGACGTGGCCTACCGGCTGCTGCTGAACGACACCTACCCGTCCTGGGGCTACGAGATCGGCAAGGGTGCCACCACGATCTGGGAACGGTGGAACTCGATCATGCCGGACGGCAGCTTCGGTGACGTCTCGATGAACTCCTTCAACCACTACGCCTACGGCGCGGTGGGGGACTGGATGTACCGCACCGTCGCCGGCATCCAGCCGGACCCGGCGCAGCCGGGCTACGCGCACATGACCATCGCACCGCGACCCGGCGGCGACATCCGGTCGGCGAAGGCGTCGTACCGGTCGATCTACGGGACCGTCGGCACCGACTGGCATCTCGACGGCGGGCAACTCCGGCTGGCGGTCACCGTGCCGGGCAACACCACCGCGACGGTACGCATTCCGGCAGCCAGCCGGCACGTGGTCACCGAGGGCGGCCGGCCGGCGGAGCGGGCCGAGGGCGTACGGTTCGTCCGGCTGGACGGCGGGGACGCGGTCTTCGAGATCGGCTCCGGCAGGTACGCCTTCGCGGTCGACCGGGTGCTCGGCGACCTGGGCGAGGCGGCGGACGCGGTCGCCGCGGCGGCAACCGTCGCCGACCAGGTCGCCGGTGAGCTGCGCTGGCCGCTCGCGATCCAGGTGCGGCTCCGGCTCGCCCGGTTGACCGTCGAGGCGGCGGCGGCCGGGCTGGCGTACCGGTACGGCGAGGGTGACCCGCGGGCCACCGCCGGTGCCGTACACCGGGCTCTGGCGACCGGGTCCGACCTGGAGCGCTGGCTGGAGACCCAGGTGCGGGCCGGGCGGCTGTCGAGGGCGGTCGCGGACCGGTTCGCCGCCCCGCTGACCCGATTCGACAAGCGGTTCTCCGCCGCCTCGTCGGCCCTGGTCGGCGCGGTGGCCCGGCTCGACCTGCCGGCCGGGGAGGTGCTGCCCGGTGGTGTCATCCGGGCGGTGGTGATGCTGGAGAACCACGGGGACGCCACCCTCGGCGCGGTGGAGTCCACCTTGGACGGCGGCGACGGCGTGACGGTACGCCCGGTCGGCGCCCGGCCGGGCAGCGTCCCGCCGGGCCGGACGGTACGGCACGAGTACGAGCTGCGGGTCCCGGCCGGCCAGGCGGTCGGGACGGTCTCGATGACCGGGTCGGCGGGCTACCGCTACCGATCCGGCACCGCGACGCTGCCGCTGGCGGGCTCGCTGCCGGTGGCGCCGGCCGTCATCGTCGTCTCGACCACCGCCGAGCCGGCCTCGGTGGCACCCGGCGGCACCGCCACCCTGCACACCGTGCTCCGCAACCGCTCCACCGTGCCGGTGACGGGCGAGGTGACCGGCACCGCCCCGGACGGCTGGCGGGTCGAGCCCGGCAGCCGGCCGTTCACCCTGGCTCCGGGTGCCGAGGTCACGCTGGAGGGCACCGTCACCGCGCCGCTGGCGGTGACCGAGGGCGCGGCCGGGATCACCGTCGCCACCGGGCCGACCGAGGCGGAACGCCGGACGGTCGACCTGCCGGTCCGGTTCGACAACCCGCCGGGCACGGTGCTCGACCACGTCGATCTCGGCGCGGCAGCGTCCGAGCAGGCGCACCGGCTGGCCGCCTCGGAACACTCCGGCACCAACGTGGAGGCCGGGCTGACCCGCCGCTACACCAACGTCACCCACCCGGGCGGCTGGTTCGAGTTCGATCTCGCCGTCGAGCCGGGACGGCCATTCCTGCTCCGAGCCGTGGAGACGTACGACAACCCGCAGTCGAAGGACTACGACGTACTGGTCGACGGGGTGGTGGTGCACGCGCGGGCGTACCGGCGTACGGCCGGCGGGGTCGGCACGGTGGGCTACCAGTTCGTGGTGGACCGGCCGGAGTCGACCGCCGACGGCGTGGTCCGGGTGCGGTTCCAGGACACCGGCGAGGGTTACGACCCGTCCATCGCCGACGTCTGGGCGATGCCGCTACCGGCTCCGCCGCCGGCTTCGCCGGCCGGTCGCTGACGCGGCCGGCCTGTGGCGGTGACGGCTGGGAGGTCCGGCCGGCCGGGCTGCGGTGGGTTCACCCGGCGGTCCGGCCGGCCGGGCGGCGGCTGGATTCCCGGACGACCAGTTCGGGCTCGAAGACCACCTGCCGGTGACGGTGTTCGGCCGGCTCGTTGACCTCGCCGAGCAGTAGTGCGGCGGCGGTCTGGCCGAGCCGCTGCCGGGGCTGGCGTACCGAGGTGAGCGGCACGGCGGCCGCGGCGGCGAAGTCGATGTCGTCGTAGCCGACCAGGGCGATGTCCTCGGGTACCCGGACCCGCTGCTGGGTCAGCCCCTGGAGGACGCCGAGCGCCAGCAGGTCGTTGGCGCAGAACACGGCGGTGGCCCGGTTCTCCCCGGGTGCACCGAGCAGCCGGGCCGCGGCGTCCCGGCCGGCGGACACGGTCGAGGCCGAGGTGTCGAGCCAGAGCAGGCTGTCGTGGTCGAGCCCGGCGTCGGTCATCGCCTGGACGGCGCCGGCGTGCCGGTCGCGTACCTGTCCCAGCCCGACCGGGCCGCCGACGAAGGCGATCCGCCGGTGCCCCGCCTCCAACAGGTGGCGTACCGCCAGTTCACCGCCGAGCCGGTCGTCCACGGAGACGGAGCAGAGGTCGGGATCGCGGGACCGCCGGTCCAGCAGTACGACGTGGATGCCCCGGTCGCGCAGCCGGAGCAGCCGGGCGCTGGCGTCGTCGACCGGGGTGATGAGTACGCCCTGCACCCGCTGCTCCTTGAGCAGGTCGAGGTAGGCGTCCTCCCGGGCCTGGTCGCCGTCGCTGTTGCAGAAGATCAGCGCCATCCCGGCGGTGCCGATGGTGTCCTCGACGCCCTTGGCGAGGTCGGTGAAGAACGGGTTGGCCACGTCCAGCACGACGAGACCGAGGGTCCGGCTCCGGCCCCGGCGCAGTTGCCGGGCGGCGTGGTTGGGCACGAAGCCGAGTTCGTCGATCGCCGCGAGGACCCGGGCCCGGGTCGCGCTCGACACCAGGTCGGGTTGGTTGAGCACGTTGGAGACCGTGCCCATCGAGACTCCCGCGTGACTGGCGACGTCGCGGATGCTCACCACGGAGGTCTCTCGCACGCTGTCCCTCCTCCGCGCCGACCCTGAACTGAATCGTGTCAAGAATGCCTGGCGGCTCGGGCGGCGGGGGGTACCTGACCGGATCTGGCCAGCGCGGCACGGGTTGACGGCGACGACAGCCGGGCTGTTGTCGACAATCATGGCACCGACCCTGCTCAACGCCGGGTTCGGGGGCGAGGAAAGGGCTTACCCCTGAGTAACGATTCGGTAACCGCCCCGAAATGCTTGACCTGCCGGGAAGCCGGCCTCTAGCGTCTTCATCACATTGGGCTGAAACGTTTCATGGCTGGAGGGCCGGATGCCCGAGCGTGCAGATCCGGGTACGGCGCGACTGGCCCTGTCCGGCGTACGGAAGTCGTTCGGCGCGGTGCACGCGCTCGCCGACGTACGCCTCGAGCTGCGGGCCGGTGAGGTGCACGCGCTGGTCGGGGAGAACGGCGCGGGCAAGTCGACCCTGGTGAAAATCCTGGCCGGGGTGCACGCCCCGGACGCCGGAGAGTTGACTATGGACGGTGCGCCGCTGGCCCTGACCGGTCCGGCCGACGCCCGGGCGGCCGGGATCGCGGTGATCTACCAGGAGCCGACGCTCTTTCCGGACCTGTCGGTCGCGGAGAACATCTTCATGGGCCGGCAACCGCTGCGCGGCCTGCGCCGGATCGACACCGCGACGATGCGTCGGCGTGCCGACGAGCTGTTCGCGCGGCTCGGCGTACCGCTGGATCCGGACCGGCCGGCGCGCGGTCTCTCCATCGCCGACCAGCAGCTCGTGGAGATCGCCAAGGCGCTCTCCTTCGAAGCCCGGGTGCTGGTGATGGACGAGCCGACGGCGGCGCTTTCCGGCGTCGAGGTGGAGCGGCTCTTCGCGGTCGTCCGGTCGTTGCGGGAGGCCGGCGCGGCGGTCCTGTTCATCTCGCACCGCTTCGACGAGGTCTTCGCGCTCAGCCAGCGGATCACGGTGATGCGGGACGGGCGGTGGGTCTCCACCGATCCGGCCGAGGACCTCGACGTGGCCCAGGTGGTGCGCCGGATGGTCGGCCGGGAGGTCTCCCAGCTCTATCCGAAGCAGCAGACCGAGGCCGGCGAGGTCATCCTCCAGGTACGCGGCCTGACCCGGCGCGGCGTCTTCGCCGACGTCGGCTTCGAGGTGCGCCGGGGCGAGATCGTGGCGCTCGCCGGCCTGGTCGGCGCGGGCCGCAGCGAGGTGGTCCGGGCGGTCTTCGGCGTCGACCCGTACGACGCGGGCGAGGTGCTGGTCGACGGCGTACGGCTGCCCCGGAGCCGGCCGGCGGCGGCGATGGCCGCCGGAATGGCGCTGGTGCCGGAGGACCGCCGGCAGCAGGGGCTGGTGATGGAGCTGTCGATCGAACGCAACGCCACGCTGACCCGGCGCTGGCCGCTGGCCCGGTTCGGCCTGCTCGGCCGGGGCGCGGAGCGGACGGCCGCGCAGACCTGGACCCAGCGGTTGCAGGTGAAGGCGGGCCGGCTCGACGATCCGGTCTCGACGCTCTCCGGCGGCAACCAGCAGAAGGTGGTGCTGGCGAAGTGGCTCTCCACCACACCGAAGGTGCTGATCGTCGACGAGCCGACCCGGGGGATCGACGTCGGCACCAAGGCGGAGGTGCACCGGTTGATGTCGCAGCTCGCGAGCGAGGGGGTCGGGGTGCTGATGGTCTCCAGCGAGCTGCCCGAGGTGCTGGGCATGGCCGACCGGGTGCTGGTGATGCACGAGGGCCGGCTGGTCAGCGAGATAGCCCGGGACGCGGCGACCGAGGAGTCGGTGATGCTGGCCGCCACCGGACAGGGAGGAAAGCCGTGACCGGGCAGCGACGGACGGCGGTCGGGCGGGAAACCGTGGCCGGGCGGCGAGCGGCGGCCGACCGGGGAGGTAGGGCGTGACGACCACGACCCGCCCGGAGCCGGCGCCGGACGCCGCCGAGGCCCGGGCCCGCAGCGGGGCCGCCGGCATCCGGCTCGGCCACCGGCTCTTCGTGGCCCGCGAGGTCGGCATCGGACTCGCGCTGGTCCTGCTGATCGCGGTGACCACGGTGGTGAACCCGAGGTTCCTCTCCGGACAGGGCCGGCGGGACCTGATGCTCGGCGCGACCATCCTGGTGGTGCTCGCGGTCGGCCAGGCGATCGTCATCATCACCCGCAACGTCGACCTCTCGGTCGGCTCGGTACTCGGCCTGGCCGCGTTCGCGACCGGAAAGCTGTTCCTGGCGATGCCGGACGCACCGATCGTGCTCGCCCTGCTGGTCGGGGTCGGCCTCGGCGTGCTCTGCGGCGTGGTGAACGGGGCCCTGATCGCGGTGGCCCGGGTACCGGCCCTGGTGGTCACCCTCGGCACCCTCTACGTCTTCCGGGGCGTCGACTACTCGTGGGCGGCGGGACAGCAGATCAACGCCGCCGACATGCCCAGCGGCTTCAAGAGCATGGGCACCGCCGACCTGCTCGGGATCCCCCTGCTCGCCCTCTTCGCGGTGGCGGTGCTGCTGGTCGCCGGCTTCTATCTGAAGTCGTACCGCAGCGGCCGGGAGCTGTACGCGATCGGCTCCGACCCGGCGGCGGCCCGGCTGTCCGGGATCCCGGTCGGCCGGCGGGTCTTCGGGGCACTGGTCGTCAGCGGTGGACTCGCCGGCCTGGCCGGGGTGCTCTACGCCGCCCGGTTCGGCACCCTCGACGCGGCGGCCGGCAGCGGAATCGAGCTGAACGTGGTCGCGGCGGTGGTGGTCGGCGGTGTTGCGATCTTCGGCGGCAGCGGCTCGGTGTACGGGGCGGCGCTCGGCGCCGTACTGCTGAGCACCATCGGCAGCGCCCTGCCGGTGCTGAAGGTGAACCCGTTCTGGCAGCAGGCGGTGGTCGGGGCGCTGATCCTGGCCGCGATCGGATTGGACCGGGCGCTGGCCGCGCGGGTGGCCCACCGGCTTCGAGGAAGGAAGGCCCGTGGCGCCTGACAGGACGGGCCGGCCGGCCCGCTGGGTTTCCACCTTCGGCACCTGGGACGTGCTGGTGATCGTCGTCCTGGCCCTGGTGGTGGTCGGCGCGTCGGTCCTGGTCGAGGGCTTCGCCACCGCCCGGTTCTGGGGTTTCCTGCTGCTGGACATCGTCCCGATCGCGCTGATCGCGCTGCCGATGACGCTGATCGTGATCACCGGGGAGATCGACCTGTCGGTGGCGAGCATGCTCGGCCTGGCCAGCGCGGTACTCGGCCAGCTCTGGGTGACCGGCCTGCCGCTGGTGCTGGCCGTACCGCTGGTGGTGCTGCTCGGTGCCCTGCTGGGCGCGGTCAACGGGCTCTTCATCGCCGGGTTCGGCCTGCCCTCCCTGGCGGTGACGATCGGCACCCTCGCGCTGTACCGCGGACTGGCCTACGTGGTGCTCGGCGACCGGGCGGTCGCGGACTTCCCGATCGGCTGGACCGGCAACTCGATCGAGGCGCTGCCCGGCACCACGGTGCCGTGGGTGGTGGTGCCACTCGCCGTCCTCGCGATCGGGTTCGGAGTGCTGCTGCACGCCACCCCGATCGGTCGCGGCCTCTACGCGATGGGCAACAACGACCAGGCCGCCACCTTCGCCGGCATCGCGGTGGCCCGGACCAAGTTCTGGCTCTACGTCGTCACCGGCGCGGTCGCCGCCCTCGCCGGGGTCTTCTGGACGATGCGGTACGCCAGCGCCCGCGCCGACAACGGGGCCGGGCTGGAGCTGTCGGTGGTGGCGGCGGTGCTGCTCGGCGGCGTCTCCATCTTCGGCGGCCGGGGCACCCTGGTCGGCGTCCTGGCCGGCGTACTGCTGCTGATGACCCTGCGCAACGCACTGCAACTCGCCGACGTGCCGGCCGACACCCTGACCGTGGTCACCGGCACCCTGCTCATCATCTCCGTCGTCGGGCCGAACGCGGCCGGCATGCTCCGGGCGCGGGTGCGACGGCGACGACCTGCCGCACCGCCGGTGGCGGGCACCGAGGGTGCCTGACCACTGAACCCTTTCTGTAACCACCTCCGATTTCCACCGGCCCGAGAGATGGGCAGTTGTATCCAAGGAAGGACCGGACATGACCGTCATGCGATCCAGAGGCGTACGGATGGGCGCCGCCGTGGCCACCCTGGCGGCGTTGCTGTTCAGCGCGGGCTGCGCGAGCGACGACGAGGGCACCCCGTCCGGCGGTTCCTCCGCCGGTGGCGGCGGCTCCATCAAGGAGGGGCTGAGCGTCGCCTTCCTGCCCAAGCAGGTGAACAACCCGTACTTCACCGTGTCGGACAACGGTGGAAAGGCGGCGGTGGAGGAGTTCAAGGGCGAGTACAAGGAGGTCGGTCCCTCCGAGGCGAGCGCGTCCTCGCAGGTCAGCTACCTCAACACGCTGACTCAGCAGGGCAGCGACGTGATCGTCGTGTCGGCGAACGACCCGAACGCGATCTGCGGGGCGGTCAACCAGGCCCGGCAGGGTGGCGCGAAGGTGGTCACCTTCGACTCCGACACCAACAAGGACTGCCGGGACCTCTTCGTCAACCAGGTGACCGCGCAGGGCATCGCGGAGAACCAGGTGAAGCTGATCTCCGACGCGATCGGCGGGCAGGGCAAGATCGCGATCCTCTCGGCGACCGCGAACGCGACCAACCAGAACGCCTGGATCGAGCTGATGAAGACCGAGCTGAAGAAGCCGGAGTACAGCGGGGTCCAGTTGGTGACGACGGTCTACGGCGACGACAAGGACGAGAAGTCGTTCCAGGAGACCCAGGGCCTGCTCTCCGCCCATCCCGACCTGAAGGGCATCATCTCGCCGACCACCGTCGGTGTCGCGGCGGCCGCCCGCTACCTCTCCGGCTCGCAGTACAAGGGCAAGGTGGCGCTGACCGGGCTGGGTACCCCGAACCAGATGCGCGAGTTCGTCAAGAACGGCACGGTGAAGAACTTCGCGCTCTGGAACCCGGCCGACCTCGGCTACCTGGCCGCGTACGCCGGTGCCGCCCTCGCCTCCGGCATGATCACCGGCAAGGAGGGTGACAAGTTCACCGCCGGCAAGCTGGGTGAGTACACCGTCGGTGCCGACGGCGTCGTGGTGCTTGGCCCGCCGACCGTCTTCGACGCCTCCAACATCGACCAGTTCAACTTCTAGCCGCACCGTCGTCCCGGCACCGCCACCGGCGGGTCCACCCGCCGACCGGTCCGGTGGCGGTCCCGGGCTTCGGCACCACCGGAACCCGTGCGGTGCCGGAGCCCCGCATGTGCCGCGGGACCGGGATGCGGCGCCAGGACCCGCGTCCGGCCCCGGGACCGAGGCGCGGGTGCCGGGAGGCGCGACGCCCCGGTCGGAGCGGCGTCCGGCCGGAGCGCGGATCGGAGCAGGAACGGGCAACACCGCGCGGTGAGGAGGGAGTGGCGCCGTGACCGTACCGATCGTGCAACGCCATCCACTGGACGACGAGGAACTGGCCCTGCTGCGACTGCTCGCCCAGGGGCTTCCGGTCGACGCGGTCGCCCGCCGGCTGGAGATGTCGGAGCGGACCGTCCGGCGGCGTACCCGGGCGATCTGCGACCGCCTCGGCGTGCCGGCGCCGATCTCCGCCGTGGTCTGGGCGGTCCGGCACGGACTGCTCTGAGGAAACGGTCCGCGCCGCGCTGTCGACACGGCCCGCGCCGGGCCGGCGGGTCAGCCGGGGACGCCGGGTGCGTCCTCCGGTACGACCACGTACTGCCGCAGGTAGAGATCCTGGAAGGTGACCGGGCCGCGCGGGCCCGGCACGTGGTCCACGTTGATCCCGGTCTCCGGTACGCCGTGCAGCTTGAAGCCGTCCAGCAGCCGGGTCGAGGCGTTCCAGAAGACCCCGGTGCCGACGGCGGAGGCGATGAACCGCTCGGCCGCGGCCCGGTCCTCGGTCACGATCGTCGCCGCGAGCCCCGAGGTCTCGGTGTTGGCGATCGTCACCGCCTCGGCCAGGTCGGTCACCTCGGCGATGGTCACGGTCGCCTCCCGGCCGCTGTCCAGGGCCCACTCGTAGCCGACCGGGTGGTCGTACGGCGGCAGCGAGGCGCGGACGCCCAGCTCTGTCAGGGCCGCCTCGAAGCGGGGCAGTGCCGCTCCGGCGACGTCCCGGTGCACCAGCAGCAGGTTGACCCGGTTGCAGACGCCGAGCCGGTCCAGGCCGGTGACCAGCAGCTCGGTCGCCCGGTCGAGGTCGGCGGCCGCATCGACGTAGAGCACCCCGCCGCCGTCGGCGTGCGCCAGCGTACGGACGCCGTGCCGGGCCGCCTCGGCGCCGAGCGAGCGGGTGGCGTCACCACTGCCCCGGAGGATCACCAGCGGAATCAGGTCGGTCTGCCGGACCAGGGCCACCGCGCTCGCCCGGCTCGCGTCCGGCAGCAGTTGGATCGCGTCCGGATCGAGGCCGACGTCGCGCAGCCCGGCGGCGATGACGTGCTGGTGGAGCGCGTTCGCCGAGGTGAGTGCGGCGGACCCGGTACGCAGCACGCCCGCGTTGCGGGACTTCACGAGTTGGGAGGCCACGTCGACGGTCACGTTCGGCCGGGCCTCGAAGTTCGCCCCGATCACCCCGACCGGCCGGCGGCGCTCGGAGAGCCGCAACCCGCCCGGCAGCGACCGCAACGGCGTTTCCCGGGCCGGGAACGGCGCCTCGGCGAGCAGCCGCAACTGGTCGGCCATTCCCTTCAGCCGGGCCGCGTCGAGCCGGAGCCGGTCCTGTAGCGCCGGGCTCATCCCGGCGGACCTGGCCGTCTCGACGTCCCGCTGGTTGGCGGCGAGGATCTCGCTCTCGGCCGCGACCAGGCGGTCGGCCATCGCCGTCAGTGCAGAGTCGATCACCGAGTCCGGTGCCTCGGTCAACCCGGCCGACCCGGCCCGGGCCCGCCGGCCGCACTCGGCGACCAGGGCGTGCACGCGGTCGTCCGCTCCGCCCGGGGCTCCGTCGGTCCCCTCGATCGAAACCATCTGCCGGTCTCCTTCGCCGTCCTCGTCCGCCGCCATGCTGTGCCGCAGGCTGGTGGCAGCCACCGAGTCTGACACGTTTGTTCAACGAGAGAGCAATGGTGTCCGCTATTCAGGACCGTCCGGGCCCGGGTACCGGGGTCCGACCAGTCGGAGTACCTCCAGCCACCGGCCGCGGCTGGCGCACCCTCGGCCGTGGGCATGGTGATCAGGAGCGGTTGCCGCTGTTCCGCCTGCCCGCGTCGCGCGGCCGTTACCGGCGCGCCGCGTCGCTCGCACCCGGACGACACGCGACGGGTCGACGGGCGTCGTCGCGCATCTGGCGGTAGGCGATCGTGCCGGCCACCACGGCCAGTAGGCCGCCGCCGAGGATCACCGGCCGGGTGGCGTCGATGAGGAGATCGTTGCCCCACAGGAGGACCTGGCGTTGCCCGATCAGGGTCACCAGCAGCGGTGACAGGGCCACGGAGCACCCCAGGACGACCTTCAGCAGCGACTGGTAGAGCGCGTTGACCCGACCGCGTATCGCGTCATCGACGCGGGAGCCGATGATCGTGACACCAGCCAGGAACGCGGTGCCGGCGCAGGCACCCACTACCACCACGGTCGGTAGCGAGACGGCCAGGTGCGGGGAGAGCGCCAACAGGACGAGCATGCTTCCGGCGGCGACGACGGCGATGCCGAACAGTCGCTCGTGCGTCATCCGGCCCGCCAGTCTGGGCGTGGCGACGATGCCGATGACCAGCCCGAGAAAGGCGGCAAGTAGCAACAGCCCGAAGGCGGCCTGACCGCCGAGCAGGCTCAGGGCGTACGGCTGAGCCGAGCCGACGACAGCGCCACCGGCGGCGAGCGCGCCCGCCATGCCAACCAACAAACCACGGACGAGGGGGGTACGCCGCAGGTAGCTGACACTGTCGCGCAGCATCCCGGCCACTCCCGGGCCGGGTGCGGTGGCGGCCACGGGGGTGGAGGCGTCGGGGGTCGGCGGCGTCGCCTGGGCGAACCGCCCGGAGAGCTCAGGCACGAGGGCGGTGATCGATGCCGCGCTGGCCAGGTAGAGCAGTGCGGCGAGGACGATCGCGAGCCGGGTCAGGCCGTTCATGGCGATGACCTCGGTGGGCAGGCCGAAGACGGTTCCGGCACCGGTGATTAGGGTGTACAGGGCGCCGGCGACCACGATGGTGATGCCGTATGTCATGACCAGGCCCAGTTGGGCCGCTGACGAGACCTGGTCCGGTCGACGGAGCAGTCGGGGCAGTGCGGCGTCCTTGGCCGGAATCCACATGGTCGTGGCGATCTGGACGAGAAAGCCGCCCGCGAGGATCCACCAGTAGGTGTTCACGACCGCGATCGACAGCAGTAGTGCGCAGCGGGCGAGGTCGGCGGCGGCCATCACGGTACGTCGATCGAACCGGTCCGCGATCAGCCCGGCGATCGGCGCGAACAGCAGGCCGGGCAGCAGATTGGCGAACAGGACGCCGCTGAACGCGAAGTTCAGCCCCGCTGCGCTGGTGGCCAGGGTGCTGGCCAGCGCGGCGAGCCCGGCCAGAGCCAGCCAGTCCGCCGTACTGCACAGTCCCGTCACGACCCACAGCCGGCGGAACGCACGCAGCCCCAGCACGTCACGCGCCTGGGCCAGCGAGGAGTTTCCACGGCTATCCGAGCGGGTCTCTTCGTCGGTTGACGGTTCCGCCTCCTCGCTGATCCGCATCAACGCACGGTAGACGTGGCTGGGTACGGGGCAACGAGCAGGTCTCCGCCGTGGTCCGCGAGCGGTTCCGGTCGGCTTTGCGCGACGACGGCGTGAACCATCGCTTCGGACGGACCGGACGATCGGCGCCGGCGGGGCGGGGGCCGAGGGGCACCGGCCGGAGCATGATCGGCGTACGGATAGGGTCCCCGCCATGTTGAAAAAGCTGGTGCGGGTCGCCTTCCTCGATGCCGACACCGGAGCCCAGATCGGTCACAGCGAACTGCCGCTCGGACAACTGCCGGAGAGCTTCCAGGCGGCGACCACGCTGGAACTGGCCGGCGCCACCTGGTCGGTCGAACGGGCCGAGCCGCCGATGTCGGCACAGTTCGGCGCGACCGGGACCCTCACCCTGACGCTGCGCCGGATCGAGTCGGTCCCGCCCGGCGGCATCCTCTATTCGCTGCCTACGCTCTGCGCCGCCCTGCCGGCGGTCGCCGGGGCACCGGCCGGTGCCGACCGCCTCGAACTGCACGAGGACGACTGGCGGCAGGTGGAGTTGGTCAGCGCCGATCTCGGTGACGAGGTCCAGACCGAGTTGCGGGCGGTACGCCAGAGCTTCGAGCAGCACGCCCGCCGCGACGAGCAGGGTCGGATCTACGGCTTCCAGGGCATCCACATCCGCAGCCAGCCGGTCCGGCCGCTGTCCGGGACGGTGTCCCGGAGCCGGCTGCTGAGCCTGCTGCCGCCCGGCGCCCGGAGCCGGGGCGGTATCGGCTTCCGTGGGCAGCCGGGGATCGTGCCCAGCTCGTTCGCGGTCTCCGTCGGGCGGGTGCTGCTGTACGGGCTCGCCGACGGCGACTCGCTCGCCGTACTGGCCGTGCACGCCGAGCCGGGGCCGGCGGCGGAACCACAGCCGGAGCTGGTCGCCGCGCTGGAGCGGTCGATGCGCGAGGCCGACCTGCTGCTCGTCGACTGGTGCCGGGTCGCTCTCGTCCCGCCGGCCTCGATCGGCGACTACCTGGCAGCCACCGGGGTGGTCGGCCGGAGCTGACCGGCCCGGCGTCCCGGGTCCAGCGCGGGCGCTCCCGGTCAGGCCGGGCGGGTCAGGAGCGGGTCAGGCCGGGCGGGTCAGGCCGAGTCGGTCTGCCGGGCCGACGCCCGGGACAGTGCGGTGTCCAGCAGCCCGGTCAACCGGTCCGGCGCGACGTCCCGGCCGGGCTGGAGCAGCACCACCACGTCGCCCCGGCGACCGACCAGCCGATCGGCGCCGAGGTACGCCTCGTCGCCGGTTCCGGCCAGCGGCCGGCCGACCGCCCGGACCAGGGTCAGCAACACCCGACCGGACCTGCCCCGGGCGACGGTGACGGTCAGCGCCGGCCGGCCGTGCAGATCGGTGAACTCGGCGGACCACGGCCGGTCGTCCGGATATCCCGCCGTCGATGCGGACCTGACCGGCCGGCCCAGCGCCCAGCCGATCTCCTCGGCACTGAGCAGTCCGTCGGACCCGATCCGGTCGCCGTCATCGACTCCGGGATCGGGCCCGAACCGGTCGGCGGCGGCGGTGCCACCCGGTGCGGACCGGGCCGGCCGGTGGACGGTGACTCCCCGTACCCGGCGGGTCCACGGCCGGACCCGCGCGGTCACCACCTCGCCCAGCCGGCACTGGCCGGAGATCTCCTCCGGCAGCACCCAGGCCCGGGTCCGGTCGGACCGGCCGTCGTCGATCACCAGGTAGTGGTTCACCGGTACGTACTCCCGGGCGCTGCCCTCCACGACCTTCCGCTGCCAGACCTGTTGCCAGAGCACCTCGCCGGTGACGCTGCCGGGCGCCACCAGGTCGATCAGCACCCGCAGGGCGAGGTAGCCGGCGTAGCCGAGCGCGACGAGCCCGGTCAGCAGGAAACCGAGCGTGATCGGGTCGCTGGAGAGCCGCACCCAGAGTTCGCCGACCGCGTCCAGGGGGCCCTCGGCCGCCCCCGGCTCGGCGCTGCCCAGCCAGAGTGAGCCGAGTACGCCGGTGAACGTACCGCCGACCAGGGCGGCGAGAATCGCCCGGAAGGTGATCCAGCCCAGCGACTGCCCGTACCGGAGACGGCCGCTCGGATAGCTGACCCGGATCTGCCGCCAGGTCCCGCCGTACGAGGACCAGAGCAGGTCACGGTTGGCCAGTCCGAGTTGGACCACCCCGGCGACGACCCGGGTGAGCCCGAACGCGGTGCCGTACCCGAGCCGGCGGCCCCAGGTGGCGACGGCCGACGGCGGCAGGTCGGCGAACCCGGCCTGCCCACCCAGCCACGCGCGCAACCCGGCCCAGCGCGCGGCGGCGCTACGGCCGGCGGGCGTGTCCCGCTCGCCGTGGTCCCGCCGGGCGATGCCGCCGAGCACGGTCGCGGTGACCACGAGCAGCGCGATGGCGCCGAAGATGCCGTCCCCGTCCTCGTTCTCCAGCCCTCCGGTGCGGACCAGGTAGTGCCAGGCGCCCGCCGCCACCCCCAGCGCGGCGCCGCAGCCGGCGGCCACCAGCGCGGTGACCAGGGTGGCCGGAAACCGCCGGCGGGAGAGGCCGAGGCGCCGGGCGTCCGCGACGACCAGCCGCCGGAACGACTTCGTCCACGACCTCGTCCGCTGCTCGTCGTGCAGGCCGAGCGCGGTCAGCGGGACCACGCCGTCGACCGCCCGTTCGACCACCCGGGACAGCACCAGCCGTTCGTAGCGGTTGAGGTCGTCGGCGGGACGGCCGGTGGGATGCACCGTCGTCCCGGCCGGATCCGGACCGCTCTGCCGGAGTGCGAGATGTCCCCGCGCGGCGAGGTCGAGCAGGGTGGCGCGGGCGGCGTCCGGGGTGATCCGCCACCGGTTCGCCAGCAGGCTGACCACGGCCGGTGACTCCGGACCGGGCGGCTCCGCCGTCGGCGCGGCGGGTGTGGTGCCCCGGGGCCGAGTGGCCAGCCGGGCGATCCCGTAGGCGGCGCTCCAGAGGGCGAGGCTGACCACCGGCAGGCCGGCCTCGACGGCCAGGTCGGCGAGGCTCATCGCCGGCCCGGGCCGGGCCGCTCGTCCACTGTCGTCGCGGCACCGCCCGGACGGTGTCGGGTCCGCGCCGGTCGGGGTCGGGGCGGATACCGGACGGGGTGAGTCGGCAGCGGACCCCGGCCCACGGGTCATCACCTTCCGTTCGCGCGGCTGCGCCACCGCCCGGCGGCGGTCGTCAAGTTGATGTTGCAAGATGCCGTCAAGCCCGCACATCAGCCGTCCGGCCGGGGCAACTGGAGCGCCGGTCGCCACCGGCCGGTGGACAGCCGGATTCCGTCCTGCGGTCGCCCCGGCGGCGGAGGCATCGAGGCATCACTGGGGTGCCCGGGTCAGGACGCCGGGCGGCCGTCCGCGGCGAGGAGTTCCCGGACCCGGGGGACAACCTGGGTGCCGTACCGCTCGATCGTCCCCATCAGGCGCTCGTGCGGCAACGTGCCGGCCGAGTACTTCAGGTCGAAGCGCTGCACCCCGAGGACCTGCACCGTCCGGGCGATCTTGCGGGCCACGGTCTCGGCCGAGCCGACGTGCCAGGCGCCGCCGGCGATGTCGGCGTCGAAGCGGCTCCGGGTCATCGGCGGCCAGCCGCGTTCGGCGCCGATCCGGTTGAACAGCACCCGGACGTGCGGCCAGAGCAGGTCCGCCGCCTCCTGGTCGGTCTCGCCGACGAAGCCGGGCGCGTGCACCGCGACCGGCAGCGGCTCCCGGCCGAACTCGGCGAGCGCGCGGTGGTAGAGCTGCACGTACGGAGCGAACCGGGCCGGGTCGCCGCCGATCACGGCCAGCACCAGCGGGAAGCCGTACCGGGCGGCCCGGACCACCGACTCCGGGCTGCCGCCGACACCGATCCAGGTACGGATCCGGCCCGACTCCGTCTTCGGATAGACGTGCTGCTTCGTAAGCGACGCGCGTACGGTGCCCTGCCAGCTCACCGCGTCCTCGGTGAGGAGCTGCGACATCAGCTCGGTCTTCTCCTCGAAGAGCCGGTCGTAGTCGGTCAGGTCGTATCCGAAGAGCGGGAACGACTCGGTGAACGAGCCACGACCGAGGGTGATCTCCGCCCGGCCCCGGGCGAGCGCGTCGAGGGTGGCGAACCGCTCGTAGACGCGTACCGGATCGTCGGAGCTGAGCACCGTGACCGCGGTGCCGAGCCGGATCCGCTCGGTCCGGGCGGCGATCGCGGCCAGCACGATCTCGGGGGCCGAAACCGCGTAGTCGTCCCGGTGGTGCTCGCCGAGCCCGAAGGCGTCGACGCCGAGCCGGTCGGCCAGGACGGCCTCCTCGACCACGTTGCGGATCACCTGGGCGTACGGCACCGGGTTGCCCTCGGCGTCGGCGGTCACGTCGCCGAAGCTGTCCAGACCGAATTCCACGGCCGTCGCCATGTCGTCCTCCTTCACCGGTTGCCGGTCGTACCCGTGCGGCCGGCTCTCCGGGCGGTGTAACGGCGCTGCCGACGGTCGCATTCCCGCCCGAGCGGGTGCGAAACACCCCCGTTGACCGGTACGCCGGGCCGGCCGCGCGGGGCTAATCGTCTCGCCCGCGCACCGCGGCACCGGGTACGGTGACCCGGCCGGCCGCGGGACTCAGGTGCGACTTCCGGAACCCGCCTCTGCAGCGATGATTCGCAGTTCGTGCCCTCATTCCCCGGCCGGCTTCCCCTTACCTGCCGGATGGAGGTCGCCGTGCTGTCGCTGTCGGACCGGGTCGCGTGCGAGGACGTGGTCATGTTCGTCAACGCTGCGGTCACCTCGACCGGGCAGCGCGAGTTCCGTTCGGAGGCCGCCGAGCAGCGGATGTCGCTGTCGTTCCTGCACGAGTACGTGCTCGGCAACTACCGCGACCTGTACGCCGCGACCCTGGCGCTGGACGTCAACGACTTCAACGCCGCGCTGGTGGTGACGAACCTGCTCCGTACGGCACGGCTCGCCGACCCGGCCCGCCGGGCGGTGGAGGGGCGGCTGATCGCGGCCCGGTTGCGGCTGCTGCCGCCGCAGCGGGCCTACCGGGTGTTCGGGGAGCTGCGCCGGCTGGGCGTGAACAACAGGCGTACCCGGGCGATCGTCCGGGACTGGCTGGCGGCCCGGCCCGATCCGGCGCTCGACGCGGTCAAGTACCGGCGTGGACTCGCCGTCGCCGCCCGGCACGCGCATCTGGCGCTGCCCGGGGAGTTGGGCACGGTGCTCTTCGACTGGCGCCGTCCGAAGCGGTACGAGACGCCGATCCTGGAGACCTGGCGCCGGGCACACTACGAGCAGCGGGCGCTCTACGGGCTGCCGTACACCGCCGCCGAGGGGCTGGCCACGCTGCACGGCATCGGGCGGGCCCGGTTCCTGACCGGCATCGCCCCGAAGCTGACCGGTGCCGAGCGGCTCCGGCTCCAGTCCTCGGCCCGCCGGCTCGGCGTCGAGGCGGTCCGGATGGAGCTGTCCCGGGCCCCGCTGACCCGGCTCGCGAGTTACGTGCTGTCGCTGCCTCGGGTCGAGCGGGTCGCACGGCGCGCCGAACTGACCGAGGCGTTGCACGCCGCCGCTCGTCGTGCCGCCGGCCGGCAGGCCGGAAGCTGGGGTCGGGTGGTGGCGGTGCTGGACGACAGCTACTCGTCGTCCGGCTCCGGTGTCAAGCGACGCCGGCCGCTGGCGGTGGCGCTGGCCACCCACTATCTGCTCGACGTGCTCGCCGCCGACTACACCGGACTCTGGCTGCACCATCGGGACGACCCGCTGCTGGTCCGGGCGACCGGACCGACCGGGCTGGGGGAGCGGCTGCTGGACGGGCTGGCGCACCGACCGGACCGACTGGTGGTGGTCTCGGACGGCTGGGACAACGCGCCGCCCGGCCAGGCGGCGGAGGTGCTGCGGATCTGGCGTACCCGGCTCGACCCGGAGCGGCGGACCTCCGTCGTGCACCTGAATCCGGTGTACGACAGTGACGCCTTCGACGTGCGCCGGCTCGCGCCCGGGGTGGCGACCGTCGGGGTACGCGACGCCGAGGACGCCGCCGCACTGGTCGAACTCGCCCGCTTCGCCACCGGTACGGCGAGCTTCGCCGACCTGCGCCGGCACCTCGACGACCGGGTCGACCAGTTCCTCGCCGGGCAGTCAGTGTGACCACAGTGGACGGGAAGGAGGCGGCGGGGTGAGCATGGCACAGGGGAGCGGTGGTGGTGCCCGCGTAGTCCGGCCGGAGCGGCACGAGCTGGAGGTGACCGGCCTGCACGCCGGCCCGGACCAGGTCTGGGGCGCCGTCCGGCTGCAACCGCTGCTGCGCGCCGAACCCCTCACCGAGCTGCGGCTGCACCCCCGGCTGCACGACCCGGACGAGCTGTCGGTGGTGGCCGTGGGCCCGCGCACCGGGTACGTCGCCTACATCCCGCACGCCTTCGTGGCGACCTGGACCGACGACGGCGGCCCGGCCGCCGCGTACGGCACCCAGTTGGTCGACCCGGCGGCGGGCGGCCCGCCCCGGGGCATCGGGCTGCACTTCCACCGCCGGATGGCCCGGCGCGAGGAGAGGCGCCGGCTGCGCTTCCTGCCGCTGCACCTGGCCCTGGAGGGCTATCTCGCCCTCCAGTTCGGCGGGCCGCCGATCGCCTGGCAGGAGTGGACCCGCCGGGCCGTCACCCGTGGCCTGTCGCCCCGGGCCGAGGCCGCGTACGCCGGCACCGAGATCCCCGGCCTCGGCGACGCGCTGCGGATCTTCGAGATCCACCCCGACCAGTGCGGCATGCTGCTCTACGTCGCGGACGCGCTCGCCGCCGCCCTGGTGGTGCCGCATCCCGAGGACTACCGTGCCCTGCACCCCACGCTGCTGGGCGACCTCTACGGCGAGCTGGTCCACCAGTACGCGCAGCTCTATCCGGCGGTACCCGAGTTCCCGGCCCGGCTGGACGAGTCCCGGGTGCACAGCGTGGCCGACCTCCGGGCCGAGCTGGCGCGCGGCCGGGCCGCCTGGGAGGAGGTGCGCCACCTGATGGCCGACGGGCTCTTCGGTGCGCAGCACCGCACGGTCGAGTCGGTGTACCGGATGGGCCGGTTCACGCTCTCCCGGTTCCTGCCGCCGTTCCACCCGGACCGGGAGAACCACGTCGGCGAGACCATCACCGACGCCGACGGCCGGCTGGCGTACCTGAAGTCCTTCCGGCTCTCCGCCGCGCAGGCCCGTCGGGGGCACCTGCTCGGCCGGCTCGCCGCGTACGACTGGGAGCTGGACGCCACCGCCGCCGCGCTCGGCACCGATCGGGCCGGGTTGGTGCTCCGCCTGGACCGGGCCGGCTTCGGGCACCTGCTGCGGCCGGACGTCCTGCACGCCTGCCGGGCAGCCGTCCGGCGGTCGCCGGCCGGGATCCGTGCCATTCGTTGACCCCTGTCCGGGTGCGTGATCTGATGCCCGGACGCGAAGAAGCTTCGATATGTCGATCAGACCTTTGGGGGTCGGAGATGTTCGGGTTCCGTCGACCCGCGTTCGCCGCGGCGCTGGCGTTCACGCTCGCCGCGACCGGCACGCTGTCGGGCATCGCCACCGCACCGGGTACGGCCACGGCGGCGCTGCCCACGGCCGCGGTCGCGCTCGGGGACAGTTTCGTCAGCGGCGAGGGGGCCGGCGGCTACCAGCCGGTGGTGGACGTGAACGGTACCCCGCAGAGCTTCCCCGGCTGGTCCGCGCCGAACAGCAACGCCTTCTTCTGCCACCGGTCCGCGAACGCCTCGCTGCACCAGGCGAACCTGCCCGGCATCTCGGCCCGGTTCAACCTCGCCTGCTCGGGCGGCCAGCCGTACGACATCGCCAACGCCTCCGCCGGCCGCACCAAGGGGCGTACGGTGGCGGCGCAGCTCGACCAGCTCCGGGCGGTGGCGCAGACCCACGACATCGACCTGGTGCTGCTCGGCCTCGGCTCCAACAACAGCTCGTTCACCTTCGGCGACGTCGCCTCGGACTGCGCCAACCGGTTCATCGCGGACGCCTGGACCGGCTGGTGGGAGTTCTGGGCGTACCTCGGCGGGCCGGTCGAGCAGGCGCCGTGTGCCGGCGACGACCTCGGCACCCCGGCCGAGTTCGCGGCGGCGACCGCCGAGACCACCAACGCGGTCCGGCACCTGCTGGCCACGCTGGACCAGGTCGACGCCGACGGGCAGCACCGGATCGTCTTCCAGGACTACACCAACCCGTTGCCGTTCGACTTCGAGTCGCGGTTCCACGAGGAGGACAGCCGGGACGACAGCCGGGACAAGTTCCGGGCCCTGGGCGCCGAGCGGTACGCGGCCGGCTGTCCCGTGCACCGGGCCAGCCTGGCCGCCGGGCATCTCTTCTCCACCGGTCTCGGCACCCTGGTCCAGTCGGTGCACGGCACCATGCGGGCCGAGTTCCCCGGCGACGACCTGGTCTATCTGAACGTGCAGCGGGCCTTCGACGGCGCCCGGCTCTGCGAGACCGGGTCCAGCCCGACCGGTGCGCTCGCCACCCCGATCCGGTTGCAGGACGGCCCGACCGGGGTCCCGGTGACCAGCCTCTCCGGCTACGACAAGATCGCCATCCAGCGGATCGCCAACGCCTGCGTCACGTACTTCCAGACCTGCCAGGAGTCCTGGCACCCGAACGCGGCCGGGCACGCGGTGCTCGGGCAGTGCCTCGCCGGTGCGGCGGCCACCCCGAACCGGGCCGTGGCCTGCGTCCGCTCCGGCACCGGGGCGATCAGCGTGGGCTGAGCCGCTCCGGCCCGTCCGACCGGTCGGGTCCGCACCGGCGCCGGGATCCCGGTGCGGCCCCGACCTCAGCTCCCCGGCTCAACAGCAGTCGCAGCAGTCGCAGCAACTGCCGCAATTGCTGCAACTGCCGCAGTCGCAGTGCCTCGTGCACCAGCACCGGTCGCCGCAGTTGCTGCGGCGGTGCTTGCTCCAGCGCGGCTGCCACAGCCCGCAGGTGCAGGTGGTGAGCACGCAGGCGCCCCCTCTCACCAGCGGTGCGCCGCAGCCGTCCGGCCTCGGCTCCGGGCGCCCGACCGGATGTCCCGCCGGCTGTGCCGACCGGCCGTGCGGGACGAGCGGCAACCCGTGGTCGGCGCCGGGACGGCCCGCCAGCGCGAAGGTCCGCTCGATGGCGTCGGCGACCTCGCGGTCGAGCAGTGCCCGGACCAGCCTCCGGTCCCGCAGCTCCAGGTCGGCCAGGGCCAGCCGCAGGCCGTGGTGCGCGTCCTCGCACAACCGGCGCGCCTGCGCCAGGTCGGTGCCGCTGGCCCGCAGCGGGTTGAACGCGCCCCGCACGGCGTCGTCGGCGTGGTCCTCGACCGCGTCGAGCAGGTGTGCGATCCGGCCGAAGTACCGGCCCACCTCGGCCAGCCCGGCGGCGTTGCCCGGCCGGCCGGCCAGCGTCGCGGTGTGCGCGAAAGCGGCCGCCACGGCGGTCTCGGTCGGCTCGGTGGCGACCAGCACCGGCACACCCGGGACGACCCTCGACTCCAGTTCGGCCTGCCGGGCCAGCGCGGCGAAGAGCACGCCGGTGTCGAAGCCCACCCCGCTGCCGGTCCGGGCACCGGCCTCGGCCCACCCGTCGGCCAGCCGGCCGGCGACCCCGGCGAGAGCGGGGACCCGCAACGCGCCGTCCCGGTCGGCGACGTGGTCGCGGGTCTTCCCGGCGGCGAGGACCAGCGATACGGCGGCGGCCAACCGGGCGCCGGGATCGGCCGAGGAGAGCACCGAGGCACGCTGGAAGCCGCGCAGTGCGCACGGCGCCGCCGGACGGTACGGGGCAGGTGCCGCGCGCTGCGCCTCCAGGAGTACGGAGATCAGCAGGCCGTCGTAGTTGGTGGCCAGCCGGGCCCGGTGCCCGTGTTCGTCCCGCAGGGTCAGGCAGAGCCCGCAGAGGTGGCCGAGCCAGGCGGTGTGCAGCTTTCCACACATCCGGTGCCGGCACGGCCGTACGACCCCGAACATGGCGCCTCCCAGATCGATCCGGCTGCTGCGGCAGCGTAGCGACCCGGCGCACCTCGCAGGATCAGGACCGGGTGGACCTGCGACCCGGCCAGCGCCAACTCCTCGACCGGGCGGCGTCGGAGAGCGCCACGCCGACCAGGACAGCGCCGGTGAAGCCGGCCACCGCGACCGGGGCCAGCGGCAGGAACGCCGGTGCCGTGCCGACCAGCACCACCAACCAGACCAGCCGGGACCAGGAGAACTTGCCGAACAGCTCGTACTCGAAGACGGTGCGGCCGATCAGGAACAGGGTGGGTCCGCCGACGATCACGGCGACCACGCCGAGCCCGGCCCGGGTGCGGGACTGGCCGGTCAGCAGCTCGAATCCGGTGGCGGTGGCGACGATGCCGGCCACCATGCACAGGTGGGTGTACGGCGCCCACCGGGTGGCCCGGCGCGGCCCCTTGTCGATCGCCACCTGGAGGAGCACTCCCGCCCGGTAGACGTAGATCTGCCAGAGCAGCAGCATGGTGACGAAGGCCAGCAGCAGGATGCCCATCCGTCCGGCGTTGGGCCCGCTCCGGCCGCTGAGCAGCAGCGGCACCAGGATGATGTCGCCGAGCGCCAGGATGACGAACTGCTGGTAACGCTCGCCGAGGTGCTCGCTCGCCTTGTCGTACTGGTCCAGCGGGACCCGGCCGAGCCACGGTGTCGGATAGCGCAGCGCGCCGCCGACGGCGTCGATCAGCAGGGCGACGGCCCAGAGCGCGAGGCGGGTCGAGGCCGGCAGGAAGGCGCCGGCCAGCCAGAGCGCCCCGGAGAGCACGAACCAGAAGAGGAACCGGGCCGCCCGGATCTGGGCCTGATGCCTGCGGAGGACGGCTATCAGCACGAAGCCGCGGACCAGGTGGATCGCGACGTACATCCCGGCGAAGAGCCAGCCGAGCGCCGAGAACGCCAGCGGGATGCTCGCCGTCATCACGACGCTGCCGAGCATCGCCCAGGCGACGATCACCTGGATCTTGGGCTCCTCCGGGTTGTAGAAGTCGGTGAGCAGGGCGGTGATGGACCAGATCCACCAGACCGCCATCAGCAGCACCAGTACCTCTGCCGCGGCGGTCCAGGTCACCTGCTCGGTCAGCCGCATCGAGAGCAGGGCGAGTGCCGCGACGTAGATCACGTCGAGCAGCAGTTCCAGCAGGGTGGCCCGCTTCGGTGCCTCGGGATGGCGCAGCAGTCTGCGCGTCTCGTCGCTCGCCATCGAGCTGCCGTCCCACTCCCCGCCGTCCCGACCGCTACCTTCTCCTACCAACGCGAACGATCGACGGGCGGGTTGGACGTAACCCGGCCGCACGGCACAGGCACGAAGACCGGGGGATGGGTCGGATGAGGCATCGCACCGAAGAGACGGCGACGAGTGGGCGCGGCGGGGTGCCGGGATGAGTACCGAGGCGGCGAACGCGCTCACCGCGCGCTGGGCAGCCCGGCTGGACGGCCGGCAGACGGTCTTCTCCGGCGCGGGCGTCTATCCGCTGCTGGCCCTGCTCGCGCCGTACGCCGACGGCCCGGCCCGGGCGGAGCTGCACGCCGTCGCCGGCACCCCGACCCGGTACGCCCTCACCGGCTCGCCGACCACCTCGCTGGCGATGGCCGTCTGGTCCCGCCACGACCTGCCGTTGACCGACCGGTGGCTCGCCGCCGTGCCGGAGTCGATGCGCGGGCAGCTCACCGGCGACCCCGGCACCGACCAGTCGGTCCTGGACGGCTGGGCGGCCCGGCACACCGACGGACTGATCCCGGCGATGCCGGTGCGGGTCAGCCAGGAGACCCGACTCCTGCTCGCCAGCGCCCTGCTGGTGCTGACCACCTGGGCGGAACCGTTCGCGGAGGGCCGGATCCGGCCGCAGGCCGGCCCGTGGCAGGACCGCGACCTCACCGGCCTGCACCGGAGCACCCGGGACCTGGCCGTGCTGCGGGTCGCCGGCACCGAGGCCGGGCCGGTGACGTTGCTGACCGTACGCGGCAGCGAGGACGTCGACGTGGTGCTCGTGCTCGGCGGGCCGGACCGGACGGCGGCACAGGTGCTGCCGGCCGCGGTCACCGCGCTCCGGCCCGGCCCGTCGCTCGCCGTCACCGCCGGCCCGGGGGTCACCGAGGAGGTGGTGACCGCCCTCGACGACCAGCCCGAGCTGTGGGTCTCCACCGTCCGGTTCACCGTCGCGGGCGACCACGACCTGCTGGAGCACGCCGAGTTGTTCGGGCTGCGCAGCGCCACGGACTCCGGCCGGGGCCACTTCCCGGGCATCAGCCCGGAGCCGCTGGCGGTCTCGGCGGCCCAGCAGAGCGCGGTGGCGACGTTCGGTCCGCAGGGCTTCAAGGCGGCCGCCGTCACCGCCGTCGGGATGAGGGCCGGCTCGGTGCCACCGCAGCCGACCAGCCGGAAGCGCCGGGTACGGGCAACCTTCGACCGGCCGTTCGGCTTCCTCGCCGTGCACCGGGGCAGCGGCCTGGTGCTGGTCGCCGGCTGGGTCACCGACCCCGACCTCTACCAGCGCCCCACCTGGGGCTACTGACCACGCCCGGCCTCGGTCGGGCGTGGCGTGGTTGGTCAGCCGCTCGGGCGACCGGCCCGGCGGGGCAGGTCGAGGCCCTCGACCGCGGCCTCGACCAGTTCCTCCGGCGTCGCGGCGACGTCGAGGGTGAGGACCCGCTCGTCCGGTCCCGGCCGTTCCAGCGTGGCGATCTGCGAGTCGAGCAGGCTGGCCGGCATGTAGTGCCCGGCCCGCCGGGAGATCCGTTCCCGGATCACCTCCGCCGACCCGTCCAGGAAGACGAAGTCGACGCTCGGCGGCCCCTGCCGGAGTACGTCCCGGTAGGAGCGCCGCAGCGCCGAACAGGCCAGCACCGTGGAGACACCCTCGGCGGCGCGTTGGGCCATCCAGCCGGCGAGCTCGCGCAGCCAGGGCCAGCGGTGGCCGTCGTCGAGCGGTACCCCGGCCCGCATCAGCTCCACATTGGACTCGGGATGGAACTCGTCCGCCTCGGCGAAGGTCAGCCCGGTCACCGCGCTGATCCCCTCGGCCACGGTGGTCTTGCCCGACCCGGAGACGCCCATCACCACCACGTGCCGGGTGGACCAGACCGGCCCGCCGCCGTGCGACGGGCCGGAGCCGCCGTCACCAGTCATGGACGGTGCCGTCCTTGAGCCGGTTGAACGGCAGGTACGCCGGCTGGTACGGGAAGCGGGCCGCCGCCTCCTCGTCGAGTTCCACCCCCAGGCCGGGTTGCTCACCGGGGTGCAGGTATCCGTCGGTGAAGGTGAACGACTGCCGGAACACCTCGTCGGTCAACGGACCGTGCCGCATGTACTCCTGGATGCCGAAGTTGTGGATCGCCAGGTCCAGGTGGAGCGCGGCGGCCATCCCGACCGGGGAGATGTCGGTCGGCCCGTGAATCCCGGACTTGATCTGGTATTGCGCGGCGAAGTCGAGCAGCTTGCGCATCGCGGTGATCCCGCCGGTGTGCGTGACGGCGGACCGGACGTAGTCGATCAACTGCTCGCGGATCAGCGTCTGGTAGTCCCAGACCGTGTTGAAGACCTCGCCGATCGCCAGCGGGGTGGTGGTGTGCTGCCGGACCAGCCGCAGTGCCTCCTGGTTCTCCGCCGGGGTGCAGTCCTCCAGCCAGAACAGGTCGTACGGCTCCAGCGCCTTGCCCAGCTTGGCGGCCTGGATCGGGGTCATCCGGTGGTGACCGTCGTGCAGCAGCGGCAGCTCCGGGCCGAACTCGTTGCGGACCGCCTCGAAGACCGTCGGCAGGTGCCGCAGGTAGGCCCGGGTGTCCCAGTCCTCCTCGGCCGGCAGCGGGATGCGCTGCGCCGGCTCGTAGTCGTAGCGTTTGCCGTCGACGCTGGGCTGGGCGGCGACCCCGTAGACCGCGTTGATGCCGGGGACCGCGGTCTGCACCCGGATCGACCTGAAGCCGAGTTCCAGGTGGTGCCGGATCGAGTCGAACAGCTCCGGGATGTCCCGGCCGGAGGCGTGCCCGTACGCCATGATCCCGGTCCGGGACGCCCCGCCGAGGAGCTGGTAGAGCGGCATCCCGGCGGCCTTCGCCAAGATGTCCCAGAGCGCCACGTCGACGGCGGCGATCGCGGCCATGGTGACCGGCCCGCGCCGCCAGTACGCCGAGCGGTAGAGGAACTGCCAGGTGTCCTCGATCCGGTGCGGGTCCCGCCCGATCAGCAGCGGTACGACGTGGTCGGCCAGGTAGGAGGCGACGGAGAGCTCCCGCCCGTTCAGGGTGCCGTCGCCCAGCCCGGTGATCCCCTCGTCAGTGGTGATCTTCAGCGTGACGAAGTTGCGGTCCGGACTGGAGACGATCACGTCCGCGGCGACGATCTTCACGACATGCCTTTCTGCGCTGGGGTGGTGGACGGGAGCGGCGGGCCGACGGGTCGGCTCACCACTCCGCGAAGGAGCCGTCGGGGTGCCGCCAGACGGGACCGCGCCAGCTGTGCCCGCGCTGGTCCGCCCGGCGTACCGCATTCTCGTCGATCTGGATGCCGAGACCGGGACCGGTGAGCCGGGCGATGTGCCCGTCGGCGAACCCGAACGGCGTCCGGTCCACCAGGTAGTCCAGCACCTCGGCGTCGGCGTTGTAGTGGATCCCGATGCTCTGCTCCTGGATCAGGTAGTTCGGGGTCGCGAAGCCGACCTGGAGGCAGGCGGCCAGCGCGATCGGCCCGAGCGGGCAGTGCGGGGCGAGCTGCACGTCGTACACCTCGGCCAATGCGGCGATCTTACGGACCTCGGTGATCCCGCCGGCATGCGACAGGTCCGGCTGGGCGACCGCGATGCCGGCCTGGAGCGCCGGCAGGAACTCCTGCCGGCTGTAGAGCCGCTCTCCGGTGGAGACCGGGGTGCTGGTCGACCGGACGAACTCGCCGAGCAGGTGCGAGTTCTCCGGTACGACCGGCTCCTCCAGGAAGAACGGCCGGAACGGCTCCAGCAGCGGGGCGACCCGGCGGGCGTTGGCCAGGGTGAACCGGCCGTGGAAGTCGACCGCGACGTCCCGGTGCTCGCCGAGCACCTCCCGGGCGGCGGCCACCCGGCGGACCACCCCGTCGAGTTCGGCCACCGAGGCGACCGGGCCCATCCGGCCGGACGCGTTCATCTTGACCGCGGTCAGCCCCGCCGCCACCTGCGCGGCGATGTGCTCGGCGACCTCGCCCGGCTCGTCACCGCCGACCCAGCCGTACACCCGGATCCGGTCCCGGACCGGGCCGCCGAGCAACTGGTGCACCGGAGCATCGAAGTGCTTGCCGGCGATGTCCCAGAGCGCCTGGTCGAGTCCGGAGACCGCGCTGGCCAGGATCGGGCCGCCCCGGTAGAACGACCCCTTGGTCATCACCTGCCAGTGGTCCTCGATCCGCAGCGCGTCCTGGCCGATCAGCAGCTCGCTGAGCTGGTGCACGGCGGTGCGTACCGTCTCGGACCGGCCCTCGCAGGTCGCCTCGCCCCACCCGACGGTGCCGTCGGCGGTCTCGATGCGGACGAAGAGCCACCGGGGCGGGACGAGGAAGGTCTCCACCCGCTCGATCTTTGTCACGGCGTCCGCCCTCAGCCCTTGGTGGCCCCGGCGGTGAGGCCGGAGACGACGTACTTCTGCACGAAGAGCGCGATCAGCATGATCGGCAGGGTGACCACCGTGGACGCGGCCATCAGGCCGCCCCAGTCGATGCTCGCGTAGCCGACGAAGTCGAAGATCGCCACCGGCAGGGTCTTGGTGTCGGCGCCGGAGAGCACCAGGGCGAACATGAAGTTGTTCCAGGAGAAGATGAAGGACAGGATGCCGGCGGTCGCGATGCCCGGCGCGGAGAGCGGCAGCGTGATCCGCCGGAACGCCCCGATCGGGGTGAGCCCGTCCACCTGCGCCGACTCCTCCAGCTCCAGCGGCAGGCCGTCGAAGAAGCCCATCAGGATGTAGACCACCAGCGGCAGCGAGACGAACATGTGGCTGAGGATCAGCACGGTGAAGCCGCCGACCAGCCGCAGGTTGGAGAAGACGTAATACCACGGCACCAGCAGCGAGACGCCGGGGATGACCCGGGCCATCAGCACCACCAGGGCCGACTTCTTCATGTTGAACCGGCTCATGGCATAGGCGGCCGGCACGCCCAGGATCAGCGACAGCACGGTGGCCGCGAACGCCACCCAGAGGCTGTTGCCGATGAACTGGAGGTAGTTCGCCTGATCCAGGACCTTGGTGTAGTTGTCCAGCACCGGCGTGAACGCGAACGCCTTGCTGGAGTCGTAGATGTCGACGTTGGTCTTGAACGAGGCGGCGACCATCCAGAGCAGCGGGGCGATCAGCGAGACCACCACCACGGCCAGGGCCATCGCCCGGAAGACCTGGTACGGGGTACGACGCTTGCGGCGGGCCATCAGAGTGCGCCCTTCTTGCGACGGGACGTCAGCGCCCACATCGAACCGATGATGATCAGGAAGAAGATGATGAGCACGGTCGACGAGATGCCGTACTCGTTGTAGTCGAAGCTCAGCCCGTACGCGTACACGTTCAGCGTCTCGACCTCGTGGAACGAGCCGCCGCCACGCCCCTTGGTGGCGTACAGGATGTCGAAGGTCTTCAGCGCGTCGATGCCGCGCAGCAGGATCGCCACGATCACCGTCGGCATCAGCAGCGGCAGGGTGACGTGCCGGAACCGCTGCCAGGCGCTCGCCCCGTCCACCCGGGCCGCCTCGTCCGGCTCGTTGGACAGCGAGGTCAGCCCGGCCAGCAGGATCAGCACCACCATCGGGGTCCACTGCCAGATGTCGATGAAGATGGTGGTCGGCAGCGCGCTGTGCTGGCCGGCCAGCCAGGGCTGCGGGCCGATCCCGACCCAGCCGAGGATCTGGTTGGCCATCCCGATGTTCGGGTCGAAGATGAGCCGCCACATCATGCCGACCGCGACCGGGGTGGCGACCAGCGGCAGCAGGATCGCCACCCGGACCCACCGCTCACCGCGGAACGGCCGCCACAGCAGCAGCGCGACCGCCATGCCGAGGACGATCTCGAAGGTCAGCGCGACCCCGGTGAAGCCGACCGTACGCAGCACGGCGGGCCAGAACCGGTCGGTGTCCGAGAGCACCTCGAGGTAGTTCGCGAACCCGATGAACTCGGACTCGGCCCGTACCGACCCCTCGGCGTCGGTGAGGCTGAGGTAGATCGTCCAGGCCAACGGGAAGATGATCAGCGCACCGACGAACGTCATGGCCGGTGCCGCGAAGAGCCACTTGCGGTGGTTGTTCGCCCAGCGGGTCCAGCCGGTCAGTTCGCCGGACGGCTGGGGGGATGCCAGAGATGCCATGGGGTGGTCTTTCCGGGTCGGCGGATCCAGGGGCGGGGTGACGGATCGCTCCGCCACCCCGCGCGATGGCCTACTTCTCGTCGTCGAGGAGCTTCTGGAACGCCTCGTTCGCGGTGGCGGCCGAGCCGGCCACGTCCTTGCCGGTGATCGCGTCCACGATCGGCTGGCCGACCAGTTCCCGAGCCTCGGCCACCTTCACGACCAGCGGCCGGTCGTGACCAACGCCGTTCTCGGTGCTGATCTTGATGGCGTCCGCCAGGTCCTTCGGGTAGGTCGCGATGCCCTCCGGGTTGGCCCAGACCGAGGCACGGGCCCCCGGCACGCCACCCTTCTGCTGCGCCAGCGTCTGGTCCTTGCCGGCCGCCCACTGGATGAACTTCCAGGCGTTGCTCTGGTTCTCCGAGCCCTCGTTGATGCCGAGCGCCCAGGACGGGATGTTGTACGGCTTGGAGCCGGCCGGACCGGCCGGGAACGGCGCGAACCCGACGGTGTCGGAGACCTTGGACTTGGCCGGGTCGGTGGCGTTCTTGTAGAGCGAGTTCGCCTCGGTGTAGAAGGCCGCCTTGCCCTGGGTGAAGATGGCCATCGCCTCGGACCAGCTCATGTCGGTGCTGATGTTCGCCGGCCCATGGTCCTTGAGCAGCCCGCCGTAGTACGCGTACGCCTGCTTGGCCTGCTCGGTGTTGACGCTGGCCTTGCCGCTGGCGTCGACGAAGTCGCCGCCGAAGCTGAACAGGAAGCTGGAGAACTGGGTGACCGCGGCGGCCTTGCCGGTCCGGGCCACGAAGCCGGCGGTACCCGGGTTGTCGGCCTCGACCTTGGCCGCCATCGTCTTCAGCTCGTCCAGCGTCTTCGGCGGTGCGGTGAAGCCGGACTTCTGCAGCAGGTCCTTGCGGTAGTAGAGGACCTCCTGCTCGGTGATGATCGGGATACCGACCAGCTTCTCCTCGTAGGTGGTGGCCTGCACCGGCGGGGCCTGGAAGTCGGCGAAGTCGAACGCCGAGTCCCCCTTGGCCTTGTCGGTCAGGTCGGTCAGGTAGCCGTTCTTGGCGAAGAGCTTCCCCTCCTGGAGGGGCCGGTACATCATCACGTCGATGTCGCTGGAGCCGGCGTTCAGCTTCACGTTGTACTGATCGGAGAGCTGGTCCTCGCCGAGCTGGGTGACCTCGACCTTCAGTCCGGACTGCTGCTCGAACTCCGGTAGCGCCTTCTTTATGTTTTCCGTCCAGACGTGGTTCACCAGCGTCACGCGCAGCGTGTTCGACCCGCCACTGTCATCGCCGCCGCCTCCGCAGGCGGACAGGCCGAGGGCAGCCACCACGGCCAGAGATGTTCCGATTACCGAGCGACGTAACACGTCCATCTCCCCTTCCCTCGCGGCGACCCGCCGTTGGGGCGCCGCCCGCGGACTCCTACGTCCGCCTAATGCCGGATGCTAGGCCGATAAACCTGACTTAAGCAATACCAGGGTGCTCACTGATAGGCTTTATTTATGGCCACGCCGTCACCAGAGGTCGCGTCTGTCCGGCTCGACCCCGCCGAGCCCGGGCTGCACGCCCGGCTGCTCGATCAACTAGGTACGGCCGTCTGCGCCGGCCAGCTCGCCCCCGGCTCCGTGCTCTACATCGACGATCTGGTCGAGCAGTACGCCGTCTCCCGGTCGGTGGTCCGGGAAGTGCTGCGGGTGCTGGCCTCGATGGGGCTGGTGGAGTCCCGCCGCCGGGTCGGCACCCTGATCCGGGCCGCGCGCGACTGGAACGTCTTCGACCCCCAGGTGATCCGCTGGCGGCTCGCCTCGGCCGGCCGGATCGCCCAGCTCCGCTCCATCACCGAGCTGCGTACCGCGGTCGAGCCGCAGGCCGCCTCGCTCGCCGCGCTGCGGGCGACCCCGCAGGAGGCCAGCGAGCTGGTCGGGCTCGCCGCGAAGATGTGGGCGGCGGGCAAGGCCGGGGACGAGGCCGAGTTCCTCCGGCTCGACATCGAGTTCCACCGGCAGGTGCTGGTCGACTCCGGCAACGAGATGTTCGTCAAGCTGCACGAGCTGGTCGCCGAGGTGCTGGCCGGCCGCCACCACTACGACCTGATGCCGCACTATCCGCACGAGGAGGCGCTGCAACTGCACGCCGACGTCGCCCAGGCGATCCAGCGGCACGACGGCGAGCGGGCCAAGACCGCGATGGTGCACATCATGGAGCAGGCCATGACGGAGATGAGTGCCATCTGGGCGCAGAGCGGGCCCGATCCCGTCTCCTGAACCGCTTTCCGCCGGCCGGCGAGCGGGCCCGCGCGGAGGTACGGTCTCTAGATCATCAATGCCGGCGCGGCGGACTATGGTTGGCCGGATCGTGCCGTCGCGGTACGTGGCGCCGGCGTGTGCCGACCGAGAGCCCGCGTACCAGGAACAGAGGGGACCACCATGGACGCATCCTCCCGCCCGCCGTTCCGCGCCGACCACGTCGGCAGCCTGCTGCGACCCGCGCGGCTGCTGACCGCCCGGGCCGACCGGGCCGCCGGGAAGATCTCCGCCGCCCAGTTGCGCGCCGTCGAGGACGACGCGATCCGCGAGGTGGTACGCCTCCAGGAGAGCATCGGGCTGCGTACCGCCACCGACGGCGAGTTCCGGCGTACCTCCTGGCACATGGACTTCATCTACCAGCTCGGCGGTATCGACCCGGCCGACGAGAAGCTGACCGTGCAGTTCTTCAACGAATCCGGAAAGCTGGAGTTCCAGTCGGCGGCGCTGCGGGTGCACGACCGGGTGAGGTTGACCGACACCATCTTCGGCGACGCGTTCACCTTCCTGAAGCAGCAGGTCACGACGGGCACCCCGAAGCTCACCATCCCGTCGCCGAGCATGGTGCACTACCGGGGCGGCCGGGCCGCCATCGACACCGCCGTCTATCCGGACCTGGACCAGTTCTGGGCCGACCTGAGCGCCGCCTACGCCGAGCAGGTGCGCCGGCTTGCCGACCTCGGCTGCAGCTACCTCCAGTTCGACGACACCAGCCTGGCGTACCTGAACGACCCCCGGCAGCGGGAGATGGTGGCCGCCCAGGGTGGCGACCCGGAGCACCAGCACGAGCGCTACATCCGGCAGATCAACGCCTCGCTGGCCGGGCGGCCGGCGGGCCTGTCGGTGACCACCCACATGTGCCGGGGCAACTTCCGGTCCTCCTGGGCCGCCGAGGGCGGCTACGACTTCGTCGCCGAGGCGCTCTTCAGCCAGCTCGACGTCGACGGCTTCTTCCTGGAGTACGACGACGAGCGCTCCGGCGACTTCGCGCCGCTGCGGTTCGTCCCGCCGGGCAAGAAGGTGGTGCTCGGCCTGGTCACCACCAAGCGGGGTGAGCTGGAGAGCAAGGATGCCCTCAAGCGCCGGATCGACGAGGCGGCCCGCTACGTCCCGCTGGAGCAGCTCTGCCTCTCGCCGCAGTGCGGCTTCTCCTCGACGGTGGAGGGGAACGCGCTGACCCAGGAGGAGCAGGTGGCGAAGCTGCGGCTGATCGTGGAGACCGCCCAGGAGGTCTGGGGCGGCAACTGAGCCCCCGCCGTACCGCCCGCCCGGCCGGGCCGCTGGTCAGCCCGGCCGGGCGAACCCGCCCCGCGGGGCGATGATTTCCAGGTTGGTGCCGTCCGGGTCGGTGAAGTACGCGACCTCGGTGCCGGCCACGTCGGGCGGCGACACCTCCTCGGTGCGGAACGTGTACGCCGGGCCGAGGAAGTCGAGCCCGGCCGGCGCCCGGTAGAAGGCGACCGAGCGGTCCAGGTCGGAGACGGACATCCCGACGTGCGCGGCGGTGTCGAGCCCGATCGTCCCGGCCGACGGATCCGGTACGGCGTTGGCCATCGCGCCTCCTCCCGACGAACCGGCACCCCGGGGTGGCTCTTCCCGGCCCGGCGGGGCGCAAACCGGGCCGGCACGATCAGGGGTGCAGGCCGGGCCGGTCCGCAGGCTGCCCGCCGGGCCGGTCCCGGGCGGGCAGCCGGGCCAGCGAGACGGCGGAGATGATTGCCCAGCTCGCCTCCAGGAGCAGGAAGCCCCACGATCGGTGCAGCAGGGCGATCACCGCCAGCACGGTCGAGCCGGCGACGTTCAGCAGCAGATAGCGGGCGGAATGCGGGGAGAGTCGGCGGGTCTGGGCGGCGGTGAAGGCCGACAGGATCAGCAACGAACCGACGATTTCGATGACATCGACAGCAGTCATGGGTTTCTGCGCGCCGTCTTTGCGGGGCCGGGTACGGCAGCGCTCTCGTCCGGGGCGGTCGCATGATGGCGCCGCCTGATGATCGAGAATAGCTCGGCGGCGCGCCGGACCGGCCGGGAGGTGCGGAACCTCACCGGCGGGCGGCACCCGGGACCGGCCGGGTGGCCGGCGGATGGTTCGATGCACGCCAGCGACCGCACGCGGGAAGGGGCACACGCCGATGGCGGGGTACGAACGGGACGCGGCTGCGGCCGGCACCCGGGCCAGGTGGGTGGCGCCGGTCCGCCGGGCAATCGCCCGGATGCTCAACCCCGACGGCCTCTCCGCCGGGTACGTCCCGGCGCAGCGCGGCCAGGAGACCGACCGGATCGTGGACTGCGCGGCGTACCTCGACGGTCGCCGGTTGCCGGGCCGGCCCGACTACCGGGCGGCGTTGGCGGCGGCGCGCCGGGGGCGCGGGTTCGTCTGGCTGGGGCTGCACGACCCGGACGAGGCGGACTTCGCGCCGATCGCCCAGGCGTTCGGCCTCGACGAGCTGGTCGCCGGGCACGCGCTCAACCGGGAGCACCGGCCGGCGGTGGAGCGCTACGACCAGGTGACGGTGATCGTGCTGCGCACGACCCGGTACGTCGAGCACACCGAGCTGACCGAGACCTCCGAGGTGGTGGAGACCGGGGCGGTGACGGTGTTCGTCGGTCCCCGATTCGTGATCACCGTCCGGCATGGCGCACCCGGTGCGCTCCGGCCGGTCCGGGCCGACCTGGAGGCCCGGCCCACCCTGCTGGCGCTCGGCCCGTGGGCGGTCGCCTACGCGGTCTGCGACCAGCTCGTCGGCTCGTACGTCCAGGTGGCCACCGCCGTGGAGGCCGACGTCGACGCGGTGGAGGAGCAGGTCTTCGCCCCGCGTACGGCCCGGGACCGGATCGCGCACATCTACCAGCTCAAACGGGAGCTGATGGAGTTCAAGCGGGCGGTCGCACCGTTGCAGCGGCCGTTCGCCGCGCTGCTCGACGACCGGGAACTGCCCCGGCCCGTGGTCCGCTACTTCCGGGACGTGCACGGCGTACTGTCCCGCACGGTGGAGCGGGTGACCGCCTACGACGACCTGCTGAACTCGGTCCTCCAGGCCCGGCTGGCCCAGGTCTCGGTGGACCAGAACAACGACATGCGCAAGATCGCGGCATGGGCGGCGATCTTCGCGGTGCAGACCTTCATCGCCGGCATCTACGGGATGAACTTCGAGTTCATCCCGGGGCTGAAAGCGGCGAACGGCTTCTGGGTGGTGCTGCTGGTGATGCTGGTCCTGGCGGTCTTGATGCACCGGGGCTTCCGGCGCAACAACTGGCTGTGAGCGAGGCGGCGCCGCGGCGGCCCGGGCCGGTCAGAGCCAGTCGCGGCGCTTGAAGATCACGAAGAGGGTGGTGCAGACCACCAGCATCAGGAAGAGCGCGAACGGGTAGCCGAGCGTCCAGTGCAGCTCGGGAATGTGGTCGAAGTTCATCCCGTAGACCGTGCCGATCACCGTCGGCGCGAAGAGGATCGCGGCCCAGGCGGAGATCCGCTTGATCTCCTCGTTCTGCGTGTAGCTGGCCACGGTCAGGTTCTTGACCTCCTCGTTCTGCGACTGTGACACCAGCGTGGCGTTCAGGGTGAGGATGTCCGCCAGGATCTGCCGGAACTCGTTGACCCGCTCGGAGGCGGTGGTGGCGTGGTCGGCCACGTCGCCCAGGTAACGCCGCAACTCCTCGTCGGTGCCGTACTTCTCGAAGCCTGCGGTGAGCCCCTGGAGGATGTCCAGCAGCGGCCGGGTGGCCCGCTGGAACTCGATCACCTCACGGGACAGCTCGTAGATCCGCCGGCTCACCCGGGGATCACCGCCGAAGACCTCGGTCTCGATCTCGTCGATGTCGTTCTGCAGCCCGCCGACCACCGGGGCGTACCCGTCGACCACGCTGTCCAGGATCGCGTACAGCACCGCCTCCGGGCCGCGCCGCAGCAGGTCGGGGTCGTTCTCCATCCGGCGGCGTACGGCGGTCAGGTCGGGTGCCTGCCCGTGCCGTACGGTCAGCACGAAGTTGGCCCCGACGAAGATGTGCACCTCGCCGAAGTCCACCTCCTCGCGCTCGTCGAGGTAGCGGGCGGCCCGGAGCACCACGAAGAGGGTGTCGCCGTAGCGTTCGAGCTTCGGCCGCTGGTGCGCGACGATGGCGTCCTCGACGGCGAGCTCGTGCAGCCCGAACTCCTCGGCGACGGTGAGCAACTGCCCCTCGGTCGGCCGGTACAGGCCGATCCACGCCATCGTCCCGGGATGCTCCCGCAGCCGCTGGCAGGTCTCGGCGAGGTTCGGCGGGCCGTCGACCCGGTGACCGTCCCGGTAGATCGCGGAGGTGACCACACTCTCCTCCGCGGGAGGCGCCTCGGTGCCCTCCTCGGCCGCCCGCGGATCCATCGACAGCTCCGGGGGCGACTGCGGATATCGGTCCTGCGAGCGGCGCAGTGCCCGCTTCGCGGGACGGAGGGCGCGCGAACGCCAGTCGGACATGGGCAGCCTCCACAACGAAGACGTCGAGCGACACGTGCGGGGACCCCACGAAAGAGTGGATCACGTAACCGGTCGACGGCCCACGCCGGGCCGCTGTCCCATCCCACGCCCGCCCCTGGCCGAGGACGACCAACCGCCGGCCAACAGCACGGAAACGTTGACCAACCCCCACCGTAGGCGGCGCCGCGCACCTTCGCACCCCGAGTCGCGGACAACGCCGGCCCGGTGGTCCCGGTCGGCTGCCGACCGGAACCACCCGGGGGCGGGGCCGGTCAGCCCCCGGCGACGGAGGGGATGACCTGGATCTCCGCGCCGTCCGGGACCGCCGTGTCGAGGCCGCCGGTCTGCCGGCAGTCCTCGCCGTCGACGTACACGTTGACGTATCGGCGCAGTTGGCCCTGCTCGTCCCGGATCCGCCGGATCAGCCGCGGCCACTCGGCGCCCACCTCGTCGAGCACGGCGCGGAGGGTGCCCGCCGCGGCGACGTCGAGCCGGCCCGCGCCGGCCGTCTCCCCGCGCAGTGCGGCGGGCACGACGACGGTGACCATCGCTCAGACCTCCGCGGCCCGGACGCAGAGCACGTCGGGCAGGTGGGCGGCGACCAGCGACCACGAGTCGCCCTCGTCGCGGCTGGCGTAGACCTCGCCCGAGCGGGTGCCGAAGTAGACCCCGGCCGGGTCGGCGTCGTCGACGCACATGGCGTCGCGCAGCACGGCGGGGTAGTAGGGGCCGGTCGGCAGCCCGTCGGTCAGCGGCTGCCAGGTGTCACCCGCGTCGGTGGAGCGGAAGACCCGGCAGCGCCGGTCGACGGGGAAGCGTTCCCCGTCCGCGACCAGCGGAAAGGTGTAGATGGTGTCGCCACGGTGCGGATGGGCCACCATCGGGAAGCCGAAGTCGCTGGGCAGGCCGTCGGCGATCGACCGCCAGCTCACCCCGCCGTCGGTGGACCGGTAGACGCCGTGGTGGTTCTGTGCGTAGAGCTTTTCGGGGTCGACCGCGTCCCGGGCGACCTTGTGCACACACTGCCCGAACTCGGGCCACTCGTCCGGCATGAAGTAGGCCCGGATGCCGGTGTTCTGCGGGCGCCAGCTCGCACCCGCGTCGCCGGTGCGGTAGACGCCGCCGGTCGACATCGCGACCAGGATCTGCGCCGGATCGGCCGGGTGCGGCAGCACCGTGTGGATCGCCTGGCCGCCGAACCCGGCGTCCCACTGCTCGCGGTGCGGGTGGTCCCAGAGCGGGCGGACCATCTCGTAGGAGATGCCGCCGTCGACCGACCGGAACAGCGCCGAGGGCTGGGTGCCGGCGTAGACCACGTCGGGCTGGTCGGCCGGGCCAGGGGTGAGCTGCCAGACCCGCTCCAGGCTGGCTCCGGTGCCGTCCGGGAACGCGACGGGCGGCTCCGCCGGCTCCTGCCAGGAGGCGCCGAGGTCGTCGCTGGTCGCGACGCTGGGGCCGAAGTGTGAACTGGTCACCCCGGCGAGCAGCCGGGGGGTGGCCCGCCGCTTGTCCACGGCGACCGAGTAGACCCCGGTCATCGCGAAGTGCGGCCCGCTGACCTGCCAACTCTTGCGGTCGTCGCTGCTGGTGGCGAGGAAGAGGCCCTTGCCGGTGCCGATCGCCAACAAGGCGGTCATGGTCATCCCTCCGATCGGACGTGCGCCGTCGATGTCCGCCGGCCAGTATGCCGAGCGGCACCGACAAAAAGGCAGCTCGGACGCCCGTGGCGTGGGATCCGCGACCCCGTTACGGCCAGAGCGCGTTGACCCGGGGGTAGCTGAGTACCTCCGTGCCGAAGCCGAAGGTGCCGGTCTCCCGGATCTCCCGGGCCGCGTCCACGAAGGCGGTCAGCGCCGCCCGGGCCAGGGTCGAGCCGACGCTGACCCGGCGTACGCCGCAGTCGGCGAGCATCGCGACCGTCACCCCGGGGGCGCCGCCGGCCAGCGCGTTGACCGGTTTGTCCACCGCCGCGCAGACCGAGCGGACGGCGTCCAGGTCCGGCAGCCCCGGTGCGTAGAGCACGTCGGCGCCGGCGGCGGCGTAGGCCCGGAGCCGGCGGATGGTGTCGGGCAGGTCGGCCCGGCCGTAGAGGAAGTTCTCCGCCCGAGCGGCCAGGGTGAACGGAAACGGGAGAGTCCGGGCCGCTGCCACCGCCGCCTCGACCCGGCGTACCGCCTCGTCCAGGGGGCGGATCGGATCGGCGGGATCGCCGGTGGCGTCCTCGATCGACCCGCCGACGGCACCCGCCTCGGCGGCGAGCCGGATAGTCTCGGCCACCTCGGCCGGGCTGTCGCCGAATCCGCTCTCCAGGTCGGCCGCCACCGGCAGCGGGGTGGCCTCGGCGATCATCCGGACGTTCCGCAACGTCTCCGCCCGGCTGACCAGGTTGGCGCCGTCGCGCTGGCCGAGCGCGAAGGCCAGCCCGCCGCTGGTGGTGGCGAGCGCGGGAAAGCCGAGCTGGGCGAGTACCCGGGCACTGCCGGCGTCCCACGGATTGGGGAGTACGAAGGTCGGCCCCTCGTGCAGCCGGCGGAAGGTGACCGCCCGGCGGTACTGGTCGGCGGCGTCCAGAGTCATCGGATCATCCTCTCCGCCGGCCAGTCTAGGTACCCCGTCCTCCCCGCGCCCCTCCCGCCGTCACTCCGGTGTGCCGTTGAGCATCCACGGCAGGTTGAACTTGCGGAACACGATCGACCGCCGCGAGGTGTCGCTGGCGGCGGTGTTCTCGTTCACCTCGACCAGTGCCCCGACGAAGTAGTCGGCGGTCTTGGCCATGCTCGAATAGCCACCCTCGGCGACGCTGCCGCCGCCCAGCCCCGGCCAGGACGGCAGCGGCGCGTCGGCGAGCCGGCGGTAGACCGGCCAGGTCCGGGCCTCGTCGTAGCTGATCCGCACGGTCATCCTGGTGCGGGTCTCGGTGCTCGCCGAGTTGAGGAAGACGATCCGGGTCGGCGAGTCGAGGTTGTACCGCAGGATGGAGCCCTGGGCGCGCGGATCCAGCAACGTCTGGTCCGGCGCGAAGGTGCCGAAGCCGCCCTCGATCGTCCCGCGCGCCACCCAGCGGCGCTTCGCGCCCTCCCAGACCGCGCCGACGGCCCGGTCGTTGCGCATCAGCCGGCCGTCGGTCAGCTCCAGCACGGTGCCCTCGCTGGTGCCCTCCTGGGCGGCGCCGGTGCTGGTGGTGATGCGCTGCACCTTCCAGGTGGCCCCGTGGTCGTCGCTGTAGATGTTGCGGTGCAACGCGGGAATCACCAACCGGCCGGTGGAGGTCTGCACGCCGACGCCCGGACCCATCGCGTCCCACGCCCAGGTTCCGCCGCCGGCGAGCGTCCTCGGCTTGAGCGTGGCGGTCAGGTCCACCGGATCGGTCCAGTTCCGGCCGTCGTCGGCGCTGCTGCTGACGTACACCTTGCGGTGTTCCCAGGCGGTGATCCGGGTGGTGCCGTCGTCGCCGTTCTGGCTGTAGCCCGCCGGGTTCCAGGACATGAAGAGCCAGATCCTGCCGTTGCTGGAGTCGACGACGGCGGTCGGGTTGCCCCAGGTGCCCTGTCCAGCCCCGACCACCTCGTCCAGCGCCGACCAGGTGGCGCCGTTGTCCGTCGAACGCTTGTAGACCAGGTTGATGTTGCCCCAGTCCCGGTTGTTCGACGCCCGGCCCTCGGCGAACGCGATCAGGGTGTTCGCCTTCGTCCGCACCAGCGACGGGATCCGGAAGGAGTGGTAGGTGATGCCGTTGAGGGACTCGCCGCCGCCGTCGAAGAGCAGCCGCTCGCTGTGCGCGGCCGGTGCGGCCGCGGCGGGTCCGCCGGCCGGCGCCACCGACAGGCCGAGCAGCAGCCCACCGACCAGTACTCCGGCCGTCCTCGCTCGCCAGGACATCGGTACCTCCTCGCCGCCGGTCCGCGTCAGACCAGCAGGTCCTCGTCGTAGATGCTGGCCAGCCGGTTCGGCGCGCCCTGGGAGGCGAAGCCGAAGCAGAGCCGGGCCGTGTTCAGCTCCGCCGCACCGGCCATGCCCGCACCTCCGTGCGTAGTTAAATACCTACATCTATCGCTTGGTTTGAGAAAGAAACTGCCATACCGTCTCGGTCACCGCAAGGTCTCCGTACGGCATCGGTCGATCTTCCGCTCGGGCCGGGCTG
>NZ_JBDJAV010000069.1:0-33305 GCF_039649625.1 Plantactinospora sp. ZYX-F-223 | reverse complement strand
GGTCGACTCGATCATGGAGCCCGGACCGAATCGGGCAGGTCATCCGGATTGCCCGGTAATGCGTCGACCATCCCGATCAGGCGGCGGTGAGCCGGACGACGAACCGGCAGCCCCCGGCGGTGTTCTGTACGTCGACGTGCCCACCGTGCGCCTCGACCAGTCCGTGCACGATGGCGAGGCCGAGTCCACCGGAGGCGCTGCCGCCGACCCCGACGCCCTGTCCGGGGGTACGCGCCGGTTCGCCCCGAAACGCGACGTCGAAGAGTCTGGGTAGGTCGGACGGTGGAATTCCGCCGCAGCTGTCCGTCACCGCCAGCCAGGCGGCGTCCCGTTCCCGACCGGCCTCGACGCGTACCGTGCCGTCCTCCGGGGTGTAGCGGACCGCGTTGAGGAGCAGGTTGCCGACCACCCGGGCGAGTTCCGGTTCACTGGCGACGACGGTGGGCCAGCCGGACTCGGCGGCGACGAGTCGGATCCGTCGGGCCGCCGCGAGCGGGGCGGTCGTGGCGAGCGCGTCCGAGACCACCTCACCGAGCGGTACGGCGGTCAGGGACAGCCGCAGCGCCCCGGCGTTGATCCGGGACAGCTCGAACAGGTCGTCCACGAGTCGGGTCATCCGGTCCGTCTCGGTCCGGATCCGCCGGTGGTACTCGCCGACGGTCTCCGGATCGTGCACCACCCCGTCCTCGAGCGCCTCGGCCATCGCCCGCAGCCCGGCCAGCGGGGTACGCAGGTCGTGGGAGACCCAGGCGACGAGATCGCGACGCCCCTTCTCAAGCTGCCGTTCCCGGTCACGGGCCTGGGCGGTCCAGACCGCCGCGGCCGCCAGCCGCCGGCCGAAGTGCCCACCAACGGCGAGGCTGACCACCGCCGCCGCCGCGACCGTGATCAGGACGACCTCCAGGTCGTGCGGGGACAGGAACATCGCCTCGGCGACCACGGCCACGCCGCCGACGACCGCCAGCACGGTGACGGTGAGCAGCACGTAGAGGTGCACGGTGATCGAGGTGTGCCGCAGTCGCCGCAGCAGCAGTGCCCCGGCGGCGCCGATGGCCAGAGCCGCGGCGAGCGCGATCGTGAAGATGAGTACGAGGTCACGCATCGGCTGGCTCGTACCGGTAGCCGACACCCCAGACCGTCACGATCCGGCGCGGCTCGGCCGGATCGGTCTCGATCTTCTCCCGCAGCCGCCGTACGTGCACGGTCACGGTCGAGTGGTCGCCGAAGTTCCAGCCCCAGACCTGTTCCAGCAGTTCCGCGCGGGTGAACGCCCGGGACGGATGCCGCATCAGGTGTACCAGCAGGTCGAACTCCCGCAGGGTCAGCGCGAGTTCGGCGCCGCGCAGCACCGCCACCCGAGGACCGGTACGCACCTCGAGGTCGCCGTCGGCGAGCCGCTCCGGCCGGTCCGGTGCCGGCTCGCCGCCGGTGCGGCGGAGCACGGACCGCACCCGCAACACCAGCTCGCGTGGAGAGAAGGGCTTGCTCAGGTAGTCGTCGGCGCCCAACTCCAGGCCGAGCACCCGGTCGGCCTCCTCGCCGAGCGCGGTCAGCATCACGATCGGGATGCCGTCCGGCCGGCTGCGCAGCTCACGGCAGACCTGTAGGCCGCTCACCGTCGGCAGCATCAGATCGAGTACGACCAGATGGGGCGCCTGGCGGGCGACGGCGGCCAGCGCCGCGGCCCCGTCGCCGACGTGACTGACCTGGTAGCCGGCGTGCCGCAGATAGCGGCAGACCACGTCGCTGATGGTCCGGTCGTCGTCCACCACCAGCACGCGTTGCGTCACCACCGACCTCCCGCCGATCCCACCCGGCCAGCGTAGCCAGGCCCCGGGAGGAGCCGGGCTTCCGAGATCTTGCGGGAGTCTTACGGCTGCGCCGGGACCTCCGGTGCGGCCGTCGGCGGCGCATACCGTGACCGGAATGCGGATACTCGTCACCGGAGCCGCCGGTTTCATCGGATCGCACGTCGCCGACCTGCTCGTCACGCACGGCCACGAGGTCGTGGCCGTGGACGCGTTGCTTCCGGAGGCGCACGGCCCGACGGCGCCGGACTGGGCGCACCGGCACCGGCCGGTCGTCGGTGACGTCCGCGACCTCGACCTGCTGGCCGGGCTGCTGCGCGGCGTGGATGCCGTCTGCCACCAGGCGGCCATGGTCGGACACGGTCTCGACCCCGCCGACGCCCCCCGGTACGCCGGCCACAACGACCTCGGCACCGCGACCCTGCTGGCGGCGATGCACGGCGCGGGCGTACGCCGGCTGGTGCTGGCCAGTTCGATGGTGGTCTACGGCGAGGGCCGCTACCACTGCCCGGAGCACGGGGTGGTGCGGCCGGCCGAGCGACGGGCTGCCGACCTCTCCGCCGGCCGCTACGAACCGGTCTGTCCCCGGTGCGCGGTTCCGCTGATTCCGGGTCTGGTGCCCGAGGACGCCCCGCTGGAACCGCGTAGCACGTACGCGGCGACAAAGCTGGCCCAGGAACACCTGGCCGGGGCGTGGGCCCGGCAGACCGACGGGCAGGTCTGGGCGCTGCGCTACCACAATGTCTACGGACCCCGGATGCCCCGGGACACCCCGTACGCCGGGGTGGCGTCGATCTTCCGGTCGGCGCTCGCGTCCGGCCGGCCGCCGCAGGTGCTGGAGGACGGACGGCAGCGGCGTGACTTCGTCTCCGTCAGCGACGTCGCCCGGGCCAACCTGCTCGCGTTGACCACTCCCCCACCGGATCCGGTGGTGGCGGTGAACGTCTGCTCCGGCGAGCCGCACACCGTCGGGGACCTGGCCCGCGAACTGGCCACCGTGACGGGCGGTCCCGAGCCGGTCGTGGTCGGCGGCGGTCGGGCGGCCGACGTCCGGCACGTGGTCGCCGATCCCGCCCGGGCGGCCCGGCTGCTCGGCTTCACCGCCCGGATACCGTTCGCCGACGGTGTCGCCGAATTCGCCGCCGCCCCGCTGCGGGCACCGGCGACGGTCAGGACACCGTCCACAGTAGGTGGTTGACCGCCAGCGCGGTGACCGCCTGGACCACGAGCCACCAGCGCCGCTGCCGGGCGGGCAGGTGCGCGGTGGCGACCAGCAGCCAGACCCCGAACGGTAGCCAGATCCGCTCGACCTCGGCCTTGCTCAATCCGGACAGGTCCGCGACCAGCACCGCCACGGCCGCCGCGATCGGCAGCCACACCGTCGCGCCTCCGGATCCGCCCCGGCGGCGGCGCGGCCGCGCCCGGACCTCGCACCCGGCCCTACCTGCCCGATCCTCGCACCCGACCTCACCGGCCCGGTCGGCGCGCCCGGCGTCGCTCGCCCGGTCGTCGCGCCCGGCGTCGTCCGCCCGATCCTCACCCGCCCGGCCGTCGCGCCCGGCGTCGTCCGCCCGGCCCGCCGGGCGTGGCCGCCCGGGCCACCCGGCCAGCACCGCGCGGCGGAGTGCCGGCCCGACCACCGGGCCGGCGGAGAGCAGCAGGGCGGCCAGGTTCGCCCAGATCCAGTACCCGTACGGGCGGGCCGCCGCCCAACCCTGGTAGTACCGCTGCACCACCAGGTGGTAGCCGTCCCACCAGCGGAAGCCCGCGGCGGTGAACCCCGCGACCACGGCGGCGACCGCGAGCGCGGCCAGCATGCCGGCACCGGCCCGGTCCCGGGTACGCAGCGCCAGCACGGCCAGCGCGAGCAGCCCGACGAGCACGAACCCGTACGACAGGTAGAGCGCGAAGCCGAGCAGCAGCCCGCCGAGCGCCGCCGTACCCCGGCCACGCACCGCCAGCAGTGCCAGCCCGGCGGCGACCACTCCGGCGAAGATCCCGTCCGCCGAGGCGCCGACCCAGACCGCACCGGGGAACAGCAGCAGGAACGGCCACACCGCCCGGGCCGCGTCCTCGGCGCCCAGCGCCCGCAGCGTCACCGGGACCGAGACGGCCACCGTCGCCCCGAGCAGCACACAGGCCAGCCCGGCGGCGGCGCCTCCGCCGAGACCGATCCGGTCCAGCCAGACGAAGATCAGCAACGCCCCCGGCGGGTGCCCGGCGGTGTGCGTGGACCACGAGTCGGGCTGGAAGTCGAGGATCCGGCCGGTGAACCCGGCCAGCATCGCGCCGACATCGGCCACCCGGGGAACCTCGTGCAGGTACTCGGCCTGCGCGGTCAGCCGTCGGGCCAGGCCGGCGGACCAGCCGTCGACCAGAGCCAGCGACAGTGTCCAGGCCAGCGCGCCGAGATAGCCGACGGCGAGCAGCCGGGGCCACGACGCGCTCCGGGCCCAGCCCGGGCCCCGTCCGATCACCAGCGCGGCGACCAGCAGCGCGGCCGGGGTGCCGGGGCCGAGGTGCGGTCGCCAGGTCGCGTAGAGCGGGGCCGCGTCAGCGTACAGGTGGACGCCCCGGGCGTTGAGCAGTGCGCCGACCCCGATCGCGGCGGCGAGCAGCGCCGCCTCCACCGTGACGACGACCGCGTCGGCGTGCCGGCGTCGTACCGGCCGGTTCAGCATGGTCATGGCGACGGCCGACGATACGAGTTTGGCAGCCGGGGCGGAAGGTGATCCGGCCGGACGTCAGGAAGTCGTAAGACCCGTTGCGGCGTAAGGGATCCGTAAGCCCGCCAGGCATCCCCGGTGGGCGGTGCGGCGCCTAGCGTCGCCGGACATGAGCACAACGATCGACGTGGTGCTGCCGTGTCTCGACGAAGCGGCTGCCCTGCCCGCCGTACTCGCCGCGCTCCCGCCCGGTTACCAGGCCGTGGTGGTGGACAACGGCTCCACCGACGGGTCGCCGGAGGTCGCCGCCGCGCACGGGGCACGGGTCGTCTCCGAGTCTCGGCGCGGCTACGGCGCGGCGGTGCACGCCGGACTGCTGGCGGCCGAGGCGGAACTGGTCTGCGTCCTCGACGCGGACGGGTCGTTCGATCCGGGCGAGCTGCCCCGGCTGGTCGCGCCCGTGCTCGCCGACCGGGCCGACCTCGCCGTGGGCCGCCGTCGACCGGTATCGGCGGCGGCCTGGCCGTGGCACGCCCGGGCCGGCAACGCGCTGGTCGCCGCGCTGCTGCGCCGCCGGGGCGTACCGGTGCGCGACATCAGCCCGATCCGGGTAGGCCGCCGTACGGCGCTGCTGCGGCTCGGCGTCGCGGACCGGGCCTTCGGTTATCCGCTGGAGCTGCTGTTGCGTGCGGCGGCGGCCGGGTGGCGGATCATCGAGCTGGACACGGCGTACGCGCCCCGGGCCGCCGGCACCACCTCGAAGGTCTCCGGCTCGGTACGCGGCACCCTCCGCGCCACCCGGGACTTCGCCGGAGTGCTGCGCTCCACTGCCGGCGCCGGCCGATGAACGTGCTGCTCGTGGTCGCCAAGGCACCGGTGGCCGGGCTGGCGAAGACCCGGCTCTGCCCGCCGGCCACCCCCCGACAGGCGGCCCGGATCGCGGCGGCCGCCCTGCTGGACACCCTCGCGGCGGTACGGACCACCGCCGCGACCGTCCCGGTGCTCGCACACACCGGCCGGTTCTCCGACGCGGAGTGCGCGGCCGAGCTGACGGCCGCACTCGCCGGCTGGCATCTGCTGCGCCAGCACGGCGACACCTTCGCCGACCGGCTCGCCCACGCCCACGCCGAGGTCGGCGCGGCCTTCCCGGGGATGCCGGTGTTGCAGATCGGCATGGACACCCCGCAGGTGTGCCCCGGCACGCTCACCGACGCGCTGCACCGGCTCGCCGGCGCCGACGCGGTGCTCGGGCCGGCCGCCGATGGTGGCTGGTGGGCCCTCGGCCTGCACGACCCGGCGCAGGCGGCCGTGCTCCGGCCGGTGCCGATGTCCACCGCCGACACCGGGCGGCTGACCCTGGCCGCGCTGCGGGACCGGGGCGTGCGGGTCGCCGCCCTGCCGGTGCTGCGCGACGTGGACGACTGGCCCGCCGCCCAGGCGGTCGCGGCCGGGCTGCCCGGCAGCCGTTTCACCCGAGCCGTACGCGCGGTTGACGTCGCGGCGGCCGGCCACCGGGCGCGCCGATGAACCGGAGCGACTCCTCGGGTGGCTTCGACGGCCCGCTCGCACCACCGGCCGGGCGTGGACGGCCGCCGGCCGGACCCCGTCGACCCGGCGGATGCGGCGTCCCGGCCGACACCCACCGCGCCGAGCACTGGTTGGTGCACACCGACGCGGCGGCGTACCCGTTGCCGGTCCGCCGCTGGCACGGCCCGCCGGAACCGGCCGTCGCACCGATCGTGGCGCGCTGCCTCGGCCCCACCATCGACCTCGGCTGCGGGCCGGGCCGGCTGGCCGCCGTACTGGCCCGACGCGGCGTGGTGACGCTCGGGGTGGACAGCTCGGCCCACGCGGTACGGCTGACCCGAGCCCGTGGCGCGGCGGCGTTACGCCGCGACATCTTCGCTCCGCTGCCGGGTGAGGGACGCTGGGCACACGCCCTGCTGATCGACGGGAACATCGGCATCGGCGGTGACCCGGTGGCGCTGCTGCGCCGCTGCGCCACGCTGCTCGCCCCGGGCGGCACCGTGTTCGCCGAGGTGGAGCCGCCCGGCACCGGGCTGTGGCAGGGCCTCGCGCACGTCGCCTCGACCGGACCGGACCGCAGCCTGCGGCGCGGGCCCGCGTTCCGCTGGGCCCGGGTCGGGGCGGAGTCGGTGCAGGGCGTCGCCGCCGGCACCGGACTGCGGGTGACGGAGCTGCTGCGCTGCCGCGACCGCTGGTTCGCCGAGCTGGTACGCCGATGATCCGCCGACGATCCGGAGGACCGGTTCGGCGCCCGGCCGGGCCAACCGGTCCGATCCGCCGGCTGGCCCGGTCGGTGCCGCGCCCCGAGGACTTCACCGGGCCGTCGCACTCGCCGCTGGTGGCGGCCCGGCTCGGCCGCTGGCTCGGCGTCGCGTTCGGGCTCTGCTTCGTCACCGGGCTGCTCAGCCACGCCGTCGCGCACCCGCCGGACTGGTTCGGCTGGCCGACTCGCCCGGCGAGCCTCTACCGGGTGACCCAGGGCGTGCACGTGCTGTCCGGGATCGCGGCGATTCCGCTGCTGCTGGCGAAGCTGTGGAGCGTCTATCCCCGGCTGTTCGCCCGTCCGCCGCTGCGCCGGCCCGCCCGCCTGGTCGGGCACGGACTCGAACGCCTCGCCATCCTGGTGCTGGTCTGCGCCGCGTTCTTCGAACTGGCCACCGGGCTGTTCAACGTCGCTCAGTCCTACCCGTGGCGGTTCTTCTTCCCCGCCGCGCACTACGCGGTGGCCTGGCTGGCCATCGGGGCGCTGCTGGTGCATGTCGGGGTCAAGCTGCCGGTGATCCGGGCGGCGCTAGCCAGCCGGCTCGACCGGGAGCCGATACCTGGCCGCCGGGCCTTCCTGCGCACCGCCGCCGGCGCGAGCGGCGTGGCGGTACTGGCCACCGCCGGGGTGACGGTGCCGTGGCTCCGGCACGTCTCCGCGCTGGCCTGGCGTTCGGCCGGCGGCCCGCAGGGCGTACCGGTGAACCGCACCGCGGCCGCCGCCGGAATCGTCGTACCGGCCGACTGGCGCCTGGAGATCGTCTGGGCCGGCGGCCGGCACGGTCTCGGCCTCGCCGACCTCGCGTCCCTGCCACAGCGGACCGGACGGCTACCGATCGCCTGCGTGGAGGGCTGGAGCGCCGTGGCGGACTGGACCGGCGTGCCGGTGGTCGACCTGCTCGCCGCCGTCGGCGCGCCCGCCGACCGCCCGGTACGGGTCGCCTCGCTGGAGACCGCCGGGCTGTACGCGACCAGCACTCTGCCGGCGGTGCACGTCGCCGATCCGCTCACCCTGCTCGCCCTGCGGATCAACGGGGAGGTGCTACAGCCCGACCACGGGTACCCGTGCCGGATCATCGCGCCGAACCGCCCCGGGGTGCTGCAGACCAAGTGGGTGACCCGGCTGGAGGTGCTCGGATGAGCCGCGCCGGCAGGAGCGCGGGGAATCGGCCGGCGCCGGACGGCGGTGCCGACGGCCGGACGGGCGGTACCGGAGTGGTCCGGATCGCCCTGGTCGGGCTCGGCACGGCAGTGGCGGCGTACGGCGGATCGCTGATGCCCCGGCCCGGGCCGGTCCTCCCCTGGCTGGTCGCCGGTCCGCTGCTGCACGACGTGCTGGTCGCCCCGCTGATCGGACTCGTCGGACTCGTCCTCGGCCGCCTGGTGACCGACCGGACGGCCCGTACCTGGATCGGTGCCGGCCTGACCGTCACGGCGACGCTGCTGCTGATCGCGGTGCCGCTGCTGTGGCGGCCGGCACCGGCACCGCCCAATCCGGGACTCCAGGACCGGAACTACCTGGTCCAGCTCACGGTCTGGCTGGCCGTCCTCTGGGCTGGGCTCGCGATCGGCTACCGGATCCGCCGCCGCGCTACCCGGGGCGGAGTGGCCGGGGAACCGACCGACCCAACGCGGTAGCCAGGGAACCGGACCGGACCGGCGGGGGCGGAGCGGTCCGGGTTCCGGGGCGCGGCGTCGCCGGCGCGTTCCGCGGGTGGGAACCGTGCGTGATCAAGATTCGGTCCAGGCACGGTCGAGGAGAGATCGATACTTTCTGTCCTTACCGCTGCCCGGATCCCGGCCGCGGGCGACCAGCTCCGCGGATTCGGAGGAAGCGCCGTGACCAGTACCTATCTGGGCGCCAACCCCGACGAGGCCGGCCATCCACCGCCGCGCCGCCAGCCGGACCCGCGCACACCGGCCCCGTCGGCACCGGCCGGGCCGCGCCGCCGCCCGCGCCGGCAGGCGTACCCGAGAGCCGGTCTGGTGCTGCTTCCGCTGCTGGTCGCCGCCGCTGCGGTGGCGGTGCAGCACCGCACCGGAAGCTTCTGGGGCGACCTCGCGACGTACCAGGCGGGAGCCTCGGCCGCCGCGTCCGGGGACGGCGGTCTCTACCAGGCCAGCCACCGGGGCACGGACGGCATCGCGCTGGGCTTCACCTACCCGCCGTTCGCGGCCCTGCTGTTCCAGCCGCTCGTGCCGCTCGGCGTGCCGGTCGCGGTCGGGCTGTGGACCTTCGCCTCGGTCCTCGCGCTGCTGGCGGCCGTCCGGCTCACGCTCCGCGCCACCGGCGTGCCGGCGGAGCGCCGCGCGCTGCCGACGCTGGTCGGCGGTGCCGCCGCGCTGCCGATGTTCGCGGTCTCCGGGCACCTCCAGGCCGGCCAGGTCGGGCTCTTCCTGATGCTGCTCGTGCTGCGCGACCTGACCGGCGACCCCCGGCGCCGGTGGTCCGGCCTCGGCGTGGGGATCGCCGCCGGGATCAAGCTCACCCCGCTGGTATTCGTGGTCTACCTGCTCGCCACCGGCCGGTTCCGGGCGGCGGGCACCGCGGTCGGCGGGTTCGCCGCCACGGTCGCGCTCGGGTTCGCCTGGCGGCCGGACGACTCGGTACGGTTCTGGACGGGCGCGCTCTTCGACACCTCGCGGGTCACCGCCGATCCCCGGACGATCCTGAACCAGTCGCTGGCCGGCGCGCTGGCCCGGTTGACCGACTCCGCCGATCCGGGTACCGGTTGGCTACCGGTGGCCCTCCTGGTCGCGGCGCTCGGGATGGCGGTCGCGGCGTACTGCGCCCGGGCCGGGGAGCAACTGCTCGGCGTTCTCGCCTGCGCGACGACCGGCGTCCTGGTCTCGCCCGTCTCGTGGCACCACCACTGGGTCTGGTGCGTACCCGCGCTGGTGCTGCTGGCCGTCCGGGCCTGGTGGTGCCGCAGCCGGCTCGGGCTCGCGGCCGCCGGCCTGAGCTGGCTCGTCTTCGTCGCCGGCACGAGCTGGGTGCTCGCCGGCCTGCACGGCTGGGACCTGCACTTCCGGGGTTGGGGCCTGCTCTACAGCAACCTCTACGTACTGGTCGGCCTCGCCGGGCTCGGCTACCTCCCGGTCCACCTGCGCCGGGCCGGGCGGCGCGGTCCGGTACGCCCCGTCTCCGATCCACCGGGCGGTCTCCGGCAGCGCGGCGCGCCGCTCCCGCCCGGTGCCGCGCCGCTCGTCCCGAAGCCGGAGTCCGGAACGAAGCCGTAGCAGTACCGAGATCGTCGACCGGTGTGGTCACGCCGTGTCGACGGTGGCGTGGACCTTCCCCTCGCCCGCGCCGCCGACGCCCTGCGCCTCGCCGAATCCGGAACCGTCACCGGCAAAGTCATCCTCACCCCCTGACCGCGCCTGCGGCCCGGTTCGGGGCCCCCGGTCCCTCGCCTGCGTGCCGGATCATAGGAGTCCTTGCCCTGCGAGGAGGTGCCCCATGAAAGAGTTGCACGACCGACTGGCAGAGACGCTCCGGGAAGGTCGGATCGACGGGCTGCACGCCGCCGTGGCGGTCCGTGGCGGCGAGACCCTGCTGGAGTACTACGGCGTGGGCGAGGACTTCGTCTGGAACACCTCGCTGGGCGTCGTCGAGTTCGGGCCGAGGACGCTGCACGATGTCCGGTCGGTCACCAAGAGCGTGACCGCGCTGCTGTACGGCATCGCGCTCGGCGACGGCCTGGTCCCCGACACCGGGGCGCCGCTGCTGCGACAGTTCCCCGAGTACCCTGACCTGGCGGCCGATTCCGCACGGGCCGGGCTCACCGTCGAGCACGCGTTGACGATGTCCCTCGGCCTGGAATGGCGCGAAGAGCTTCCGTACGACAACCCGACCAACGCCGAGATCGCGATGGAACTGGCGCCGGACCGGTACCGCTACGTGTTGTCCCGGCCGGTCGTCGAGCCACCTGGTACCCGGTGGACCTACTGCGGAGGCGCGACGGCGCTGCTCGGCCGGCTCATCGCCGACGGCACCGGGCAGCCGCTGGCGGAGTACGGCCGGACGGCCCTGTTCGCACCGCTGGGCATCCACGACCTCGAGTGGACGACCGGCGCGGACGGGGTGGCCTCGGCCGCGTCCGGTCTCCGGCTCACCCCGCGTGACCTGGCCAGGATCGGCGAGGTGGTGCTCGCCGGAGGAGCGTGGGACGGCCGCCGGATCGTACCCGCCGGCTGGCTCGACACGATGTTCCGGCCCCGCCTGCCGACCGGCTGGGGCGGCGAGTACGGATACCACTGGTACCTGGAAACCATCGCCGGCCATCGAGTCGTCTCCGGCATCGGCAACGGTGGTCAACGCCTGATCGTCCTACCGGACCTGGATCTCGCCGTGGCCATCACCGCCGGCAACTACGACGACCCCGACCAGTGGCGGACTCCGGTGACGCTGCTGGAGCGGGTCGTCCTGCCCGCGCTGGGGTGACGCGCCACACGCTCCGACGACGGGCGCGGTATGGTCTGCTGGGCCCACCACCGTCGCTCAACCTGACGCCACAGGGGCTCGTGGCGCGACATCGACGCCCGCACCGGAGGATTACCCGACACCCGCGCGGTACCGTCGCTTCGTGGACCAGGCCGAGGAGGGCGCCCGGATCGGCGCCGCGTTGACTGGTTGGCTGGGCCGGCTGACCTTCACCGACCAGACGAGTGACGAGGTCACAGTGCTGCTGATCGACTCGGTGGCGGCCTGGGCCATGGCACAGGGCTGGCGGGTGTACCGGCGGGCCGCCAGCGTGATGCCGCTGCCACCGCCGTACGAGCACCGGCACTCCATAGTGGATGTGGGCTGTGCACGGCCGGACGGCGCGCCGGTGGTGGTCGAGGTCGACCACTCCGACCGGCAGCGTTCGGTCGACAAGCTCAGGCTGGAGGCGGCGGCCGGCCGGATCGCCATCTGGCTGCGCTGGGGCGACCGCAGATTCGAGCCGCCGCCGGCACCGATCGCGATGGTGCCGTTCCGGGTCACCTCCCGGCCGGACCGGGAGGGATCCGGGCGGCGGTATTCAAGGCTGCCGGCGACCGAACGGCCGGCGCCGGCCCACCTGGCCGGGGACGTGGAACTCGGCGAGCAGGTCGACCTGTTCCCGACGCCCGGTCCGGAGGGCCGGGCCGACCCGGCTCGACGTTGACCGGTCAGCCGCGCTTCATCAGGCGCCCGACGGCTGCCATCATCTCGGTGGCCATCTCGTCGGCCCGGCCCTCGGCGGCGCCCTCGTGCATGCAGTGCCGGGCGTGCCCGTCGAGCAGCCCGAGCGCGACCTTGTCCAGCGCCGCCTGGATGGCGGAGATCTGGGTCAGCACGTCGATGCAGTAGCGGTCGTCCTCGACCATCCGCTCGATCCCGCGGACCTGCCCCTCGACCCGGCGCAGCCGCGCGAGCAACTGGTCCTTGCTGGCGGTGTAGCCGCGAGTCGGGGTTTCCGCAGGTGTCGTCATGCGCCAAGCATAGCTAACCCCCCAGGGGTATGCTACGGTCCTGGTGTACGGATACCCCCGAGGGGTAAATTCGCCCGGCAGATACCCCCCTCGGGTATAGGCTGGGTCCGGGAAGGGAGAACTGCAATGATCACCCAGAGCTACCAGGTCAAGGGGATGACCTGCGGCCACTGCGTCAGCGCCGTCAGCACCGAGGTCGGGGCGATCCCCGGCGTGACCGAGGTCAGCGTCGACCTGGCCTCCGGCGCGGTCACCGTCACCAGCAACGACCCGGTGGACCCGGAGCAGCTCCGCGCCGCCGTCGACGAGGCCGGCTACGAACTCGTCACCTCATGACCGTGCTCGATCCAGCAGAAATCAGGTAGCACGATGAACACCGCGACGAAGTTGGGCGCCTTCGCGCTCGGGCTCGCGACAGTGTTCGGCGCGGCGTACGGGGCCGGCCAGCTCGCCGGCCCCGTACGCACCGCCGACTCCAGCAGTTCGACCGACTCCGCCCACTCCACCGGACACGGCACCGGCACCGGGGCGAGCACCGCACCGCGGCTACCGGGCGGGCTGCTCGTCTCCGACCGGGGCTACACGTTGACCGGCGTACCGGCCCCGGCCGGCGAGTTCGCGTTCCGGATCATCGGGCCGGACGGGCAGCCGGTGACCGGCTACGACGTGGAACACGACAAGCGCATGCACCTGATCGTCGCCCGCCGGGACCTGTCCGGCTTCCGGCACGTGCACCCGGAGATGACCGCCGACGGCACCTGGCGGGTCGCCTCGCCGTTGAGCGGTCCCGGGAGCTGGCGGGCGTTCGCCGACTTCACGCCCAGCGGCGCGGAGGCACTGACCCTCGGGCTCGACGTCGCGGTGGGCGGCGACTTCCAACCCCGGCCGCTGCCGGCACCCGCCCCGACCGCCGTGGTGGACGGATACCAGGTACGCCTGGACGGTGCCCTGACGCCGGGACAGACCAGCGAACTGACCCTGACCGTCAGCCGCGACGGGCGACCGGTCACCGACCTGCAGCCCTACCTCGGCGCGTACGGCCACCTGGTCGCGCTCCGCGAGGGTGACCTGGCGTACCTGCACGTACACCCGGACGGCGAGCCCGGTGACGGGCGGACGCCCGCCGGTCCCGAGATCACCTTCTTCGCCGACGTCCCCTCGGCCGGCAGCTACCGGCTGTATCTCGACTTCCAGCACGGCGGCACCGTCCGGACCGCCGAGTTCACCCTGACCGCCGGCACGCCGGCCCAGCCAGCACCCACCGGCACCCCGGGCGGCGGAGCGACACCCGACCCGCCCGCGCCGACGGCCACCACCGGAGCGGACGAGCCAGGGCACGGCGAGCCCGGCCACGGACACAACTAGCCCAGGAGGCAGGAATGGCACCGGTCGCCGGACGACCACCCATGGCGCCCAACCGGATCGAACTGAAGATCGGCGGGATGACCTGCGCCTCCTGCGCCAGCCGGATCGAGAAGAAACTCAACCGGCTGGACGGAGTGACCGCCACGGTCAACTACGCCACCGAGAAGGCGACGGTCACCTTCGACGACACCCGTACCCCGGACGAGCTCATCGCCACGGTGGAGAAGACCGGCTACACCGCCGCACTGCCACCGCCGCCCCGACCGGCCGACGATCCCGGGTCGGAGTCGGCGGCACCCGTCGACGAGCTGCGGACGCTGCGGACCCGGCTGCTGGTGTCGCTGGTGCTGACCGTACCGGTGATCGCCCTGGCGATGGTGCCGGCCTGGCAGTTCGACTACTGGCAGTGGCTCTCGCTCACCCTCGCCGCGCCGGTCGTGGCGTACGGCGGGCTGCCGTTCCACCGGGCGGCCTGGATCAACCTGCGGCACGGCGCCGCCACCATGGACACCCTGATCTCGCTCGGTACGCTCGCCGCGTTCGGCTGGTCGGTGTGGGCGCTCTTCCTCGGCACCGCCGGTACGCCCGGCATGACGCATCCGTTCAGCCTCGACATCGGTCCGAGCGACGGCGCCGGCAACATCTACCTGGAGACGGCGGCCGGGGTCACGCTCTTCATCCTCGCCGGCCGCTACTTCGAGGTCCGGTCCAAGCGCCGGGCCGGTGCCGCCCTGCGGGCCCTGCTCGAACTCGGCGCCAAGGAGGTGACGGTGCTCCGCGACGGCGTCGAGAGCCGGATCGCGGTCGGCCAGCTCGCCGTCGGCGACCGCTTCGTGGTCCGCCCCGGCGAGAAGATCGCCACCGACGGTGTGGTCGAGGACGGGTCGTCCGCCGTCGACATCAGCATGCTCACCGGGGAGTCGGTGCCGGTGGAGGTCGGCCCCGGCGACCAGGTGGTCGGGGCGACGGTCAACGCCGGAGGTCGGCTCGTCGTCCGGGCCACCCGGGTCGGTGCGGAGACCCAGCTCGCCCAGATGGCGACCCTGGTCGAACAGGCCCAGACCGGCAAGGCCCAGGTGCAGCGCCTGGCGGACCGGATCTCCGGGGTGTTCGTACCGATCGTGATCGCCCTCGCCGTCGCCACCCTCGGCTTCTGGTTCGGCTCCGGGGACGGCGTCACCGCGGCGTTCACCGCCGCCGTCGCGGTGCTGATCATCGCCTGCCCGTGCGCCCTCGGGCTCGCCACCCCCACCGCGCTGCTGGTCGGCACCGGCCGGGGTGCCCAGCTCGGCATCCTGATCAAGGGTCCGGAGGTGCTGGAGTCGACCCGGCGGGTGGAGACCGTGGTGCTGGACAAGACCGGCACCGTCACCACCGGGCGGATGACGCTGACCGAGATCCTCCCGGCCGACGGTCAGGACCCGGACGAGCTGCTGCGGCTGGCCGGCGCCCTGGAGAACGCCTCCGAGCACCCGATCGCCCGCGCGGTCGCCAGCGCCGCCGCCGAGCGGACCGGGGCGCATCCCGAGGTCGACGGGTTCGCCAACGTCGAGGGGCTCGGCGTGACCGGTACCGTCGACGGCCGCGCCGTCACGGTGGGCCGGGCCCGCCTGCTGGCCGACCGCGACCTGGAGCTGCCCGCCCCGCTCGGCGCGGCGGTCGCGGACGCCGAGGCCGCCGGCCGGACCGTGGTGCTGGCCGGCTGGGACGGCCGGGTCCGGGGGGCGCTGGTGGTGGCCGACGCGATCAAGCCGACCAGCCGCGAGGCGGTCGCCGGGCTGCGCCGGCTCGGCCTCACCCCGGTGCTGCTCACCGGCGACAACGACGCGGTCGCCCGATCGGTCGCCGCCGAGGTCGGCATCGACGAGGTGATCGCCGAGGTGCTGCCGGCCGACAAGCTCGACGTGGTCAAACGGCTCCAGGCCGAGGGCCGGGTGGTGGCGATGGTCGGGGACGGCGTCAACGACGCCGCCGCGCTCGCCCAGGCGGATCTCGGGCTGGCCATGGGCACGGGTACGGACGTCGCGATCGAGGCCGCCGACCTGACCCTGGTACGCGGTGACCTGACCGCCGCCGTCGACGCGATCCGGCTGTCCCGGGCGACGCTACGGGTGATCCGGGGCAACCTGTTCTGGGCGTTCGCCTACAACGTCGCCGCGCTGCCGCTGGCCGCGATCGGGATGCTCAACCCGATGATCGCGGGTGCGGCGATGGCCTTCTCCTCGGTCTTCGTCGTCGGCAACTCGCTACGGCTGCGCCGCTTCCGGCCGTACCAGGACGACCGGGCGGTCGCCGCCGGCAGATAGCCGCAGGTGGGCGCCGCCGGGGCGGGTCAGTCAGCCGAGCAGAGCCAGCGCGGCGCGTACCCGGCGGCGTTCCAGGGTGCGGTCGAAGCTGGTCTCGCCCCGGCAGAAGGCGGTGAACATCCGCCAGCCGGGCGGGGTGGCCAGGGCGGTGTGGAAGACCTGCGGATGCCGGGAGAAGGCGGCGAGAATCCGGTGCCCGGCCCGCATCGGCGGGACGAGCTGGTCGTGCACCGCCCGGACGTACCCGTCGAGGTCACCGCCGGCCGCGGCCGCGCCGGCCAGCGCACCGGAACGCAGCGCGAAGCTGATCCCCTCCCGGGTCCACGGCTCCAGCAGGCCGGCCGCGTCCCCGGCGACCAGCACCCGGCCGTGCCGCAGCGGGGAGTCGTCGGCCCGGCACCGGGTCAGGTGCCCGGAGTCGTGCGCCGGCTCCAGGCCGGACAGGCCCAGCCGCTCGACGAACCGCCGCAGGTAGCGCCGGGTCCGCTCTCCCTCGCCCCGCGCGGCGATCACGCCGACGGTGAGCCGGTCGCCCTTGGGGAAGACCCAGGCGTACGACCCGGGCAGCGGGCCCCAGTCCAGCAGCAACCGGCCGCGCCAGCGCTGCTGGAGCGGGGCGGGGATCGGGATCTCCAGTTCCAGCCCCAGGTCGACCTGCGCGTACTCCACCCCCACCTGGCGGGCCGTCACCCCGGCCGAGCCGTCGGCGCCGACCGCCACCCGGGCACGCAGTTCGGTGCCGTCGGCGAGCCGGACCCGTACCCCGTCGGGGTCCTGCTCAATCCCACGCACCGCGATCCGCTGCCGGAGTACGGCGCCCGCGCCGACGGCGGCGCCCCGCAGCCGGTCGTCGAACTCCTCCCGCCGCACCATCGTGAGGAGTTGCCCCGGCCGGTGCCGCCGGGTGAACTCCCGCCGGCCGTCGGCGGTGAACGTCACCCGGTCCACCCGGTCGTCGGCGGGTACCTCGATCCGCGCGGCGGCGGCCGCCAGCGAGGTGCCGATCAGACCACCGCCGCAGGTCTTGTAGCGCGGGTGCTCGGACTTCTCCAGCACCACCGTCCGCGCTCCGGCCTGGGCGGCGGCGAACGCGGCGGAGAGCCCGGCCGGTCCAGCCCCGATCACGGCCACGTCCCAGATCACGGGTAGCAGCCTAGGCGACCGCCCGGTCGGCTCCGGGAACGGGACGCCGGCCGACGATCGTGGCGGATCTGTTACCCGAGTGCATCAACGCCGTCTCGGTGGGTAATCGCGGCCTCGCGAACTGCCCGTGCGCGGTGTGCGGGCGAGGAGGTCACCATGCAACAGCTACATCTCACCGACATCGAACAGCGGGTGTACCAGGCGGTCACCACCCTGGAGGCCCGGGGACAGGTGCCGTTCCCGGAGGCCATCGCGGAGGAGGTTGGCCTGCCACCGGACCAGTTGACGACGCCGCTGCACGTGCTCGGCGAGAAGAACCTGCTGCACCGCGAGGACTCCCCGATGGAGGGTCTGGACTTCGGTCCGCGCTGGTGCTCGCAGCAGCTCACCTGAGCTGCCCGGCCGATCGGGCCGGGCGGCGGGACGACGAACCACCGGGCAGGTCAGCGACCGTGCATTGGGGCGGTTTGCGCTAGTCTGTCCCCGGTGGTCACCGTTCGCGGCCCACGACTCGGACGCGGCACCAGTCAGCGAGGCCCGATTGAGCGCGGCACAAGGCAATCCACCGGATCGTGCCGGCCGGCCCGGACCGGGCGACCGGGCCGGACCGGCAAGACTGGAACCGGATCCACTGGCCGGGCTGGACGAGCGGACAGCCGTCCGGCGGCGCCGGCAGATCCTGACCATCGGACTGGTCGCCGCGTTCATGACGCTGCTGGACGTGAGCATCGTGAACGTCGCGATCCCCTCGATCGACCGGGCCATCCACGCCGACCCGAGCGATCTCCAGTGGATCCTCTCCGGCTACGCGCTGACCTTCGGCCTGATGCTGGTCCCCGCCGGCCGGTTCGGTGACGCCCGGGGCCGGCGCAACGTCTTCATGCTCGGTCTCGCGCTGTTCACCCTGACCAGCGCGGCGGCCGGACTGGCCGAGTCGCCGGCCTGGCTGATCGGCGCCAGACTGCTGCAGGGCGCGGCGGCCGGACTGGTGAACCCCCAGGTGATCGGGTTGATCCAGCAGCTATACCGGGGCGCGGCCCGGGGCCGTCCGTTCGGGCTGCTCGGCGCCACCATCGGCATCTCCACCGGCGTCGGTCCACTGCTCGGCGGCGCCCTGATCGAACTCGGCGGCCAACATCTCGGCTGGCGGTTGGTCTTCTTCGTCAACGTCCCGGTCGGCATCGCCACGATCGCCTTTGCCTGGCGGCTGCTGCCGGCCGGTCCCGGGCGGCGGGCCGGACGGAAGGATCTCGACCCGTTCGGCGTACTGCTGCTGGGACTCGGTGTCGTCCTGCTGCTGCTGCCGCTGGTGCAACAACGGCAGTGGCACGGGCCGCTCAAGTGGCTGCTGATCCCGGGTGGGCTGCTGGTGCTGCTCGGCTTCGTCGGCTGGGAACTGCGGTACCGGCGCCGCCGGGAGCCGCTGTTCGACCTGGCCCTGTTCCGGCTCCGGTCGTACTCGCTCGGCACCCTGATCGGGCTGCTCTACTTCGGCGGCTTCGTCGCGGTCTTCTTCCTCTTCACCCTCTATCTGCAGGCCGGGCTGCACTACACCGCCCTGGAGGCCGGCCTGGCGATCACGCCGTTCGCGCTCGGCTCGGCGGTCACCGCGGCACTCGGCGGCCGGATCGTCAACCGGTTCGGCCGGCCGCTGGTCGCGATCGGCCTGGCCACCGTGGCGCTCGGACTCGGCGCCGTGATCCTGGCCCTGCACTTCGTGCCCGGGCGCGGCGCGCCGCTGGCGACCGCCCTGCCACTGCTGGTCGCCGGGCTCGGCAGCGGGCTGGTGATCACGCCCAACCAGAACCTCACCCTCTCCGAGGTGCCGGTCGGCCAGGCCGGCAGCGCGGCCGGAATGTTGCAGACCGGCCAGCGCATCGGCGCCGCCGCCGGCATCGCCGGAGTCGGCGCGATCTTCTTCAGCACCCTGGCCGCCACCCACGACGGCTGGTCGCGGGCGTTCCGGGACGCCCTGCTGGCCACCATCGGCTTCGTCGTGGTCGCGCTGGTCGCGGCGATCGTGGACAGCTGGACCGAGCGGCCCGGCACCCCGGCCGGACCCGGCCGCACCAGGTGACCAGCACGCGGACCGGTCCGCCTGCCGGGCGTACCGCCCTGCCGGCGGTGGTGCGTCAGGCCGTCTCGCCCGGGGTGAGCCAGCGGTAGCAGCCGCCAGTTTCCTCGGCGAGCCACCCGTGCACGCTCCGCAACCCCCGGTCGTTGACCTGCGCGTCGTGGATGCCGTACGCCCGTTCGGGTGCGACGGCCCGGACGAAGTCGATCGCCTCGGCGGTCTTCAGCCAGGACCCCTGCACCGGTACGAGCAGCGTCTGCACCGGCACGTCCGGCTGGTGCACCGAGTCGCCGGGATGATAGACCTGCCCCTCGACGAGGTATCCGAGGTTGGGACAGTCCGGCTGGCCGCCGTAGATGGTGGCGTGCCGACCGCCGAAGGCGCGTACCCGCAGGCCGGCGGCGGTGAACTCCTCCCCCGGTGCGACGGGGTGCAGGTCGAGGTCGCGGATGTCCGCCCCGGCCGGGGCGTAGACCGGGACGCCGAGGCCGGCCAGCCGCAGCACGTCGACGTGGTCGGTGTGCTCGTGCGTGACGAGGACCGCGTCGGCACCGCGCAGCGCCGCCGGCTCGCTCCAGACGCCGGGATCGATGACCAGGACCCCGCCGGAGTGTTCGAGCCGTACGCAGGCGTGGGTGTACTTGGTGAGCCGCACCCGGTCACGCTACCCGCCACCCCGGACGCTCATGATCACCGCAGGCGGAGTGACGCAGATCACATATGTCGTCGGTTCGGCGGGGTTCGAGTTCTCCCCCAGCGTGTAAGCACTGCCGACCTGCCGCACCCAGCCGGGGAGGAACGCATGTCACGCCAACAGTTCGGTTTCGTCGTCGGTTTCCTCGTCGCGGCGGTATGGGCCGTCGCCGGCTTCGGAGCGGCGGCGGGTGCCGTGCTCGCCGGCCTGGTCGGGTGGCTCGCCGTACGGGTGATCGACGGTGATCTCAGCGTTGCCGGCCTGGCCGACCGGGCGACCGCGTCCCGACGGCGCTGAGCGGTGCAGGCCACCCGCACCGGATCGACCCGGCATCGGCAGGAGATGAGGACAGGCGATGGCTGACAGCAGTACCGCCACCAGGAGCGACAACCGGACACAGGCGGCCACGCCGGGCCCGATGGCCACGCCGGACGGCGGTGGACCGGCCCGGGCCGAGTTGACCACCGAGTCCGGCAAGACCCGCATCGCGGAGGGCGTGGTCGCCAAGATCGCCGGATTCGCCGCGCGGGAGATTCCGGGCGTCCGCTCGATGGGCGCCGGCCTGGCCCGGCGGGTCGGACAGCTCCGCGGTCTCGTCCCGGGCGGCGGCGAGACCATCCGGCAGGGCGTCTCCGTCGAGGTTGGCGAGCGCGAGGCAGCGATCGACCTGGACATCGTCACCTTCTACGGCCAGAGCATCGTCGAGGTCTCCGAGGCGGTACGCCGCAACGTCGTCGACCGGGTACAGGCGATGACCGGCCTGCGGGTCGTCGAGGTGAACATCAACGTCGACGACGTCTTCGTCGAGGGCGACCAGGACGGCGACGACGGCCAGCAGCGGGCGCAATGACCAGCCGGGCGGCGCAGAGCGGCACCAGCCGGGCGGCGCAGAGCGGCACCAGCCGCAACGGCCGGACCACCGCCGAGTCCGGCCGCGCGACGAACAGCCGCGACACCCGTAACCGCCGCACCTCGCCGCGGACCAACCCGGCGACGGCGGAGGCCCCGAACACCGGGACGGCGACTCCGGAGAGCGGCCGGGCGACCGCCACCCCGGCTCCCGAGGCCGCACCGGTCACCGTCGCCGACCAGGCCACGGTCGCCGGGAAGATCCGGGACGCGGTACTCGGGGTTCCCGGCGTGACCGGGTTGACCGCCGGTACCGGCGTGGAGGTGGCCACCCTGTTTCCCGGCGGCAAGGTCGTCGGCATCCGGCTCGGGGACCCGGTCGAGGTGCATGTCGGGCTCGGCCCGGTGCCGATCGCCCCGGTGGCCGAGCAGATCCAGGTGGCGGTCCGGGGCGTACTGGCCGGCTTCGGTCAGCAGCCGTCGGTGGAGGTGGTCGTCGACGACATCGACCTGCCGGTCCCGGTGGACGGGAGCTGAGATGCGCCTGGTCAACCGGCTCGCCGCCCTGCTGCTCGGCTGCGCTCTGCTGGGCGGCGGGCTGCTGCTGATCGTGGAGGTCTTCGCGGTGGCCCTGGACCGGGAGTCGGTGGTCGTCGACCGGGCGGCCTGGTACCGCACGCTGACCGGTACCCGGCTGGAGGATCCCTGGGTGCGGACCGGAATCGTCGCCGCCGGCGTACTCGGGCTGCTGATCCTGTGGGGACAGCTGATCCGCTGGAAGCCCGACCGGCTACCCACCCGGCTCGCCGACGGCTGGCACCTGCAGCGCCGCTCGGTGGAACGGCAACTGGCGACGGCCGCGAATGCGGTACCTGGAGTCGAGTCGGCGAGCGCCCGGGTCCGCCGCGAGGGCCTCGGCTGGCGGACCCGGATCCGGGCGGTCGGCGACGCCTCGGTCAGCATGGCGGTGGAGTTCACCGTCCGGCGCGAACTGGAACGCCTCGGCGCCTCGCCGCACGACCACGTCGGCGTGCAGATGATCCGGTCGGGCAGCCGGCCACGGACCGACGTACCCCGGGTGGAGGGCTGATGCGGCAGCCTGGAGAGCCGGCATGACGAACAGCGCCATCCGGGTGCTCTGGACGGTGGTCGGCCTGGTGCTCACCGCCATCGGCGTGGTCGGGCTGATCGCCAGCCTCGGACACCTGGCCGGCGTCGACAACCAGGCACCGCTGCTCTGGTCGGGTCTGCTCCGCACCTGGCGCGATCTCGACCCGTGGGGTCTGGTCATCCTCGGCGTGCTCGGCACCTTCTTCGCCTGGCTGGGGTCGAAGCTGCTCGGCCGGGTGCTCCGGGCCCGCCGGTACCCGGTGCTGGGCGACCTCGACCTGCGGTCCGTCACCGGTCAGACCGCGGCCGCCGGTCCGGCGCTGCCCGGCGCCACCCGCGTCCGGGGTGCCCGGCTGGCCCGCGGCCTCGAACGCGACCTCGCCCGGGATCCGCAGGTCCGCCGGGCCTCGGTCACGCTGGCCGGCACGGCGCCCCGGCCGGAACTCTGGATCGAGTTGCAGCTCAACTCCCGGGCCGGGCTGACCGCCGTCCGGGAACACGTGGCAGCGGCGGTCGAGAGGTTCCGGGCCACCTCCGGGCTGGCGCCGCGCCGGCTGGAGGTGACCGCCCGGATCGACGCCGCCGGCCCGATCCGGGTGCACTGACCGCGGCCAGCCCGGCTGCGCGACCCGGCCACGGTCGCACCGCCGAGCGGGTGGCCGAACACCGTACCGGCGCGGCGGGTCAGAGCCAGCCGTACCGGCGCGGCGGGTCAGAGCCAGCCGTACCGGCGCGGCGGGTCAGAGCCAGCCGTAACCGGCGCGGCGGGTCAGAGCCAGCCGTACCGGCGGGCGATGGCCACCGCCTCGTGCCGGTTGGCGGCACCGACCTTGCCCGCCGCCGAGGAGAGATAGTTGCGCACCGTCCCTGGTGAGAGCGAGATCCGCTGGGCGATCTCCTCGATCGGGGCGCCGTCCGCCGCCAACTCCAGCACGTCGGCCTCGCGGGGCGTGAACGGGCTGTCGCCGGCGCTGATCGCCTCGGCGGCCAACTGGGGATCGACGTACCGGCCGCCGCGGTGCACGCTGCGGACCACGTCGGCGAGCACCTCGGCGGAGACCGTCTTCGGCAGGAAGCCCCGTACCCCGACCGCGAGCGCCCGCTTGAGGTGCCCGGGCCGGCCGTGGCTGGTGACGATCATCGTCCGGCAGCCCGGCACCTCGGCCCGGATCGCCTCGGCGACCGCGATGCCGTCCAGCTCCGGCATCTGCAGGTCGAGCAGGGCCACATCGGGCCGCAGCGCCCGGGCCAGCGAGAGCGCCTGGGTACCGGTTGCCGCCTGGCCGATCACCACCAGGTCGTCATGCAGCCCGAGCAGCGCGGTCAGGGCGCCACGGATCAGGTGCTCGTCCTCGGCGAGCAGGATCCGGATCGGCTCCGGCGAGCCGGCCCCGATCCGTTCGCCGTCCCGCACGGCGGGTTCCGGCTCCGGCGGTCCTGGCCGGCCGGTCACGATCGGCTCCACTGTGCCGGGACGGAGTCGGGCGCCTCGCCGGACGGGGCCCCGCCGGACGGCGCATCGCCGGACACCGCACCGGAGCGCACCTCGGCGGACGGCGGCGCCGCGGTCAGCGGTAACTGTGCGGTCAGCCGGAACCGGTCCGGGCCCGGTCGGGTGGCGGTCACCCGGCCGCCGAACGGCGCCAGCCGCTCGCTGAGCCCGAGCAGTCCGTTGCCGAACACCGGCGGGCCGCCGGGACGTACGCCGTCGTTCTCCATGACCAGGGTCACCAGGCATGCGCCGTCGGGCGGATCGGGGGCGTACCGGGAAGAGGCGTCGTCGGCTGCTCCGGGTCGGTCCGGGTCTGCCGCCGGTCGGTCCCGGCGCACCGAGACGGTGCAGGTCAACGCCTCGCTGTGCCGCAACACGTTGGTGGTGCCCTCCCGGACCACCCAGCCGAGCGCGCTCTGCGCCTGCGGGCTCAGGTCGTGCCCCTCCCCCAACACCCGGCACCGCACCCCCGCCGAGGTGAGCACGGCGCGGGCGCCGGCCAGTTCCGCGTCCAGGTCGGTGGAGCGGTAACCCCGGACGACCTCGCGTACCTCGGTCAGCGAGTCCTGCGCGATCCGGCGCACCTCCAGCATCTCCTCCACGGCCCGGGGCCGGTCCCGCTTCGCCAACTGCGCGGCCAGTTCGCTCTTCAACGCCATCACCGCCAGGTTCCGGCCGAGTACGTCGTGCAGGTCCCGGGCGAACCGCAGCCGTTCCTCGGCCACCGCCAGCCGGACCTGGTTTCCCCGGGACCGGTCCAGCTCCCAGAGCACCCCGAGCATCCACAGCGAGCAGCGGAAGGTGGAGAGCAGCACGACGAAGCCGAAGAACAGCGCCCAGACCGACGAGCGCAGCAACCCGGCCGGCGCCCGGTCGACCAGTCCGACCAGCAGTACGACGCCGGCCAGCCCGACGGCCCCGCCGAAGGCGTACCGGGGTGGGGCCACGGTGCAGAGCGCGCCGAGGAAATAGCACGAGACCAGCACCGTCACCGGCAACGTCCACCCGGCGGAGCCGGGCTGCGCGCCCGTCAGGGCGTTGGTCACCTCGGCGGCGACGATGGTGACCAGGGCCAGCCACCCCGCGGCCACGACCAGCCGGGTGGGGCGGTCCCGGCGGCCGAGGAAGTGGTCGACCCCGGCCCGTACGGCGAGGAGGCAGAGCACCATGTGTGTGGTGCCGAACCCGAGTACCGCGATCCGGCCGGCCGTCGGCCACCCGGCACCGGTCGCGTTGAACAGCGCGATCGGCTCGGTCGCCGAGACCAGATAGAGGGTGGCCCGGGTGACCAGGTCGAACCGTTCGGGCTGACCGCGTCCGGTCCACCAGCCGACCAGCTCACGCATCCGGGACCTCCTCGCGTCCGACCTGGACTAGCGTCGCGTGTCCCAGCGGAACCAGCGGCGGGTCGCCGAGACGCCGACGGCCAGCCACAACAGTATGATCAGCGCCGGTCGCCCCGCCTCGGCCAGTACGCCGACGAAGTCGCGCGGCGCCTCGGCGCCGGTGGTGCCGACCCAGCCGAGCCGGACCAGTTCGAGCACCGGAGTCAGCGGCAGCATCTGGAACACCCTGGCGACCCCGTCCGGGAGCGAGTCCACCGATCCGGTGAAGCCCGACCCGATCATCGACAGGATCAGCACCGGCATCGTGGTGATCTGTGCGGTCTCCACCGTCCTGGTGAAGCCCGACGACGCGGCCGCGAGCAGGACGAAGACGGCACCGCCGGCCAGGACCGCGAGGAGCAGCAGCGGAAGGTTGACCGGCACCGGCAGGTCGAAGAAGACCGTCGCCGCGACGACGGTGAGCACCACCTGGGCCAGGGCCAGCACCAGGGCCGGGACCGCCGTGCCGACCAGGATCTCGCCGTCGGTGACCACCCCGGTACGCAGCCGCTTGAGCACCCGCTCCTCGCGCCGGGCCACGTAGGTGGTCACCAGGTTGTAGTAGACGACGTAGAGCAGGACGAAGCCGAACATGCTGGTGGCGAGCAGCGCTCCGGTGGAGACGTGCCCGTCGCCGCTGAGGAAGGTCGAGAAGAGCCCCACCGTGGCCAGCGGCAGCAGCAGCGCGGTGGTCGCGGCGGTCCTGTTGCGCAGCAGCAGGACCAGTTCCGCCCGGCCGAGCGCGCCGATCCGGCGCAGGCTCACCGGGCCGAGCCCGAGCCGCCGGAGAAGGCCGCCGCCACTGGTCACCTCCGCCGGTGCCGTCATCGGACCTCCTCCTCGACCGATCCACCGGAATGCGCCACCGCGAGGAACGCCTCCTCCAGGGACGCGGAGCGGGCGTCCAGCCCGGCCAGGTCCAGGCCGCGCCCGTTGGCCCAGCCCAGCAGCGTGGTCAGCGCGGGCTGCAGCGCGTCGGTGTAGAGGGTCAGCCGGCCGGAGGGCGTGGGCGGCGCACCGGCCGGCGGCGGCTGGGCCCCGGGCAGCGCTGGCAACTCCGCCGGGTCGAGCCCGTCCGGCAGCGCGAAGCTGATCCGCGCCGGGTGCGCGGCCACCACCTCGGCGACGGTACCGGCCGTGACGATCCGGCCCTGGTGCATGATCGCCAGCCGGTCGGCGAGTTCCGCCGCCTCCGCGAGATAGTGCGTGGTGAGCAGGACCGTGAGGCCGTCGACGAGCAGCGCCCGGACCAACTGCCAGGTGTTGTGCCGGCTCTCCGGGTCCAGCCCGGTGGTCGGCTCGTCGAGGAAGAGCACGTCCGGCCGGCCGAGGATGGCCATCGCCAGGTCGAGCCGGCGTCGCTCGCCGCCGGAGAGCTGCTTGACCTGGGTACGCGCCCGGTGGCGCAGGTCCACCAGCTCCAGCACCCGGTCGACCGGTTGCGGGTCGGGCAGCGTACCGGCCCACATCCGGGCGGTCTCCGCCACGGTCAGGTCGGCGGGAAAGCCGCCCTCCTGGAGCATCACCCCGGTGCGCGGCCGCACCGCCGCCCGGTCCCGGTACGGGTCCCGCCCGAAGACCCGGACCGTGCCGCCGCTGGGCCGGTCCAGCCCCTCGACCAGTTCCAGGGTGGAGGTCTTGCCCGCACCGTTCGTGCCGAGCAGCGCGAACAGTTCGCCCTGGCCGACCGAGAAGGAGACCCCGCGCACCGCCTCGAAGCCGCCGCTGCCGCCGTACCGTCGTCGTAGGTCGCTGACCTGGACGACGGTCGGGTCGGGCGGCGCGAGTCCCGGGTCGGTGGCCGTCATCGTCTGGTTCATGGCTCGATTCTTCGGGACACCGGTCACCGTCGGCAGTGCCACCGATCACCGCTTTCCGTGCAGCGCACCCGGTCGCACCCGTGACGAATGTCAGTCGGGCAGCGCGGCGACGGCAGCCGCCCGGTGCCGCCACCGGCGGGCGCCGACGGTCAGCCGGCCGGGACCACCGGGACCGGCCGCGGCGGCTGGGTGGACAGGTCGACCACCCGGGCGGTGCCGACCGGCGCGCCGAGCGGTACGGCGGTGCTCTCGACCCGCGCCGAGTTCGGCACCTCCTCGGCCGGGCCCGGGGCCCGTTCCCGCACCCAGACCAGCAGGCCCACCTGGTCACCGTCGCGGCGCTGCTCGACCCGGTCGATGCCGTCGGCCAGCCCCGACATCGCCACCCGGATCCGCAGTTCGCGGTCGCCGGGTGCCGGACTGCGCTCCAGGGTGAGGCTCAGCGCCGGAACCACCCGGGACGAGGCCGGCCCGCCGCCGCTGCGGTCCGCGCCCGCACACGCCGCCGGCGTTGCCGCCACGGTCGAGAGCACGACCATGGCGGCAACCCGGCGGCGTACGGAACGCATCAGCTCAGATTACGCACCGCAGCGTAAAGGTTCGAGACCCCGTCACCGAAGTACGGCCCGTAGATCTGCGTCAGGTCGTTGCCGACGTGGTAACTGTTGACGCTGATCGTGTAGCCCGAGTCACCGTTGAAGTCGGCCAACCAGGCGCCGCCACTGCCACCGCCCTGGATGGTGCAGGCCAGCTTGAGGTCGCCCCAGAGGACGTACCGGAGCGACGTCGCGCCGTCGCAGGTGATCAGGTCCTCGCCGTCGAACGGGGAGTTCAGCGGGAACCCGAAGTGCCACACCGACGGGGTCGACGGCCCGTTGATCCGGATGCCCTGGCTGCCCGTGACGTCGGCGAGCCGGCGCCCGGCGTTCAGGTGCATCACCGCGACCCCGACGTCGTACGCCCGGTCGCCGTCGTTGATCCAGCCGTTGAGCGACCACAACTCCCGGGCGGTCCAGGTGCCGAGCGGCCGGTCCCCGTAGTAGTAGTCCGGGATGAAGGTCCAGTTGGTGTTCTGCCAGCCACCGCCGGAGCCTTCGTGCACACAGTGTCCCGCGGTGAACACGGTGTTGCGGGCCTCGCTGCTGACGACCACGCCCGAGCAGTGCCAGAGCCCTCCGTTGTGCTCGTAGAGCACCTTGCCGTTGGTCAGCGACACGAAGTCGTGCCGCCACGGCCAGGAGGTACCGGTCGGGCCCGCCATCACGGACGCGTCGCCCCGGGCGGCCTTGGCCGGCCCGGCACCGGACTGGCCGTGCAGGTTGGTCGCGGCGGCGCGCGGCGGCAGACCGGCCACGGCGGTCTCACCGAGTACGGAACTCTGCGCGGTCTTGCGGAGTTCGGCGAGCGAGACGCCGTTGTCGGCCGGCCTGGCCGCGGCGATGCGCTCCTTCGTCCAGAACCGGGCGAGGGCGATCTCCGGAGTGCTGCCCAGCGCGGCGGCCTCCGGGCTGAGCGTGACCGACGTCGAGCTGACCCCGGCCGGGTCCACGGGTGCGGCCGCGGCGCCCGCGGTCGTCAGCGTCGACGACAGGACGGTGGCGGCCAGGATGACGATCGTCGCGGTGGTGGTCCGAAGAGATGGTCGTAGTCGCATGGATGTCCCATCTGATGCGAAGCAAATCAGGACCGGCTCTCGAGTGCCACACCGAAGCTATCGAGGAACGTTCATATTGTTCTGTCGCCAGAACGGCAGTGTCGGAAAACTCCCCCGGGCCGCCGGGGACCTCGGTCAGAGCTTGCGGGCCACGGCGCCGTAGGCGTCGATGTGCTCGGCCTCGGCGTCGTCCGGGCGCCACTGCGTGATCGGCACCAGGCCGGGTTCCACCATGGTCAGGCCCTCGAAGCAACTCGCGAGCTGCTCGGGGCTGCGCAGGATGTAGGGAGCTCCGCCGCTCTCCACCAGCTTGTCGGCGCCGTCGACCACCGCCGGGCTGGTGTCGCTGCCGTCCCAGAGCACCAGGTGGCTGCCGGAGGCGGCGGGTTCCAGTATCCGGCCCACGATGGAGCGTACGACGTCCAGGTCGGGCTCGTAGCCCAGTACGCCCATGAACATCACCGCGACCGGCTTCCGGAAGTCGAGCGCCTCGGCCGCCTTCGCGAGGATCCTCTCCGGATCGTGGTAGTCGGCGTGCACGTAGTTGGTCAGCCCCTCGGAGGTGGTGCTGGCCAGCAGGGCGCGGGCGTGCACCAGCACCATCGGGTCGTTGTCGACGTAGACGATCCGGGACTCCGGCGCGACCTGCTGGGCGACCTCGTGGGTGTTCTGCATGGTGGGCAGGCCCGTGCCGACGTCGAGGAACTGCCGGACGCCCGCCTCGGCGGCCAGGTAGCGCACGGCCCGGATGAGGAAGCGCCGGGACTGCCGGGCCATGACGACGATCTCCGGGTAGACCTCTGCGACGGCGGCCCCGGCGGCCCGGTCGGCCTGGAAGTTGTCCTTGCCGCCCATCCAGTAGTTCCAGATCCGCGCCGCGTGCGGCACCTCGAACTGCAACCTGGCAGCGAGCTCGGGATCCAGGTCGGCCATGGCCAGGCTCCAATGCGAGAGGACCGTCCGGCACAAGACGGTGCGCGACGAGATCGACATCGTACCCGCGACGCGGTTGCGAGTTTTTCTCACCACGCTGCCAGAGATGGGTCGCGGGCGAGCCACCCGGCCCTCCGGCGACGGTTACCTCGGCCGCGGCAATCCGCGGCCACCCGGGCCCGGGCGGTCGCAGTCTCGGAGTACCTGACGGCGCGGCACTGCTCCACCGCGCGCCGCCCTGATCGCCGGTTACGACGGGAGTCCCCATGTCCACCGTGTCCACCGCAACCCCCGCGCTGGAGATCCTCTCCACCGCCCTCACCGCGCTCCGGCCCCGGATGGAGGCGGTCAGCCTCGCCATCCACGCGCGGCCGGAGCTGAAGTTCACCGAGTTCCACGCCCGGAAGCTGCTGACCGACTGGCTCGCCGCGTCGGGTTTCACGGTGCGGGCGCCACTGGGCGGGCTGGAGACCGCCTTCGCGGCCGAGCACGCGGGCAGCCGTCCCGGGCCGTACGTCGCGGTTCTCGCCGAGTACGACGCGCTGCCGGGTGTCGGGCACGGCTGCGGGCACAACCTCATCGCGGCCGGTGCCGCCGCGGCGGCGATCGCGGTCGTCCGCGCGCTGCCCGACCATCCGGGCACCGTCGCGGTGCTCGGCACCCCCGGTGAGGAGATGGGCGGCGCCGGCAAGGTCCGGCTGGCCGAGGCCGGGGTCTTCGACGGCGTCGACGCGGCGCTGATGTTCCATCCCGGCGACCGTTCGCTGACCGCCCGCCCCGGACTGGCCGCGGCGCACCTGCGGGTCGCCTTCACCGGGACCAGCGCGCACGCGTCGATCTCCCCCTGGCTGGGCCGCAGCGCGCTGGCCGGAGCCCAACTGTTCCTCCAGGCCGTCGACGCGATGCGCCAGTTCGTGCCGCCCACCGTACGGCTGCACGGCATCGTCTCGGACGGCGGAGCGGCCCCGAACGTCGTACCGGCGCACGCCGCCGTGGACCTGTACGTCCGGGACCGGACGGCAACCTCGGTCGAGGCGCTGGTCGAACGGGTCCGTAACGCGGCCGACGGCGCGGCGCTGGCCACCGGGACGGCCGCGGCGGTCCGCGAGACCGGCCCGATGTACGCCGAACGCCGCAACAACACGGTGCTCGCCGAGCGGTTCGGTGCGGCGGTACGGGCGCTCGGGGTGGAGATCCTGCCCGGTGACCCGGACGCCCCGGCGGGCTCCTCCGACATCGGCAACCTCTCCACGCTGCTGCCGGTCATCCACCCGTACATCCAGATCGCCGACCCCGGTACGCCGAGCCACTCCGCGGCGATGCGCGAGGCGGCGGCGACGCCCTTCGCGCACGACCGCACCCAGATCGCGGCGACCGGACTGGCCCGGGTGGTCGCCGAACTGCTCACCCGGGCGGAACTGCTGCCGGCGGCGCGGGCGGCGTTCGCGGCGCAGGCCGAGGTGCGGGCGTGACGGGTTGCCGACCATACACTCACCGTCATGTCGGTTGTGATCCTCCTGGCGGGGGTGGGCCCCGACCGATTCCCCGTCGTCGTGTCACCGCTGGCCGAGCTGGCGGCGAGCCTGCACGTGCTGACCGGCCACCTCCACCATCCCGAGCACGCGTCCTGGGCGGCCGAGGTCTGCCGGGCCGCCCCGCCCGCCTTCCGGGCCGGGCTGCTGCGGTTCGCACCACTGTGGACGGCGCTGCGCTGGCGGGCCTTCTATCCCGGGCTCGGTACGGCTTATCCACGGCTCGGCACGACGGCACCGGCCGCGCCGCTGGCCCGGCTCCCGCTGCACCGGTTCGCCGAACTCACCGCGTTCACCTGCGCCAGCGGCTACCACGGCTTCGACTTCGGCCGGGTGCTGCACGACCCGGCACAGGCCGGCGCGCTGCGGCAGGCCGCGTCCCGGCTGCCGGAGCCGCACCTCGGTCTCGCCGAGGACCTGTTGCGCGACCCCGAGGCGCTCCGCGCCGACGTACTCGACTTCCTCGACCTGTGCCACCGGGTCTACTTCGGCGACCTCTGGACCGAGACCGAGCCCCTGCTCACCCGGGCCGCGCACCGGGTGCGCCAGCGCCTGGCCGACGAGGGTCCGACGGCCGCCCTGATCGGGCTCAGCCCGTCCACCGCGCGGACGGCCACCCCGTCGACCGGGCCGGCCCGGGTCGTCTTCGACAAGGTGCACCACGCGGTGATCAGTCCGTCCCGTACGCCGGTCCTGCTCATCCCCACCCGGTACGGCGCACCGCACCTGCTGGTGAAGAACGAGCCGGGGCTGCCGCCGGTGGTGCACTTTCCGGTCGAGGCGCCGGAGGTCGGGGTCACGCTGGCCCGCAGCCGCCTGCTGGCCCTCACCGACCCGCGTCGGGTACGCCTGTGCCGGCTGATCGCCCGGCAGGCGATGACCACCGCCGACCTGGCGGACCGGCTGTCGATGACCCGGCCCCAGGTCTCCCGGCACCTGCGGGTCCTGCGCGACCTGGGACTGGTGCGGGTGGAACGGCACGGCCGCTACGTGCTCTACGGGCTCGACCTCACGGCGGTCGAACGGATCGGCCGGGACGTGGCGACGGCGTTGCAGTACTGAGGTCACCCCGGGGGCGGACCCGGCGAGCATGGGGCGGTGGATCTGGAATCGGGCGCCGGGCTGCTGCACCGGCTGACGTCGTACGAGCCGGGCCGGGGCGGGGACGTGCCCGTCGACGATCCGCGGGGCCGGCACGACCTCGTGCCGAACGATCCCGGCTCCCGGCCGACACCGATGAAGGCGTACCACGGGCTGCCCGCCGTGCCGCTGCCGCGCGAGCTGCCGGCTCCGGGGGTCTCCGCGACCTCGGTGCTGGCCGGGCAGCGGCGCCCTGCCCGGCCGGCGCGGTCGACCGTGGCGCCGATCACCCGGGCGTGCGCCAGTGAGACGCGCCACTGCTACCGAAAGTGATGATCCTCACGGGCACCGCCCAGGTCAGGGGGGTAATGCCGGTCCTCTGACTACTCTGTGGAACCGGTGAGCGGGAAGATCACCGCACCGCGCAGCAGCCGTCCGGGGGGAAGCACCAGCATGACCGGTTCCGCCACACGCTCCTGGCAGGGCATGACGATTCCGGCCCCCGGCACCTACCTCCTCGACCCCGCGCACAAGCGGGTCGGGTTCCTCGCCCGGCACATGATGGTGAGCCCGGTACGCGGTGAGTTCGGCGAGGCGACCGCGCAGATCCTCGTCGAGCCGGACCCGTTGGAATCCTCGGTGACCGCGACGATCCGGGCGGCCAGCATCGGCACCGGCAATGCCGACCGGGACACGCACCTGAGCAGCGCCGACTTCCTCGACGTGGTGCGGTATCCCACCCTTGAGTACCGCAGCACGGGGATCAGGTGGCAGCCGGACCGGAACGACTCGATCTTCTACTGGGCCCGGCTGCGCAGCCAGCGCCCGGGTCGACGCAGCGAGGTCACCGTCCCGGCGCAGGCCGACCGGACGTCCGGCCGGTTCGTGCTGACCGGAGAGCTGACCGTCAAGGGGATCACCCGACCCGTCGACCTTCAGGTGGAGTTCGGTGGCGCCCGGCGCGACCCGTACGGGCAGGACATCTTCGGGTTCAGCGCGACCGCCGAGATCGAGCGTGCGGACTACGGGCTGGTCTGGAACGTGGCCCTGGACAGCGGCGGCGTGCTGGTCGGAAAGAGCGTGCGGATCGAGATCGCGGGCGAGGCGATCCGGCAGTCCTGACCCGGCCGGGTCCGGTGGCAGCCGGCGGAGGGAACTGCCGGCCGGTGCGGGGCCGGGCCCGCGACGGACGGATCCGCCGCGGGCCCGGATGGGGTGGTGCTGCCGTCAGTTCGGCGCGTGCACCCCGTTGGCAGCCCAGTCCCTGGTCGCACCACGGACGTACATGGTCGACGACTGGTTACCGGAGAAGTACTGCTGGATGGAGCCGGCGAACGGCGTGCTGGAGGCGTTGCGGCCGTACACGTCGGTGTAGACCGTGGTCGGGCCGCTGTTCTGCACCTGGAAGGTGCCCGGCCGGAACTCCCGCAGGGTGCCCTTGAACGGCGAGCGCGGGTCGTCCCAGGCGAGGTTCTGCCCGGCCTGCCGGGCCTGGTTGCAGTAGTCGCCACCCGCGAGGTCCGTGTAGCACAGGTCCACGATCCGGCCCAGGTTGTTCGGCTTGGTCGGGTCGTAGTAGCGGGACGGGTTGACCACGTAGAACAGGGGTGCGAGGCGGAAGTTCAGCCCGGAACCTGTCACCTGGAAA
>NZ_JBDJAV010000068.1:0-33789 GCF_039649625.1 Plantactinospora sp. ZYX-F-223 | reverse complement strand
CACACCCACTACGCTGCATCAAGTCGCGGCATAACCCGGTGTCCACATCCCGGGGGGTGCCTCAGTCCGTCCTTCAACCACCCGGCGCTCCAGTACTTCGAAATGTCGCCGGAGGCGAGGCTCAGTGCCCTGGTGTTGTAGATGATGGCGTTGGTCTGCCGCTTCTTCAGGTCACCGAGCGCCTGCGAGCTGCAATGGTGCGAGCCGCCCCACTCCTCGGGGTTATCCCAGGCCACGATCGCCTTGTAGGTGCCCGCCGAGTACCCGAACTTCGCCCCTAGCTGGTCGGCGTAGGCCGTGGCCTGCCCGATGCCCCGCACCTGCTGCACGACAAGCTGCGCCTGCACCGACCGAAGTCCCCCTGCGCCAACTGCCAGAGCTGGTCGGCGTACTGGACCGCCACCGGGCGATCCAAGCCGTACTCGTGCCGCAGCGCGTCCAGCCGCGCCGACGTGACGTCCCGGCCGACCTCCGCCCCGGCCATAACCGCGACGGGGTCGCCGGGCAACGCGTACAGGATCAGGAACGAAACGGTGCATGCCGTCTACAGCACGAAGATCGCCTGCGCCAACCGCCGGGCGAGATAGCGCAGCACCGATCAGCCTCCACGATATTTTCCACTAACCCTATCGGAAGGCCAGGGTATGCTTCGGCGGTGCGGAAGACGGCACCCTTTCCTGCCTCAGTGAGGTGGAGGTAACCATGGCCGCGTACACCTCAGCCGAGGACCCATGGCGCGAGCGGGCGCCCGCGGTCCTCGCCGCCCGCGACGACACGACGTGCCGGGTCAGGGAGGTCCTGGACCGGGTCGGCGAGAAGTGGGCGGTGACCATCATCGCGGAGCTCGGCAAGGAGCCGCAGCGCTTCACCGAGCTGCGGCGTGCCATCCCGGGCGTCAGCCAACGCATGCTCACCACGACACTGCGCGGCCTCGAACGCGACGGGCTCGTGTCCCGCACCGTGCACCCGGTGGTGCCGCCCCGCGTCGACTACGAGCTGACGCCGCTGGGCGAGACCCTGCTCGACACCGTGTCGGCGCTGCTGGCCTGGGCCCTCCAGCACATCGACGAGGTCGACAAGGCTCGTTCCGAGTACGACGCCCGATGACGTCACGGACCCGGCTCGAGGACGCCCGGACCGGGCCGGGTCAGGGTCGACGAACGCGTCGTACACAGCAGCGAACGGTGGATCGACGTGGCCCGCGCCTTCCTCGCCGACGTACGCCCGGCCGAGCGGCCCTTCTTCCTCTACGTGGCGCTGCACGCGCCGCACGACCCGCGGCAGGCGCCGCGCGCCTGGCTGGACCGGTATCCGCCGAGCGCCGTACGGCTGCCACCCAACCTGCTGGCGGAGCATCCGTTCGACCAGGGCGACCGCCCGATCCGCGACGAACTGCTCGCGCCGTTCCCGCGTACGCCGGAAGCGGTGCGGTTGCACCTGCGGGAGTACCTGGCCATCGTCAGCCACGCCGACGAGCAGATCAGCCGGTTGCTCGACGACCTCGACCGGCGCGGGCTGACCGACGACACGACCGTGGTCTTCTCCGGCGACCCCGGTCTGGCGCTGGGCGAGCACGGCCTGATGGGCAAACAGTCGATGTACGACCACAGCACCCGAGTGCCCCCGATCATCGCCGGCCCCGGGATCCCGGCCGGACGACGGATCAACCGCCTCACCTACCAGGCCAGCATCTACCCCACGCTGTGCGACGTGCTCGCCATCCCGCTGCCAGACACCGTGCAGTTCCCCAGCCTGGCCGGCTGGTTGTCGGACACCAGGGACACGGCCACGGCGGCCGCCGGGGACCGGGCTGCGGCCGACGACACCGGGGCGTCTCTGCGGCGCGTACCGCCACCTCCAGCGGTTGATCCACACGTCTTGTGGCCGACCCATGGCAGCGCATCGACCTCGCCGGGGCGCCCGAGCACGCCGACACGGTGGCCCGGTTGCTGGCCGCCTGCGCCGAATGCAGGATCAGTTCGGCGGCACCGACGGCGCGTGGACGGCCGAGATCGACGGTAGTTGGCAGCCCTCAGCATGAGTCCGGAACTGTTCCCCAGGTAGGTCCGTTACACCTGGCGCGGGGTCCAGCCCGGCCTGGGGCGACGATCTTCCACACGGCGCTGGCGGCCACCCGGTAGCCCAACCGACGAGTTCGCCTGAATGCGACGGTCAGCTCGTGGCCGCCTGGCCCGTCAAGCGACTCCCGGGAACGGCGTTCTTCAGCTCGCTGAAGTGCCGGGAACGTCGGCCAACTCGCCGATCACGGTCAACGCCCACTTGTCGCCGATCCGGTCCAGGATCTCCGGATCCGGCAGGTGGTGGAGTCCCGGGCGGAGAGCCCATCCGACGCCCTGTTCGCGGCCATGGTGACCTTCAGGTGACTGAGGCAGAAGAAAGTGCCGTCTTCCGCGCCCCTTCACGGTTACCCAGAATGGGCTCGGTTACCAGATACTACCGATAGGAATAACAGAGATGACCAGTGTGACCCCTGACGAGTCGTTCGCCACCCCGGCCGGCGCGGCGCAGCTGGACCGCACGGCGAAGGCCCTACGGGCCAACGGATACACCGTCCACCTTGTGGACACTACCGAGGAGGCCCGCAAGCTGGTGGTCGATCTGGTGCCGCGGGACCAGAGCGTGTTCACCGCCACCAGCGAGACGCTGCGGCTGTCCGGGATCGCCGCTGACCTGGACGAGTCCGGCAACTTCCAATCGGTACGCGCGAACGCCAGCGACCTGTCCGCCGATGTGTACGACCAGATCCGCCTCGGTGCCGTGCCGGACGTCGTGGTCGGCAGCGTGCACGCGGTCACCGAGGAGGGCCAGCTAGTCGTCGGTTCGGCCAGCGGCAGCCAGTTCGCGCCGTACGCATCCGGTGCCCGCAAGGCGGTCTGGGTGGTCGGCGCGCAGAAAGTTGTGCCGGACCTGGAGACCGGGCTGCGCCGGCTCCGCAGCTACAGCCTGCCCAAGGAGCACGAACGGATCCAGCGCTTGTACGGGCAGTCGTCGTTCCTCGGCCGGATCCTGATCCTGGAGCGGGAAGCATTTCCGGACCGGGGGACCGTGATCCTGGTCCGCGAGCCCATCGGTTTCTAGTGGAGTTTCTGGCCAGTACGCTGCTGGCGACCGCAGGGCAACGAGCGCGACCGGCTCCGTGCTGGTCGACCTCGCGGTCTGGGCGGGGCGGGTCGGCTCTTACGGTTTCGGGGTGGCGGAACGCCACAATCCCGCGTTCCTCTCCTCCTCCCCTGCCAGAAGGCGGCCGCCATTGGCGTCGCCGGCTGGGTCCGCACCGCCCCTGGCGCCGACGCCCGTAGCAATAAGGTGGCCCTCACCTCGAAGGCGTGCCGCATCGTCGGCCGACATGCCGCCGAATGGCGTGCCACCGGGGCCGCCACCGAGGAGCTGGCACTGTGCCGCCAGCGCGGCGACGAGCGGTAGCAGGCAGCAGAGGGACCGGACAGGCAGATGCCACGGCTTGAGCGCGCCCATGCCCGGCGCGGGCCTAGGGGGTGTCTCGTGGATCTACTGGCGGGCTGCGGCCGGCCCGGACGGCGCCCGGCGGCGTTGTCGGCTCGCCCGGATACAACACCTAGCCGGCAACCGCAACACCTCTCGCGGCCTTCGCGGCCCGGCCGGTCGGGCCGGTCGGGCCGCGAAGGCCCCGGCGAGGGGCGAGAGCGTCACCACACCCGCTGACCGCCGTTCGCGAAGCCCCGAGACCGGCGGTCAGCGGGATAGGCCCAACCCGGGAGCGGCCTGGATCAGCGTGCCGTACCCGGAGGTCTGGGCGAGCGCGGACGGCGGCCAGTCGTCGCCGGCGGATTGTGTCCAGCGGTGCGGTGGTGGAAGGAACAGGCGCCAGCGCTCATTTGGGCAGCAGCGGCAGGAGTTGGCCGCCCTGGCGCTTGATCTCTGGCAGGTACGGGGTGTCGGAGAGGACGAAGTGGGTGATGCCGAGGGCCTGGTACTTGCGCAGCGAACTTGCCACGTCTTCGGCCGAGCCGACCAGCCAGGTGGTGCCCGCGCCACCGCCGCCGAACTTGCCCGGCGTGGTGTAGAGGTTGTCGTCGAGCACCTCTCCCCGCGCGGCCAGGTCCAGCAGCCGCTGCTGACCGACGGCGGCCCGCCGGATCGGGTCGCGCAAGCTGATGCCCTTGCCCTTCGCCATCTCCGCGACCCTGGCCTCGGCGTCGGCCCAGGCCTGCTCCGTGGTGTCCCGCACCAGTGTGGTGACCCGCAGCCCGAACTCCAGTGGAGCGTGCTCGCGTCCCAGCTCCGCGCTGAGTTTCTTGAGCCGTTCGATCCGCTCACGGACACCGTCGAGTGGCTCACCCCAGAAAAGCTGTACGTCGGCCTCGGTGGCCGCCACCTTTTCGGCGGCTTCGGAGGCGCCGCCGAAATAGAGCCGGGGATGCCGGCGATCGCCCCGGACGACAGTTCGTGGTACCACGGTGGAGTCGGTGACGCCGAAGTGCTCGCCGTGGAAGGTGACGTTCTCCTCGGTCCACAGCTTGCGCACGATCTGGATGAACTCCCTGGTACGGACGTAGCGGTGGGCCTGGTCGCCTTCGCTGTCGCCGTACGCTGCCAGGTTGTCCCTACCCGACACGATGTTGATCAGCACTCGCCCCCGCGTGAGGTGATCCAGGGTCGCGGCGGCGGACGCGAAGTTGGCCGGATGCCAGTAGCCGGGCCGGATCGCGATCAGCGGCCGGAACGTCATCGTCCGTGCCGCCAGCGCGGTGGCGACCGTGAAGGTGTCGGGCCGTCCCCAGCCGGTGCCGATGAGCGCGCCGCCCCACCCGTGCTCCTCGAGAGCCCTGGCGTGGCTGGTGAGAGTCTCCAGGCCGTTGTGGTTCTCGACGACGTCGTCGCCACGGTGACCGGGCTGGACCTGATTCGGGATGTACCAGAGGTACTCGTAGCTCATGAACGAACCCTCCTGTTCCCTTCGGTGATCGGCATGTGAAGTGCGTGAGTTGGGCCTCGCGGACGGTGGTCGACTGGCCCTGGGCCAGGACGAGAGCGCCGACACGTGCCCTGGCAAGGGGGCTCGTGCAGCCGCCGGTCGGCATCGCGACCGAGTCCGGCGCCGCCGTACTCGCCGGGGCGAGGTGGTTGAGTGCGCCCAGCTCGGCGAAACCTTCGACGGCCGCCGCAGGCACCTCGGTGTGGTCGGTCTCCAGCGCGGGGTGCCTCTTCGGCGTACTGCCCGAGCCTGGCGACGAAGGGATGCCCGTCCACGTTGGTCACGGCCTGGGCCGCGCTGGTTGCCCCCGTCCCGGTCACTGTCATCGCTTTCCCCGGCTCGAGTCCGCTCTCCCGGCCTGTCGTTCATCCGCAGCCATACCGGAGCCAGACCCGTAGCCTGGATCACAGGGTATACCTATCAAGTCGATAGGTATAGTGTGGATCCTGGTCAGGTCGCTCCTCTACTCCAGACAGGAGATCGACTTCGCGTTCTTCGTCAGCGCGCAGTGAACCTTTTTCAACCTCCCCTTGCGGTCCGTCGGAGGGCGAGGTCCGACGCGGTGTGTGAGCGCCGCGCAGTTCAGGTTGAAAAGGTTCAGTGATGCTGGCCCGCGTGCTGGTCGACCGTGCTGTCGAGGTGGACCATGTGACGGTGTTTCACACGTCCGCGCGACGGCGCCTGCGGGCGACCGGAGCCGCGATCGCCGGACTCGCGGCAACCCCCGCCGCCGTCGACCAACCCACGGCGGCGATCCGCGGAGCCGCGCTGAACGGCGGTACGGCCGACGGGCTGACCATCGCACCCAACCTCTGGGCCGGCATCGGACTGGTCCGCGAGGCGCCGGTACCGCACTGGTCGGCAGCTACGCCGCGCGGATCGGCGCCGTCGGCTGACTGACAAGCGTCGCCGGCTGATCTCCGCCGCGCGCGACTCAGCGTCGCCGGCCGACTGCGGGCGAGGATCCCGAACCGTCAGGGCGGAAACCCGCACCGTCCATGACAGTCGCCGCCTGCCGCTCACAGCAGCGAACGAAAGCGGTCGGGCTGACCAACCGCGTCGGCTCGGGATCCACCTCGGAAGCTTCCACGGCGAGCGTCATCGCGTCCTCCCCACTCCTTCCGGCGGTGCCGCGCCGGGGTTGGTCGCGGCAGCGACAGCAAGGCGAGTAACCCTCAAATCCTATCGTTATAGTAGGTATTTGGTCAACGAAAATCCCCATCGACGTGCGAAGACCGACATCGACGGGCCCAGACATTGACATCCACGCCCCTCACGGACTGAACTCGACCCATGTCCAGCGAGCTGCGGCTGACCATCCGCGGCCACATCGACTTCGGTCGGGTGTGGTCCAGTTCCTGTCTGAGCTGATCCGGCACTCCGGGTTGATCCCGAGCTCCACCGCCTCCTCACGGCGCGCCGTCCCGGCGTCCGCCGCCGGTGCGGCTCGCCGCCGAGCTATCCGCCGGTCCCCTCCACCACGCCGCCGCGCCAGCGCCGAGCGCCGCACGCCCGAGCACCGCACCGGTAGCTACCGCGTTCCCTGCTGGACAGGAGACCCGCCATGTCCACCGCCCGCTTCCAGCCGTCCCTACTCGCCGCCCTGGCCAGTTGCCTGGCCCTCACCCTCGCCGCCTGCTCCCCCGGGACAACCGGCGGGACCCCGGCTGGCGCCGCCGGCCCGCCCCGGTCCGGCGGCTCGCTGACCTGGGGCATCGAGACCGAGCCGATCACGTTCAACCCGCACCTGTACGCCCAGGCGAAGGCGCGGCTGCTGGTCTGGAACTCGTTCGAGTCGCTGCTCACCCACGACCGCACCGGGGCCCCCGTCCCGTGGTTGGCCACCGGGTACCAGGCGTCGCCGGACGGACTCGCGTACACCCTGAAGCTCCGCACCGACGTCACCTTCCACGACGGCGAGCGGTTCGACGCCGCCGCGGTGAAGGCCAACATCGACCAGCTCCGCCAGCCCGGCTACGCCCCGACTGTCGCCGCGGTCCAGTTGCGTAACCTGAAGACCGTCGAGGTGCTCGCCCCGGACACCGTACGGTTCGTCCTCACCGCACCCGACGTACTGATCCTGGACTTCCTCGCCTCCCCGCAGGGCGCACAGATCTCGCCGCAGTCGCTGCGCACGGCGCGGAACATCAAGGCCGGCGGGACCGACGTGGTCGGCACCGGGCCGTTCATCCTGGACCGGTACGTGCCCGGTCAGGAGGTGCGGTACCGGAAGAACCCGGCCTACAACTGGGCGCCGCCGACGGCCGGCCACACCGGACCGGCGTACCTGGAGCAGATCACCTACCGCTTCCTCAAGGAATCCTCGGTGCGGGTCGGCGCGCTCACCGCCAACCAGGTCCAGCTCATCGAGGGGGTACCCGCGACCGACCAGCAACTGATCACCGGCAACCCCAACCTACGGCTGATCCGGGAACTGAACTCCGGGTCGGCGTACTCCTACTACTTCAACGTCTCCCACCCGCCCTTCGACGACGAGCGGGTCCGGCGCGCCTTCCGGGACGCCGTGGACGTGGACGCCGTGCTACAGGCCGTCTACCGGGACACCGCCACCCGGGCGTGGAGCGTGGTGAGTCCAGCCAGTCGGCTCTACGACAAACGGTTCGAGGGGACGTACGGCGGCAACGCGGCCCGGGCGAACGCCCTGCTGGACGCGGCCGGCTGGACCAGGCGGGACGCGGCGGGCTACCGCGTCAAGGACGGCCGGCGACTCACCGTACGGCTGCTACAGTCCGCGCCGTACGTCCGGGATCGCCGCGACATCCTCGCCCAGGCGGTGCAGGCGGCGGTCAAGCAGAGCGCCGGCATCGACCTCGCGATCTCCGTCGTCGACCAGGGCACCGCGACCGAGGCGCTCAACGGCAACCGGTACGAGGTGTTCGACAACTCGCGGGCGGACACTGACGCCGGCGCGGCGCTGAACCTGCTGCTGCACTCCGCCGGCGCCATCAACCGCACCCAGGTCAACGACCCGGAGCTCGACCGACTGTTGGCGGCCGGCCAGGCGACCGGCGATCCCGTGCAGCGGGCCAGGATCTACGCCGATCTCCAGCAACGGGTAGTGGCCGACCAGGCACTGCTGCTGCCGCTCTACGCCCCGGCCGACCAGATCGCTGCCAGCACCGCCGTCGGCGGCATCGGCTTCGAACCGACCGCGGGCGTCCCGGCAAGCGCGTACGACCTGTGGATCGGCCACTGAGATGGACCAGGTACGGCGACTGCGCCCGGTGCTCCGCCGGTTGACCTCGGCGGTGGTGGTGCTCTGGGCGGCCGCCACCGCAGCCTACCTCGCCCTGGTCCTCGCCCCCGGCGACACGGTGGACAGCATCATTGGCGACGGCGCGGACAGCCCGCAGATCCGGGCCCAGGTCATCGCCGAGTGGGGACTGGACCGGCCGGCACTGGTGCAGTACCTCGACTACCTGGCGCGGCTGGCCGGCGGCGACCTCGGCCGGTCGTACCTGCTCCAGCGGCCGGTCGCCGAGGTGATCGGGGCGCAGGTCTGGCCGACGGTGAAGCTCGCCGTGGCCGCGGCCGGCCTCGGCGTCGGGCTGGCCCTGCTCGCCGCGGTCGTCACGGGCGGTGGGCGACGGCCATGGCTGCACCGGGCCACCTCGACCGCCGAACTGGTGCTGGTCTCCACCCCGGCGTTCCTGATCGGCATCATGCTGCTCAGCGTGCTGTCGTTCCGGTTCGGACTGTTCCCGGTCGCCGGCGACCAGGGGCCGACCGCCCTGGTCCTGCCGGCGGTCACCCTGGCCCTGCCGATCGCCGGACTCCTCGGCCAAGTGCTCCGGGACGGCCTGGACCGGGCCCTGGACGAGCCGTTCGTGGTCACCGCCCGCTCGCGTGGCGTGCGGGAGCGGGCGCTGCTGCTGCGGCACGTGCTGCGGCACGCCCTGCTGCCCGCGGTGACCCTGGCCGGTTGGCTGTTCGGGATCCTGCTGGGCGGCTCGGTCATCGTCGAGCAGGTCTTCGGCCGGCCGGGACTGGGCCAGGTGACCCTGGCGGCCGTGTCCGGCAAGGACATGCCGGTCGTACTGGCCGTGGTGGTCCTCTCCGCGGCCGCCTACGTACTGGTCAACACCATGGCCGACCTGGCCTACCTGCTCATCGACCCCCGGCTGCGAAGGAGCTGACGATGACGGTGACCATCGACGGCGCGGCGCTGTCCACCGCCATCACCAACCGATCCTCGTCGCCGCCCCAGGCCGACCGACGCCGGATCGCGCTCCGGCCCGGCCTGGTCGCCGCCACCGCGTTCCTGGCCGTGGCGCTGGTCGCGGCGCTCTGGCCAGCGGCACTCCTCGCCGGGGACCCGTTGGCGGCCGATCCGTTCGCCGTGCTGCGCCCGCCGAGCGGGGCACATTGGTTCGGCACCGACCACCTCGGCCGCGACCTCTACGCCCGGGTGGTGCACGGGGCCCGACACTCGCTGACCATCGGCGCCGCGGCGACCACAATCGCGGTGGCCGCCGGCCTGTTGCTCGGGGTGGTCGCGGGCATGGCCACCCGGCTCGCCGATGAGGCGCTGAGCCGCTCGTTCGACGCGCTCTCGGCGTTCCCGACGCTCCTGCTGGCGCTGCTGTTCATCGCCATCGCCCGCCCGGGCACGGTCAGCCTGATCGCGGCGATCGGCATCGCCACCCTCCCGCACTACGCCCGGGTCGTCCGGGCGCAGACCCTGGTGGTCCGCCGTGCCGGGTACGTCGAACAGGCCGTCGCCTTCGGCCTGTCCAGCCCTCGGCTCGTGCTGCGGCACGTCCTGCCGAACGTCATCGCCCCGATCCCGGTACTCGCGGTGATCGGCCTGGGCGAGGCGATCCTGGCGGCGTCCGGGCTGAGTTTCCTCGGCATGGGTCCCCAGCCGCCGTCACCGGAATGGGGCACGATGCTCTCCGAGTCCCGGGCCTACCTGCGGATCGCCTGGTGGACGGCGATACTGCCGGGGGTGGCGGTGACGCTGACCGTCATCTCGCTGACCGTGCTGGGCCGTCGGCTCCAGCGCCGCTTCGACGGGCGGGACGCCTGATGGCCCCGCTGGTGGCGGTCGAGGACCTGCACGTCACCTTCCGCACCGCGCGGCGGGACGTCCCGGCCGTCCGGGGAGTCAGCTTCACCGTCGACCCGGGTGAGTGCCTGGCGATCGTCGGGGAGTCCGGCTCCGGAAAAAGCGTCACCGCCCGTACCCTGGTCGGGCTCGCCGGTGCCGGGGCGCGGATCCGGGCCGAGCGGCTCGAACTGGCCGGTGCCGACCTCCGCCAGTACGACGGGCAGCGCTGGCGGCGGGTGCGGGGCCGGGTGGCCGGCCTCGTCCTGCAGGACGCGCTGGTGTCGCTGGACCCGCTGCGTACCGTCGGTGCGGAGATCGCCGAGGTGCTGCGCACCCACGACCTGGTACGCCGTACCGAGCGGGCCGGACGAACGGAGTACCTGCTGGACCAGGTGCACGTGCCCGAGCCGGCCCGCCGGGCCCGGCAGTATCCCCACCAGCTCTCCGGCGGCCTGCGCCAGCGCGCGCTGATCGCCTCCGCCATCGCCGGCGAGCCGGCGCTGCTGATCGCCGACGAGCCGACCACCTCGCTGGACGTCACGGTGCAGGCCCAGATCCTGCGGCTGCTCGCAGAGCGCCGTGACGCGGGCACCGGCTTGCTGCTGATCAGCCACGACCTCGCGGTCGTGTCGCAGATCGCGGATCGGGTGCTTGTGATGCGGAACGGTGAGATCGTAGAACGAGGTCGCACCGACGAGCTGCTGCACACGTCCCGCCACCCGTACACCCGGCAGTTGCTCGACGCGGTGCCGTCGGCTTCCTCCCGCGGTCGCCGGCTGGCGGCGCCGGTACGGGTCCGGGACGGCTGCGCGGTCCCGACCCGGGTCCGGGATGAGCTGCCGGCTCGGACGGTGGAGCCGAACGACCGGGTGATCGAGGCAACCGCCCTGAACAAGCGGTACGGGTCGCACCAGGTGGTCCGGGGCGTCTCCCTGACCATCGCCCGGGGCGAAACCGTCGGTCTGGTCGGCGAATCCGGGTCGGGCAAGACTACGGTCGCGCGGCTTCTCTTCGGCCTGCTCGCCCCGGACACCGGCACAGTCAGCTTCTGCGGCCGGCCCTGGACCGACGTACCGGAACGGGAGCGCCGCCCGCTGCGGCGCCGACTGCAACTGGTCTCCCAGGACCCGCTCGGCTCGTTCGACCCCCGCTACTCGGTGGCCCGGATCGTCGCCGAGGGCCTGGACCGGACGGTCGATCGGGCCGACCGACGGGAACGGGTGGTCGGGCTCCTCGACCGGGTCGGGCTGGGGCCTGAACTGCTGGACCGCCACCCCCGGCAGCTCTCCGGCGGTCAGCGGCAGCGGGTAGCGATAGCCCGGGCCATCGCCGCGCGCCCCAGCCTGATCATCTGTGACGAACCGGTCTCCGCTCTGGACGTCTCGGTCCAGGCCCAGGTGCTCGACCTGCTGGCGGAGATCCGCGCCGTCGATGGGACCGCGCTGCTGTTCATCTCGCACGACCTCGGGGTGGTGCACCACCTCAGCGACCGGGTCCTGGTCATGCACGAGGGCGCCGTGGTGGAACAGGGACCGGTCGGCGACGTCTTCAACTATCCCCGCCACGACTACACGAGGTCCCTGCTCGACGCGCTGCCCAGGCTCGTCACCGCGGGCTGAGCAAGGTCGCCCCGGCTGACCAACGACACTGCCGGCCGGCCTGCATCAGCACCGGCTGACCACACGGGAGGAAGCCCATGCCCCGACCATCCCTGCAGCTCGCCGTCGCCTTCGACGGGCTCGGCTGGCATCCCGCCGCCTGGCGGCGCTCCGCCCTCGACGCAAGGCGCTCTGGTCCGGGTCCCACTGGGCCGGCCTGGTCGCCGAGGCGGAGCGCGGACTTCTCGACTTCGTCACCTTCGGCCTGCCCCGACCGGCGAACCGGTATGCGCCGACACCCGACCAGGACCGGTCCCCGTCCGTTGCCGCGCCCCTGGCGAACCGGAGGTAGCCATGCCCAAGCAGATCATCGTCGCCGCGCACTTCCCCGGAGTGAACAACCAGACGGTGTGGAGCGATCCGGCCGCCGGCAGCCAGATCGACTTCGCCTCCTTCGTCCACCTGGCCCGCACCGCAGAACCCGGCAAGTTCGACTTCTTCTTCCTCGCCGAAGGGCTGCGGCTGCGCGAGCAGCGGGGAAAGATCTACGACCTGGACGTGGTCGGCCGGACAGTCTCACCGTGCTGGCCGGGCTGGCCGCCGTCACCACGCACCTCGGGCTGGCCGGCACCTCCTCGAACGCCTTCACTGGGGAGAACTTCCGCCGTGGCGGCTTCCTCGACTACTCGCAGCGCTACCAGCGGGCCGCAGAGTTCGTCCGGGCCGCCCGGCTGCTCTGGGACTCCTGGCCGGCGGACGCGGTCGTCGGCGACCGGGAGACCGGCCGGTTCGTCCGGTCGCCGGACCCGGGCGCCTTCGCCCACCACGGAGGGCACTTCGAGATCGCGGGGCACTTCACCGTGCCGCGCAGCCCGCAGGGGCACCCGGTGATCATCCAGGCCGGCGACTCGTCCGAGGGACGGGAGTTCGCGGCCGCCGACGCCGATGCGATCTTCTCCCGGCACGGCACCCTGGAGTCCGGCCAGGCGTTCTACGCCGACGTGAAGTCCCGGCTGACCCGCTACGGCCGGTCACCCGACGACGTGAAGATCATCCCGGACGTGACCTTCGTGCTCGGCGACACCGACACGGAGGCGGAGGCGCGCGCCCACGACATCCGCCGCCAACAGGTCAGCCCGCAGACCGCGATCCTGTTGCTTGAACAGCTGTGGAACCGGGACCTGTCCGGGTACGACCCCGAGGGCCCGCTGCCGGCCGAGGACCCAGACGTCTCGGACTCCGCCATCATCCAGGGCCGGGCCCGGATGTACGACGACACGGTGGGAACCGTGCGCCGGTGGCGGGCGCTGGCTGCCGAGAAGGGGCTCGGCATCCGCGACCTGATCATCGAGGTGACCGGCCGGCAGTCGGTCATCGGCACCCCGGCCCGGGTAGCCGAGGAGATGAACCACTTCGTCCAGTCCGACGCGGCCGACGGGTTCATCCTGGCACCGCACCTGACGCCCGGTGGTCTGGACGACTTCGTCGACCGGGTGGTGCCACTATTGCAGGAACGCGGCGTGCTCCGCGCCAACTACACGACTACCACCCTGCGCGGTCATCTCGGCCTCGGCCCGCCCCGCGCCGTCGGCCCGCCTCGCCCCGTCGGCCCGCCGCGTCTCCGGCCCGACGCGGAACGAAAGGTGCTGGCATGAACTTCCTGCTAATCACCCTGATCACCCACCTGCCCGACCCGGTCACCGGCCGACAGCCGTCGACCACCGAGCGGTTCCGGGAGGTGGTCGACGGCGCGGTGCTCGCCGAGGAACTGGGCTTCGACGGGTACGGCGTCGGCGAGCGCCACGAGCGCCCGTTCATCTCGTCCTCACCTCCGGTGGTGCTCAGCCACATCGCCGCGAAGACCTCCCGGATCCGGCTGTTCACCGCGGTCACCACGCTCAGCCTGCTCGACCCGGTCCGGGCGTACGAGGACTATGCGACCCTGGACCACCTCTCCGGCGGCCGGCTGGAACTGATCATCGGCAAGGGCAACGGAGCGGCCCAGGCGCAGCTGTTCCACGTCACCACCGAGGACCAGTGGGACCGCAACCGAGAGGGCTACGAACTGTTCCGGAGACTCTGGCGGGAGGAGAAGGTCACCTGGTCCGGCCGGTTCCGTCCGCCGTTGACCGAGGCGGAGACCTGGCCTCGGCCGCTGCAACAGCCGATCCGGGTGTGGCATGGGAGCGCCACCAGCCGCGACTCCGTCGACCTGGCTGCCCGTTACGGCGATCCGCTCTTCTCCGCGAACGTGACCAACCCGATCGAGCCGTACGCCGAACTGATCCGCTACTACCGGGAGCGCTGGGCGCACTACGGCCACGACCCGGCCGATGCCCTGGTCGGCGCCGGTACGGCTGGGTACTACGCCGCGCGGACCTCGCAGCAGGCGATCGCCACCTACCGGCCGATCTTCCAGGCCCGGCTCGCCACCTTCCGCCGGCTCGGCATCGAGCCGGTCTTCCCCACCCTCGAGGACGCGCTCGAACGCAGCTCGATCCTGGTCGGCAGCCCACAGCAGATCGTGGACAAGGTGCTGCGCTACCACGAGCGGTTCGGACACGAGGTGATCCACCTGACCGCCGATCGCGACGGGCTGACCGAGCGGCAGCACCGGCAGACCCTCGAACTGTTCCAGGCCGAGATCGCCCCGGTGTTGCGCCGGAGGATTCCCAGCCGCCCCTTCGGCCGCTCAGCGCCGGCCGCCGTCACGACCTGACTGGACCGGGAGGTATCGACGTCATCGACACCACTGTCCGTACTCGACCTCGCCTCCGTGCCCGACGGCGGCACGGTCCAGGAGGCTCTGCACAACACCCTCGACCTGGCCCGCCACGCAGAGCAGTTCGGCTATCGACGCTACTGGCTCGCCGAGCACCACTGCACCGCCGGGGTGGCAGCTCGGCGCCGGCGGTCCTGATCGGACAGGTCGCGGCCGCGACCAGCCGGATCCGGGTCGGCTCGGGTACTGCACAACCGGGGCACCAGACGACGCTGGCGGTCGTCGAGCAGTTCGGTACGCTCGACGCCCTCTTCCCCGGCCGGATCGACCTCGGCCTCGGGCGTTCCGGACAGCGGCAGGCCGAGGCGGCCCGGGAACTGGCGGCGGACAGCGACCCGCCGCGGCCCGGGTGGTGGACGGGCTGCTCATCCCGCCGCCGCTCTCGTTCGCCAAGCTGATCGCCTCGCCCCGGTTCGCGCTCCACGCGGCACTGCTGCAACAGCCTGGAGCCCAGTCGCCAGACTTCGCCGAACAGGTCGGCGACATCCTGGCCCTGCTGCGGGGGGACTACCACGACGCCTCGGGGCTGGACGCGCACGCGGTACCGGGTGAGGGCACGGATCTCCAGGTGTGGTTGCTGGGCAGCAGCGGCGGCGAAAGCGCCCGGCTCGCCGGCGAACTCGGTCTGCCGTTCGCCGCCAACTACCACGCCAGTCCCGCCACCGTGCTGGAGGCGGTACAGGCGTACCGGGCCGCCTTCCGGCCCGGACCCGTGCTCGCCGAGCCGTACGTCGTTGTCTCGGCGGACGTGGTCGTGGCCGGCGACGACGAATCAGCGCGGACCGCTGGCCGCGCCGTTCGCGCTCTGGGTCCGCGGCATCCGCAGCGGGAACGGCGCGATCCCGTACCCCACCCCCGAGTACGCCGCCGACCAGGTATGAAGCGCCGAGGATCACGACCTGGTGGCCGACCGGGTCGCCACCCAGTTCGTCGGCTCCCCCGCCACCGTCGCGGCGAAGCTGCGGATCCTGCACAACGTCACCGGCGCCGGCGAACTGCTCGTCACCACGATCACCCATGACCACGCCGACCGGGTCGACTCGTACCGCCTGCTGGCGAAGGAGTGGTTCGCTTGACATCCGCCCAGCCGGGCGTCGTGGCAACAGCCTCGACAACCCGGTCAGCACCGCCCGGTCAGCCGGTTCCAGATCCAGCCGGCGTACCTGCCGCCGTAACACGGCGACCTGATGCCGCAGCACAGCAACCTCGATCGCGTTGGCGTGCCCACTGCGGGCCAACAGGATGATCAGCTGCAGTGCCTGACGAAGAATCAGGTAGCCGAACGACAGAATCATGACCGGCGGCATCCCGCCATCCATCGATCCCACAGCGGACAAAAGCGCACATCAGCGCCTACAGCCGAGTTTCCGAACTGTACAGGCTGCGGGGCTCTTGCCGACGGCGGCCGCGATCTCGTCGCCGCTGACATCGAAGGCCTCGCGCAACACGAAGACGGAGCGCCCGGTCGGTGACAGCGTCTCCAGGACGATCATGAGCCCCATCGACACACTCTCGGCGAGGTCGACGTCCTCGGCATCGTCCGGCGCGGTGAGCAGCGGATCGGGCAGCCACGGGCCGACGAAGGCCTCCATACGGCGTTTCATCGCGCGCAGCCGGTTGAGCGACTGCCGGGTGGTGTCCGGACCAGGTAGGCGCAGTGTCGTTTTGGCGCGAGTGATCCGAAGCAGAGCCGCCCCGGCGGCGACGACCAGGGCCAACCGGCCGGCTACGCCTGAGCAGGTTGACGCCGTCCGCACCGAACTCGGCCTCGACGCCCACGCCCCACTGCGGTACCTGCCATGGCTCACCCGACGACTGCGGGTGGTCGTTACGAACGAACGTACCGACGCGAACGGAGACCGCGGGCCGGGGTAAGCACCACGCTGGGGCTGGCGGCCGGCTCCGCCGTACTGACCCTTGTGGTCGGCGTCGCCGGGGCAGTGTTCGCGCATCGCATAGCGCGGCGAGCCCTGCACACCGGCGCGCTGCCGGCCACGTCGGCGCAGCCTTCTGCCTCAGTTACCTGCTGGTCCTGGCACTGGCGCTGCGGCCGGAGCTGGTGCCGACTGCGGGATGGCGGGGGCTGCAACCTGGATGATGCCGTCTCGGTACCATGCAGACGTGGGCGGCGATCAGTGGTGGAGTCTCACCGAACTGAACACCGAGGCGCCCGACCACCACCACGAATCAACAGTCGACAACCTTGCCGATATCTACAACGCCAGCGAAAGCCTTCGGTGTTTCCGGAAGCAACACGTCCCGGTCCCGGAGATCCAGCAGGCGATGCTGCACGACGACCCCGAAGACGTCCAGGCAAACACCAAGATTGAAAGTATCCGCCTCGCAATCCGCTCTGGCGTCACACTCCCCGGAGTCGTCCTCGTACACAACCCAGCGAATCGTAGTCCTTTGCCACGCCAAGGCAGGCGTTACATCGGCTCCTACCACCTACTCGAAGGCATGCACCGTTACACTGCTGCACACCGCGAGGAGGCGCCGCAGATCTATGCGTGGGTGGCTCATCTGGGATGCTGCGGGGGACCACAGGCTGACCTTGAGGACGAGCCGCTCAAGGCATGAAATGCGTCCGGCGCTCGGCACTGTGAGGCATGCCCGACAGAGCCGAACGCCGCGGGCCACACAAAATCGGAGTCGATTCTTTTCGCTACGTAAGCATCAATTCCTCGCGCAGGACAAACATGTAGTCAAGGTCCAACTCGGGCCTCGGACACAGATTTTTCTCACCGGTGCGCAGTCCCCGTGTGGGTGTTCAAGTCCCCTTGAACACCCAGTTTCCTGTCTTTCATCACTGTCGGTAACCGCCGCGCAGGGGCGAAGGTGGTCGCGATGACCACGTCCGTGCCGCCGGTGGTTCCCAAATCGATTCCCCGAGGTGCTACTGCCGACCCGGAGACACCGGGCCGCACTCGACAGCCACTTCCCGTGCCAGCCTCGGATGCCCAGTTCGCACGAGCGACCGACACCGTCTACGCCTTGAGCGCGGTCGACAAGCGCGGTCGGATCGGTGATCGCAGCATCGTCCAGGTACTTGGTTGGGCGCCGGGAACTCGCCTGGACATTCGCGAGCGGGCCGGGATCATCATGGTCCGCGCGGCCCTTGACGGTGTCCACCGCATCGACAGTCGCGGCTACCTGGTCCTGCCGTTGGCGGTGCGTCGGTGGTGCCGGCTCACGGCCGGGGACCGGGTTCTGCTTGCCGCCGACCCCATCAACGGTGTGTTGGCGGCGCATCCCCTGGCGACGCTTGACCGGCTGCTGGCGGGCACACACGAAGCCGTGGCAGGGGGTGAGGTGGCGTGAGTCAGAGCATCGCCGGCCGGCCCGAGTTGGAGGCCGCCCGGCTGCTGCTGGAGCGGATGGGCATCTCCCCCGCCGACCTGCTGGAGGTCCGGCCGACCCGTCCGCCGGCTCCGACGTTCGCCGAGTACGTTCCGGTCGTCGCCGCCGCGGTGTCGCCCGGCACCCGCCGGGCGTACGGCACCTACTGGAAGAAGGTGGTGCAGGCATGGGGTGACCGCCGCATCGACGAACCTCTCCCTTCCGAGATCGAGCAATTACGCGCCCAGGTGCAGGCCAACGTGGTGCCGCGACGCAACAACCGGGGCGGCCGATCCGCGGCCGAGCACATTGTGGCCGCGCTGCGCTGCCTGTACCGGCGGGCGGTGGCGGACGGGTATCTGGACGCGGCCGACAACCCGGCGTTGAAGGTGAACAAGCCGCGCCGGCTGCCCAGTACGCGGCGTGCGATCGGCGACGCCCGCCTGGCGGAGATCAACGAGGTGGCGGTCCGCACCGGCGATGACCCGGGTCTGGACAGTCTGCTGATCCGGCTGCACACCGAGACCGCCTGCCGCCGCGCCGGTGCGCTGGCACTGCGGCCACGGGACCTGGACACCGACGAGTGTCTGATCTTCCTGCGGGAGAAGGGCGGCACTTCCCGCTGGCAGCCGGTCTCCCCCACGTTGATGCGGCACCTCCTGGCGCATCACGCGGAACGGGGTGACGGCGACCGCGACGGCAGCCTGCTGCGCTACCGCGACGGACGCCCGTTGACCTACCGACGGTACGACTCTCTCTGGGCGCGCATCGGGCAGCACCTGCGGTGGGTACACACCCAGCAGATCAGTACGCACTGGTTGCGGCACACCACGCTGATCGTTTGGTGGCCTCCCTCGGTCTCACGAGGGAGGCCACCGATTTCATCTAATCCTGGCCTCAGGTTGATCGGGCAGGATGAGCGGAAAAGCATCGACTGGAGAGGGGCGGGCCGGCGTGCGAATCATGATCGCGGATGACGAGGCGGCCATCCGTGAGTCGCTGGAGCGGGTGCTCCAGGTCGAGGGTTACGACACCAGCACCGTCGCCAACGGTCTCGCCGTGCTCGACGGGGTCGGTGGTGACGCGCCGGATCTGCTGATCCTCGACGTGATGATGCCCCGCCTCGGCGGGTTGGAGACCTGCCGGCGGTTGCGGGCGGCGGGTCGGGATCTGCCGGTGCTCATGCTGACCGCCCGGGATCAGGTCTCCGAACGGGTCGCGGGGCTGGACGCGGGCGCCGACGACTATCTGCCCAAGCCGTTCGCCACCGAGGAGTTGCTGGCCCGGGTCCGGGCTCTGCTGCGCCGCCGCGCGCCGGGCGACGACGAGTCGCAGCTCCTGACGTTCGCCGACGTCCGGCTGGATCCCGACAGGTTCGAGGCGTGGCGGGGTGGGCGGCCGCTGCACCTGACCCGGACCGAGTTCTCCCTGCTGCAGGTCCTCGTGCGCAACGCGACCCGGGTGTTGACCCGTGACGCGCTGTTCGAGGCGATCTGGGGCTTCGACATGAGCACCACCGCCAACAACCTCCAGGTGTACGTGAGCTACCTGCGCCGCAAGATGGAGGCCGAGGGTGAGCCGCGATTGATCTACACGCTGCGCGGCTTGGGATACACGTTGCGGGAGACTCCTCCGTGAGCAGGCCCGCCGGCCGGGAACCGCGCAGGCTGACCCGATGGTGGCGCCGGCGGTCCCTGCGGACCAGGTTGACGGTGATCGCGGCGACGGCCATCGCGGTCAGCGTGTTCGTGTCCTTCCAGGTGGCCAGCGAGCTGCTGGACTGGGAGCTGCAGGACAGCGCGGAGGATCAGCTGCGCGCCGACTCCCGCGTCCTGGCGACGAACGCGGAGCGCGCCGGCCTGGCGCAGGTCCAGCTACCGCCGTATCCCGGATCCGGTCGGCTGGTGCGGGTCATCCTGCCCGACGGCTCGACCCGGACGCCGGCCGGCCAACCCGCGCTGCCCCCGGTCAGCCAGGACGCCGGGCGCGTGGCGCAGGGTGCGTCGGCCGACCTGATGGAGTCGAACGACAGCGACGAGGACGGCTACCGCATCTACACGCTGCGGGCGGGCGACGGCGCGGTCCAGGTGGCCCGCGTCGCCGACGACAGCCCGATCAACCAGTTCGGGTTGGGCATGCTGCTGATCGGGCTGCTCTGCGTGGCCGGGGGCGCCCTTGTCGGGCGGACCGTGGCGCGGACCGGGCTGGCACCGATCGACCGGCTGACCGCCGCCGCGGTCCGTGTCGCGCACACCCGGGATCTCGACGCCGACATCCCGGATGAGGGCGGTGGGGAGATCCGGCGGCTGATCCAGGCGATCAACGACATGCTCGCCGCGCTCCGGGATTCCCGGCGGGCCCAGCGGCTGCTCGCCGAGGACGCCGCCCACGAGCTCAAGACCCCGCTCACCAGCCTGCGCCTCAACGTCGAGCTGCTGATCCGGCTCGATCGGCGCGGCACCCTGGACAGCGCACTGCCGACGGAGAGCCGGACCCGGCTGCTCAACGATCTCGGCGCCCAGGTGGCCGAGTTGAGCACCCTTGCCGCCGAGCTGACCGACCTGGCGCGCGGTGACGTCAGCGACGAGAGCACCGAACTGCTCGACCTCGCCGACGTGGTGGTGGCCGCCGCGACCCGGGCGCGTTCCCGCGTGCCCGACATCGAGGTCGCGCTCGACGTGACCTCCGTGTGGGTGAGCGGGCGTCCCGCTGCGCTCCAGCGGGCGGTGCTCAACCTCATCGACAACGCCGGCAAATGGTCTCCCGCGGACCAGCCGGTCCAGGTCCGGCTCCTCGCCGAGGGCGCGTCGGCGGTGCTCGACGTCGACGACGCCGGGCCCGGCATCGACGCCGCCGACGTGCCGCGCGTGTTCGACCGGTTCTACCGTGCCGACAGCGCCCGGGCGCTGCCGGGATCCGGCCTCGGGCTGTCGATCGTGCAGCGGGTCGTCGACGCCCACGGCGGCCGGGTCACCGTCGCCCGCTCCGCACGCGGTGGCACGCTGCTGCGGGTCGACCTTCCGGCCGCGGCCCCGCCCGCCCCGATCGCGCGGCCCACCGCCGGCGAGGACACCGCGGTGCGCTGACCCGCCCCGGCGGCGCGGCGCAGGACAAGGGACGGCGGCCCTCGGGCATGGCCCCGCGCGGCTCACCGTCGGGGCAGGAAACCGCGGTGCGCCGACCCCAGCCCCGGCCGCACGGCGCAGGACCAAAGGGCGGTGAGTGTCGGGCCCATGAAAAGATCCGGGACGGGCCTGGGTCCCCGTCCCGGATCTCGTCCGTGCCGCCGCGCTCACCGTTGCAGCGCGAGCTCCTCATCGTCCACGAGCGGCCGTTGACCGTCCGGCGGCTCCACCGGTCGGGACAGCCGGCTCGGCCACCACATCCGCCGGCTGATCAGCAGGGTGAGGGCAGGCACCAGGACCGACCGCACCAGCAGGGCGTCGAGCAGCACGCCGAAGGCGACCAGGAACCCGACCTCGATCAGCATCACCAGCGGAAGTGTGGCGAGGACCGCGAACGTGGCCGCCAGGACCAGGCCTGCCGAGGTGATGACGCCACCGGTGGCGGAGAGGGCTTTGAGCATGCCGTCTCTGGTGCCGAGACGCACGGTCTCCTCCCGGGCCCGGCTGGCCAGGAAGATGTTGTAGTCGACGCCGAGCGCCACCAGGAACAGGAATGCCAGCAGCGGCACCGAATAGTCGATACCCTTGAACCCGAGGATCGTGTCGAAGACGAACACGCTGCCGCCGAAGGCTGCGGCGAATGAGACGATCACGGTTGCCATCAGGACCAGCGGGGCCACGATCGCTCGGAGCAGCAGCCCGAGGACGATCAGGACGACGGTGAGCACCAGCGGGATCACCAGCTTCTCGTCGCGGCTGGTGGTGACCTCGGTGTCGAGGTTCTCCGCGCTCGGCCCGCCGACGATCGCCTCCGCCCCGCTCACCGCGTGCACGGCGGTGCGCACCCGCTTGATCGTGTCGTACTCCGCGGTGGAGTCCGGCGCGTCCGTCGGGAACACGGAGATGTCGGCCCAGCCACCGCTGGTCTGGCCCGGGATGGCCTCTGCCACACCGCGGGTGCCCTTGACGATGTCGAGCACCCGCTCCTGGTACGCCGGCCGCGTGAAGATCGTCATCGGCTGGCCGCCGAGCTCCGGGAAGTGCTGGCGGAGAACGGTGAAGCCGGTGACCGATTCCGGCGCGGACAGGAACTGGTCCTGCTCCCGCAGGGCGCCGGTGTTGCCCGCCAGCCCGATGGCGAGAACACCCATAATTCCGAGCGAGCTGAGCGTCGCCACCCACCGGCGGCGGCTGATGGCGGTGCCGAGCCGTCCCCACAGCCCCGGCTTCTCCTCCACTGCCGTGCTGAACCGCGGGATGGCCGGCCAGAAGATCCGCCTGCCGAGCACCACGAGCACCGCCGGGAACAGCGTCAGCATGGCGATCAGCGCGCACAGGATGCCGGCCGCACCGATCGGGCCCAACCCGCTGGTGCTGTTCAGGTCCGCGACGAGCAGGCAGAGCAGGCCGGCGACCACGGTGGCCGCGGATGCGACGATGGCCGGCGCCGCGCCGCGTAGCGCCTGGACCATCGCAACCCGGACGTTCTCGTGGTGGTGCAGTGCCTCCCGGTACCGGGCGATGAGCAACAGCGCGTAGTCCGTGCCGACGCCGAACACCAGGATCGTCAGCAGCGCCGAGTTCTGGTCGTTGACCACGATGCCGAAGCCCTTGACGAGCAGGTAGACGGTCGCCATCGCAGTCAGTGCGGCCGCGCCCACGACCACCAGCGGGATCAACCACAACACCGGGCTGCGGTAGGTGAGAATGAGCAGGAGCGTGACGACGACGACGGTGGTGAGGAAAACCTGCAGGTCGATGCCGTCGAAGACGGCGTCCATGTCGCCGTCGACCGCGGCCGGGCCGGTCACGTCGAGTTCCAGGCCGGCGGGGCGGTCCTTCGCGGCCTCACGCAACGGGCCGACGATGGCCTCCGGTCCGCCGTAGGTCGTGCTCACATCGAGGGTGAACATCATCGCCTTGCCGTCGGTGGAGGGTCTCGTCGGTGAGTCCTCGTCGTCCTCGCCGGCCGCCGCCGTCGCCGTCGGCGGGTACCGCTTGGCAAGGGTGTTGTAGTGGCGCTCGACCGTCGCGCGGTCAGCGTCGGTCATCCCGCCGGCGCGGTGGTACACGAAAACGAACGTGTTGTCCTCACCGCCGGGCAGACTGTCCTCCAGCACCGCCACCTTGGTGGACTCGGCACTGGCCGGCAGCGTGTCCACGGCTCTGTCGGTGGTGACCGAGCTCAACTTCCCGCTCAGCGGCACCATGACCGCCGCCAGCGCCACCCACAACCCGATCACCAACCACGGCACCCACCGCCCTGCCAACCGACCGGCCGACGCTTCCCCGGACGGCGCTGCGTTGACTGCCATCACTAGCCTCCTACATACGGGTTACATCGCTTATCTGATGCCGACTTCGTACCGAGCGAACCTGAGACGACCGTTAAAACGGCACTCAGGCCGGTTGGCCGACCCAGGTGCCCAGCGCACGCACCAGCGCGGTGGCGCCCAGAGCCGGGCGTCGAACACGACCAGCACGTCAGGATCGCCCATCACCCACTGTCCGGCCGCGATGAGACGTTGCATGACGTCGCGGACCTGGGCCGCAGTCACTTCGGCGACGTCGTCGGCCGGGCCGAGCCGCACGGCGTCGAGGATCGCGGTCCATGAGGTCCGGCCCGGTTCCAGGGCGGCGATAAACGAGTACGGCCAGCCCGGGTTTAGCTGGGCCTGGTTCTTGCCGCAGCCGTAGAGGTGGCAGAACAACCTGTCGGGGCTGGTGGCGGCGTCCGGGCGCAGCCGGGCGCTGACGTACACGGCCAGGACCACCGTCCGCCCGCGCACCGCGGTAGCGGCAGCCCTGTGAGGACGCCACAGAGCCGTTCGACCTCGATCCAGCGCTTGTTGTTCAGCGCGTCGTACAACGCGCCGTGCCCGCGCCGGTGCTCGGGCGGCAACGACAACCCGACCAGGGTTCGTACCGGCCCATCGGTACAGAGCACCGCGTCGGTGAGCTCGAAGAGCGCGTCGACCCGCGCGGTCAGGCAGGCGTAGCAGTCGGTTCTAAGCTGGGAGTTTGGCTCCCGTCCATCGCCGATGGACTTTTGTGGGCGTGAATTCGGGCCCAGTTGCGACGGGCCTTGATTCTCGTGCGGGTGTCGAACGGCGCTCCGGAGAGCAGTACCGTGGTGCCACCTCCCTCCCGAGGATGGCGACTGCAGTACGACGGAACAGGACGGAATCGGGCCTAGCGTTCAGGCCATGACGAAACCTGATAGCCCACTGTGGAGGTTCGGGGCGGCCACCATAGCGCTGGCGACGGCGTTCGCTGTCGCCGCCTGCGGGTCGGACGCCGACAACAGTGCGGCGCCCGCCGCGGCCGGCTCGCACAGCGCGCACGCGGGCGGGTCGTCGGCTCCACCGCAGCCGCTGCGCGCCGGCGAGCGGTTCGTCGACCTGAAGATGGCCGAGGCCTACACGCCTGCGCCGCCGGAGGGCGGCGGCACGGACGGGTACCGGTGCCAGGTGATCGATCCGGGCCTGACCATGGCGCAGTACCTGACCGGGACTCAATTCATGCCGGAGAACGTCGCCATCGCGCACCACGCCATCGTGTACGCGGTGCCGCCGGGCGGCGCTGCCGCGGTGCGCGTGCAGGACGCGAAGACCCCCGGCCTCGGCTGGCAGTGTTTCGGCGGGACCGGCGTGGACGGCGCCGAGGTAGAAGATGGGGACGCAGCGTGGGTGGACACCTGGGCGCCGGGTGCCACGGAGACGCTGCTCACCCAGGACGCCGGCTACAAGCTGGAGCCGGGCAGCCTGCTCGTCCTCCAGATCCACTACAACCTGTCGCGACCGATGGCAAGCCGGCCGGGTCGGACCGTTCGGCGGTGCGGCTGCGGCTGACGGACGGCACGCCACAGACCCGGGAACTCGTCATGTGGCCGCTCGACGCGCCGACCGACCTGCCCTGCGCCGCCGACGAGTCGGGGCCGCTCTGTGACCGGGCGGCCTCGATCGCGGACGTGACGAAGCGGTTCGGGCCGGAGGTCGGCGACATGGCGGACGAGCAGCTGGAGGAGTGCGGCCAGAACGCGCCGAAGCCTGGTGACACCCAGACCTGCGACCACAAGGTGCCGGCGCCGATGACGCTCTTCGCCGGTTTCGGCCACATGCACCTGCTCGGGCGGGCCATAAAGGTAGAACTCAACCCGGGCACGCCAAACGCCAAGGTCGTGCTGGACGTGCCGCAGTTCGACTTCGACAACCAGCGGCTGGTGACGCTGCCGTCGCCGGTGGAGATCGGTCCGGAGGACACGCTGCGGCTGACGTGTACGCACGACGCGGGGCTGCGCAAGCGGCTGCCGCAGCTGAGCAAGCTGCCGCCGCGCTACGTGGTGTGGGGCGACGGCACCAGCGACGAGATGTGCATCGGCATCATGACGGTCTCCCCCCGCAAGTCCTGACGAAGCGTCGAACGTGTGTGAGCGCACTGAGGTCAACAAAGCTGAAAAACAGCTCTGAGCTCACACACATCCCGCACTGAGCTCACACGCGTGCGGGCGTCGTGGCGGTCGGACGGGCGGTGACGTGGGCGGCTGCACGCGGCCCCGGCAGCGGAGCGGTAGATCACGCGGAGCGGATCGGCCCGGAGCGGTGCGGCTGGGAACTACGGTCGCGCCCTGACGGACGCGCGAGATGAAGCGCTAAATCGGCCGGGTGAGTCTCAGGTCGTAGGCGAGGATGACGGCCTGGATCCGGTCCCGTGCGCCGATCTTGGCGAGGACCCTGTACCGTGCCAAAACCTGTCGCGCAGGCTGTGAGCTGGGAGTTCTTGGCTCGGTCTGATGATCGCCGGTATGGTCGTGCGGTTGCTGTACCTGGGAATGATCCACCTGTTCAACGGTCTGGGATTGCTGATCCGCAGCGACAGAGCGTTGCTGGTCGAAGTCCTCGCGCTGCGGCACGAGACAGCAGTGCTACGCCGCCACATTCACGGCCGGCCGCGGCTGTCCTGGCCGGACCGGACGATCCTGTCCGCCCTCGCCCGCCTGCTGCCCCGCCGGATACGGGCACACCGGATCGTCACCCCGGCCACGTTGCTGAACTGGCACCGCCGGCTGATGCGACACCGCTGGACCTACCCGAACCGACCCGGCCGACCACCGGTCAACGACGAAATCCGGGACCTGGCGCTGCGGCTGGCCCGCGAGAACCCACGCTGGGGACACCGCCGGATCCAAGGCGAACTACAGCAGCTCGGCCACCGCACTGGGGCAGGAACCATCCGACGAATCCTGGCCCGCCGCCGGGTCGGCCCGCCGCCCCGCCAACAGGACACCAACTGGCGCACCGTCCTGCGCACCCAGGCCAGTGGGCTGCTGGCAATCGACTTCTTCCACCTCGACACCATCCTGCTACGACGCCTGTACGCGCTGGTGCTCATGGAGGTGGCCACCCGACGGGTCCACCTCCTCGGCATCACCGCCCACCCCACCGGGCAATGGGTGACCCAGCAAGCCCGCAACCTCACCATGAACCTGGGCGAGCATGCCAACCGGTTCAGGTTCCTCATCCGCGACCGCGACGCCAAGTACACCGCCGCGTTCGACGCGGTGTTCGCCGCCGAGGGCATCACGGTGGTCAAGACCCCGCCCCGCACCCCACCGGCCAACTGCTTCATCGAACGCTGGGGCCGCAGCCTCCGGGAAGAATGCACCGACCACATGCTGCTCTACAACGAGCAGCACACGCAGGCCGTGGTCGGCGAGTACATCGACCACTTCAACAACCACCGGCCCCACCAAGGACGACAGCAGCGCCCACCCCACCACGACCCAGCCGTCATCATCCCCATGGACAAGCCCGTACGACGCCGACGACGACTCGACGGAGTGATCGACGAATACCACCGAGCAGCCTGAACCGATCTCCAAAACACCAGGTCACCGCCATGAAACGAGTTTTGGCACGGTACACGGCGTGGCGTGACCTGCCGGCCCGGTACGGGTCCTGGCAGTCGGTCTACACCCGGTTCCGCAGGTGAGCGTTGGATGGCACGGTCACCCGGATGCTCGCCGGGATCCAGGCCGACACCGACGCCGCGGGGAGCCGCTGCGGCTTCGCTGGGCGCGTTGGCGCGGCCCGCGGCGACGGGCGCGCGAGAGAGACGGCCGGGGATTCGGCCCAGAGCCAAGCCCGAGCGACACACGTCCTTCGGTCCGGTCAAGCAGATGAACGCCGACGAGCTGAGCATCGGGTACGCCGAGGCCGGACCCGCCAACGGCCGGGTGGTGGACGACACCGGGTTTCCCAAGGACGGCAACGCCTCGGCGTGCGTGGGCCGGTAGTATTCCGGCACGCTCGGTAAGGTCGCCAACTGCCAGATCCCAGGCAGGGTCCACGCCGCGACCGACGCCGCCTCGGCGGTGCTGGACTGGCAGCTGTTACTCGGCCGGTTTATCCTCGCCGCGACCTGGGAGAACGTGCGTGAGCATGCCGCTGGGCCACCGGACTGCCCTCTGCACAGCTTTCGCTCGAAGTCCTCACGGGCGCCGGTCCACCGGAACGAGAAGTCGTCCCCGCAGCGGTGCGAACGCACCACGTCGCGATGCCCCGCAGCCGGCCGTCAGCGTCAGCGGCCTCGACCGTCCAGCGCACCACGTCCGCAGCTTGCTCGTCGCCCTGCCACACATCTCCACCCTGTCGGCGGAGACACCGGGCAGCGGGCAGCGGCGAGGTCGATGTACGGTTAGCTGCGGTCTCCTACAAGGAGCGACGACGGCCACGAGGACGCAGTCCGAGGCGGTGACGGTCGGTGAGTGAGGCACGGCTTCCCGGTGTCCTTCGCGAGTTCCGTGAGCGCGCCGGTCTAACCCAGCAGGATGTGGCCGAACGGGCCGGGCTGAGTGTCGGTGGGCTGCGTGATCTGGAGCAGGGACGCGTCGCCGCACCACGTCCGGCCACCCTACGCCGGCTCGCCGCCGGCCTTGGTTTGTCCGATGCGGAGACGGCCGAACTCGTCCGGTTGGGTCAGCGCACCCAGCGGCCCGGGTACGACCTGCGGTTGCGGGTGTTGGGTCCGCTTGCTGTCCTCGTAGACGGAGTGGGCGTGGATCTGGGCTCGGCGAAGCAGCGCACCCTGCTGGCCGTGCTGGCGTTGACCCCGAACGCACCGGTGCAACTGGACACGCTCGTCGAGGTGATGTGGGGCGGGCGACCGCCGGACGGCGTCGCCGGTCTGGTGCAGAGTCACGTGTCCCGGCTACGGCAGCGGCTGCAGTCGAGGCGGCTGGCCGGTGAGCCGGATCGTTTGTTGATCGCCACCCGGGGTGGCTACCAGCTGGCCGTCACCGACGACCAGCTTGACCTGCTCGAGTTCCGCCGCCTCATCGAGGCTGCTCGGGGTGCCCACCGAGACGGCGAGCCAACCCCCGCGTACGAGTCGTACCGGCAGGCGATCGGCCTGTTCCGGGGTGCGCCGCTGGCCGACCTGGCCGGCCTGCGGGTCCTGCCGGAGGTGGTGGCGCTGGACCGGGAACGGCAGGCGGTCGTCGTGGAGTACGCCGACGTCGCCACCGCGCTCGGCCATCATGAGCAGGTGTTGCCGGTGCTGCGGCAGGCCACCGAGGCCGATCCGTTGCACGAGGCTGTCCATGCGCGGTTGATGCTCGCGTTGGCGGGCAGCGGTCAGCAGGCTGCGGGGCTGCGGGTGTTCGAGGCGCTGCGCCGTCGGCTCGCCGACGAGTTGGGCGCGGACCCGGGACCCGAGTTGGCCGACGCGCACCGGCGGGTGCTGCGTCAGGAGGTGGCCCCGGCGGCTGGGACCGGCCCGGCGCCGGTGAGCGCGCATCGCCAGCTACCGCCGGACCTCGCCGACTTCACGGGCCGCGAGGCCGAGCTGCGTACCTTGTGGTCGGCTCTGCCGCCGCCCGGGGACGCGGGCGGCACCCTGGTGATTTCCGCGATCGAGGGAATGGCAGGGGCCGGCAAGACCCGGCTCGCCATCCACCTCGCCCATCAAGTGGTGCGCGCCGGGCGGTACGCCGATGTCCAGCTCTACGTGGACCTGCGGGGTCACGCCGACGAGCCGCCGGCCGATCCGGCGACTGTGCTTGCTTCCTTTCTTTACCTGCTGGGTGTGCCCGGCGCCCAGATTCCCGATGCGGTGGACGCGCGGGCGGCGCTGTACCGGGACCGGCTGCACGGCCGGGATGCCCTGGTCCTGTTGGACAACGCTGCCAGCGACGGGCAGGTGTTGCCGTTGCTGCCGGCGAGCGCGACCAGTCTCGTCCTGGTCACCAGTCGTCGGGTGCTGGCTCTCGAGGGTGCCCGCACGCTGAGCCTGGATGTGTTCACCGCGCAGGATGCGCACGCGATGCTCGGCCAGCTCGCCGGTAGGGATCGGGTTGCCGCGGATCCGTCCGCCGCTCGCCGGGTCGCTGACCTGTGTGGGCGGTTGCCGCTGGCGGTGGTGTTGGCTGGCCGGCGGTTGCGTTCTCGGCCGGCCTGGACGTTCAGCGATCTCGCCACCCGGCTCGACACGGCGGGCAGCCGGCTGGGTGAGCTGGCGATCGGGAGCCGGCAGGTCCGGGCCGTCTTCGACCTGTCCTATCGGGCTCTCGATCCGGCGGAGCGGCGGCTGTTCCGGTTGCTCGGGCTACACCCTGGCGACGACTTCACCGCCGACTCGGCCGCCGCGCTGGCGAACGTGGCGCCGCCGGCGGCCCGCCAGATGCTTGAACGGCTGGTGGACGAGCACCTCGTCACTCCGGTCACCGCCGATCGCTACCGGCTGCACGACCTGCTCCGCGACTACGCCAGGACGCGAGCGACAGCGGATGACGGTGACGGCGGCACCGATGCCGCCGTCGATCGGATCCTCACCTGGTACCTGCACGCCGCCGACGCGGCCGTCCGAACGCTGGCGCCACACAATAGAAACGTCATCCTGGACGAGCGGTCCCGGCCATCCCATCTGCCCGTCTTCGACGCGGACGAGCAGGCGTTCCAATGGCTCACCGCCGAAGAGGCCACCTTGATCGTCGCCATCACCAGCGCCTTCAGCCACGGCAGGTATGACGTCGCCTGGCGACTGCCGGCGCTGCTCGGGCCGTACTTCGAGCGACGCAGCAACTGGCACGACTGGCTCGGCACCAGACACATCGCGCTCAAGGCGGCACGCCGGGCGGAGGACCGGGCCGCCGAGGCACTGATCCTCAGCGGCCTCGGTACCGTCTACGGGCAGATCAACCAGACCGAGAAGGCCATCGAGTGCCTCACCCACTCGCTGGAGATCCGCCGCGCCATCGGCGACCGGTACGGCGAAGGTCGGACGCTCAACAACCTTGGTGTCGCGTACGGCCGGCAGGGCAAGTTTCACGATGCCATCGAGTACCTGACCGCAGCCCTGGAGATCTGCCGGCAAACCGCCTCCGAGTACGAATGGACCATGGCGCTGGGAAACCTCGGCCGGGCGTACACCGGTGCCGGGCAACACGAGGAAGCGATCCGCTGCCTGCGGGAGGCGCTCGAGATCCGGCGGCGGCTGGCCGATCCAGTCGGCGTCGCCTCGGCGCTGTTCAATCTCGGCGAGGCGCTGTTGCGCGCGGGGCAGCACCAGCAGGCCCTCATCCACCTGTCCGAGGCTCGCGACCTCTTCCACGAGAAGCACTGTCCCGGGCTCGAGGCCGAGACCCTGGAGATGCTCGGAGACGCCCGGCTGCTCTCCGACGAGCCGGTTCAGGCCCGGGAGTGCTGGCGGCAGGCGTTGGACCTGTTCGACTCGCTCGGCCACCCGCGCGTCGAAGGGCTGCGTACCCGGTTGGCGCCGCACGCGGCGCACCCGTAGTCAACCCGTAGTGGGTCGGTTGACGATTTTCTCGTTACCGTCGCTGACCAGCGCCGCCAGCGGCCGGGTAGGTCCGACGAGATGCCAGGACTCGGTGAGCGTCGTTCGTCACCATGGGTGGGACAGCGATGTGGGCCTGGGGAGGACGAGATGCCGGGAGGTCGGACCGACCTCGCAACGCCGCTGTGCGTCGTGGGTCGGGAGGTGGGCGTGATGGATAGGCCGTTGCTCGATGGCCTTCGCGATCCGGTCTGGGAGCGGCTGTTGCGCGAGTCCCTGGAGGAGCAGGCCAGCGACAACGGTGGAGGAAGGCCGGTGAGCTCATGAGACAAGGCTGGGTAAGACGCGCTATCAGCGCAGTCATGATCGGCGTGGTCGGGTCGCTGTCGGTGGTCGCGCCGGCGTCAGCGGCGCCGGGTTCCGCACCGGCGGCGCCGGTACGCGACGACAGTGTCAACGAGCCCGTGTACTTCATTCACGGCTTCGACGGTCAGCCGAACACGGCGGGGTTCGACTGCGACGCCTACTGGGGCGACGCCATAGCGGCGATGCGAGGCTGGGGCTGGATCGGCGTCCCACTAACCGTCGGCTACTACTCGAACGACAGCAACTGTGCCGAACCCTTGGAAAGCGGTAGTCGCAACACGAGTCTCAGCGAGCTCGGCAAGATACTGGCGTGGACGATCCACTACCGGTTTTCGTATATCGGCAGATCGGTTGATGTGATTGCCCACTCCATGGGTGGGCTCATCATCCGGGACGCCCTCACGGGGGTGCAGGAGGGGCAGGAAGGGTACCCGCCCTACCTCTATGTCGAGGATGTCGTCACGCTGTCGACACCGCATGCGCGGGGTTCCGCGCTCGCTAATCTGTGCGCGACCTTCATGTTGGCGATCCAATGTCTGGACATGGCGGGTCGCACCGGCTTCTTGGATAGTCTCGGTGGAAATCCGCAGGGCTCGCACGGCACCGACTGGACGGTGGTCGGTTACGAGGACGACTTCGTCGTTCCCGCCAGCGTGGCCACCAATATGCAGGCCAAGCACAAAGTGATCTACACCGGCGGGCAGCACGGCATGAATCACGACAATATGCGTTGGCAGACCACTGGTACGTGGACGCACAAGTATTCTAATAACGGCGGGGGCACATGGACCGGACCGGTCGGCAATCAGGCGGCACCGATCCGGGTAGCGAACAACGGATGCTACTGGCATTCCGCGTGGTAAGGCTCCGCCGAGTAGTCAGCTCGTCGTCCTGCTGTGCGACCACCGCCCGCTGTCGGCGACGGCGGCGGGCGGTGGTGCGTCCAATCCTGGTTGACCGCTCAAGGCGATCCGGAGGCGTTCACTGATGGTGACGAGGCGGCGTCTGGTCGGGGGTATGGTCGCGGCGTCGGTGGGCGGTGCGCTGCTGTCCACCCCCGCATACGCCGATTACGCGACCACTGTCGACCCCTCGAAGAGTTACGGCGCGTGGGAGGGTTGGGGGGCGGCCCTGTCCTGGTGGGCAAACGTCTTCGGTGCCGACGACACCCTCGCCGACCTGTTCTATACCCGGAAGGCCGTGTCGTACGGCGGCCGCAGCTATCCCGGTCTGGGCTTGAACATCGTCCGGTACAACCTGGGCGCTTGCACGTCGCGTACGATTGGTACTCCGCCGGTGGGCATGGTCGCGTCCCCGAACATTCCACGGTACAAACAGCTGGAAGGTTTCTGGCTGGACTGGTACAGCGGCGACCCGGCGTCAGACAGCTGGAACTGGCAGGTCGATGGCAGGCAGCGGCAGATGATGTGGAAGGCTCGCGACCGGGGCGCGGACCTGTTCGAGCTGTTCTCGGTCTCGCCGCTTAACTGGGGGGTCGATTTCTCCTCGGTCGATCCGTTCAACGAGCCGGCCGCGCCCTGGTGGAGGGCGGACGGGCCGCAGGAGGGTTGCCATTTCGACCCCGCCGCCCAGCGGGAGGTTATCCGGTACCTACGTGCCGAACTCGATGCCCGGGACCTGACCTCGACGCAGGTCGCCGCCTCGGACGAGAGCACGTACGCCATGGCGGCCGCGACCTGGAACAGCTTCCCGCCGACGGTCAAGTCGCTGGTCGGCAGGGTCAACGTGCACGGCTACGAGTACGGCAACACCGGCGGTCCGCGGAGCACGCTCTACGACGCCGTACGTGCCGACGGCCGGCGGTTGTGGCAGTCCGAGTACGGCGAAGGTTGGGACCACGGCCTGTACCTGGCGTACAACCTGAGCCTCGACCTGCGCTACCTCCATCCGACCGCGTGGTGCTACTGGCAGCCGGTCGACGGCGCCACCTGGGGCCTGGTCGCTGCCGACTATCCCGACCCGACCGCCAACATCGGCACCCTGGGGGCGGTCAGCAACAAGTACTTCGTCTTCGCCCAGTACACCCGGCACATCCGCGCGGGAATGGTCATCGTCGACAGCGGCGACCAGGCGACGGTCGCGGCCTACGATGCGGCCAACCGCCGGCTCGTACTGGTCACGGTCTGCGGTGACTCACCGCAACGGATCACCTATGATCTGTCCCGGTTCGCCACCGCCGGTGGGGCCGCGGGTGGAGTCGTCCGTGACTGGACCACCGACGCGAACCCGGATGGGAGCACAGGGCGGCAGTACGTCGCCGGCAGGTCCACCCGCCTGGACGGCATGCGGTTGACGGTGCAGTTCTCCGCTCGGAGCGTCTCGACCTTCGAGATTGACGATGTGACAATCTAGCCGGAGGCTGCGGGATGCCGATCCGGCGTCCCGCGGCCAATCGCCGACGGATGATGGGACAAGGTCCGGTTCTCTTCCTGAAGAAGCGATAAGCAAAAGTACGGCGTCCTCGCCGAGCACCCCCTGGGACGTACACGGCGAGCCGTACCCCCATTGCTGGTTAGGCAGAGGTGGAGAGACGTGGCGGACTTTCGAGTGCTCGGCCCCGTCGAGTTGTGGGATTCCGGTCGGTCGCTGAGGCCAGACCCTCCAAACAGCGGACGGCCTTCGCCGCGCTGGTGGTGGACGCGGGTCGGCCGGTGTCAGCGGCAACGTTGGTGGACCGGGTGTGGGGCAATGATCATCCGGCCGACTCTGAAGCTAAT
>NZ_JBDJAV010000067.1:0-34587 GCF_039649625.1 Plantactinospora sp. ZYX-F-223 | reverse complement strand
CTCGGCGTGGTTGCCGATGGCATGGGACGGACACCGCGCCGCGATGTGGACCCACTCGCGGGCCGGACCGGCCCGGATCGTGGACCTCGCCGACGGAACGGTACCGGGGGGGGGAGTTCGGCGGCGGCGAGGTCGTCCTTGACCGGTACGACGACAACCACCTGATCGTACGGAGAGCGCCTGGCGAGGACCTGTTGCAGACTATGGACCTCACCGGATCGTGGTCCAGTCTTTAACCGAGCCGTGTAGAGGGGCCGCTGACGGGTTCGATCTACCTCGTCACGGCGGCTGGTTCCTGCCCGCCGCTATCAAACAGCGTTCTAGTACGGGATGGCTGAGCACTCAGAATGAGGGTGGCAAAGACATGACGGACCTCAGCGGCGACGGCGCCGACGTTCCGCCCATGCGGATCGTGACGCTCCACGCGTTGGCATGTGGGGCCGTCTCGGTCGCGGCCGTGTTGGCTGTCGGGCTGTGGACGGCAGACCAGGACTGGACCATGTCAATAGGTCCGATGTTCATCTCCCTCGCCGTGGCACTCTGCGCCGTATGTGTCATCGCCGCGTTGTCACCGCTGCTATGGATGTTGGTGATGCGACGGAGGGGACTTGGAGCCTATCTGACGCATGCCCTGGTGCCGATCCTGCTGGTAGTCCTGATCCCGGTTGGGGTGGCCATCGGCGGGCCGGTACGCGACCGGTGGGAAACCACCGGCTTCTGGGCCGTGTTTACGTTGTGTGTGCACCTCGCATTGGCGTTGGCTACTCGTCGCCGGCTGCCTGGCCTGGCCCGAGTGGGCGCTGTGCTCGCCGTGGCGGCCATGTTCGTCGCCGTCGTCGGCATCGAGCGAGCCAGTCAACTGCGGTGGCGAGTCGACGATTTTCGCGCTCTCGGCGTGCCGCTGGTCGTTCCGGAGATCCCCGGCTTCGAACTGACGTACGCGTATCCCGGCCAGCCGGGCCATCCGGACCTCTTCCTCGAGCTCTCCGATCGACCAACCAGGCCCGGCCGCACGGTCACCGTGCTCGTCCAGAGGACGGCAGGCGCTGGCTACCCGACCTCCGGAAGGGTGTCCTGCTGGGGGCGCGCGGACGATCGACTCGTGTCCAGCGACGGGGGCCTGGTCTATTGCTTGGCGGAGAAGGGGTTTGAAATGCACATACGACCTGACCCACAAATGCCGAGCCTCGCACTGCTGGCACCGCAGGTCACCCTTCGACGGGTACCGGCACAGCGACTTGCCGAACTACCCGGAACCGACTGGCAGCGCTCAGTCGGTTGGACGACCGACTGAGAACGGCTGGAAGGTCGTTATTCAGCAGCCGCGTTATCGGGCGGAGCTGAGCCTCTTGCGCTGCCGGACGTCCACGCTCATCAGCAGCTCTTCGGTTCGTCACGACCGGACCCGCGCACGACTCCCGGCCATCCTCACATGCCGCAGAGCGCGCGCGTCGCCAGCCGGGAGCCGTCACGTCGCGCCGCCGGCCTCTCACGCCGGCTGCCGCGCGGCCCGCTGGCGTCCGCAAGCCAGTTGAAGAAATATGACGCAAGGTGTCAGGTTTTGGGTGGAGCATAGGTTCATCGGTCGGCGCCGGTGATGGGCGCGGACCGCGGCACAGATAGATGCGGAAAGACAAGGACCTCCATGCGCGAAACTCCAGAAGATCTCGAAGAGCTCCAGGCCCTCCTTGACGCCTCCCTCGCCCGCTCCACCTCCCACCTCCGCTCGATCATCAACACCGCGCGAACACTGAACGCGGAGCAGCTCACCCAGGTCCTCACCGGCATGTGCACCCTCGCTCTGTCCAGCGTGACGGCGAAGGGTGAGCCGCGGATCAGCGGTGTGGACGGGCACTTCCTGCGAGGCAAGTGGTACTTCGGCACGGCGCGCGACGCGGCCAAGGCGCGCCACCTCGCGGCGCGGCCCGCCGTCAGCGCCGCCCATATGCGCGGTGAGGACCTCGGCGTCTTCACGCACGGCAAGGTGGAGATCCTCAACCCCCAGAACGGCGACCAGGCCAGGGACTGGCCGGACGTGCTTGCGTACTTGAAGGACTTCTACGGCGACGACCTCTTCGACTGGGACAACGACGTGGTCTACTACCGGCTGCATCCGCACTGGATGACCGTCTATGCCCCAGACATCGCAAAGCTCACCATGGCGTCCCAGCCCTGATCCACAGCACGGGCCAACCGATGCGCGTCCAAGGCCCGTTCCGTCAGAGGTCTCGTTACCGCCTAGCAGGGCTGGCGCCGCCAGCACCTCCGGCCCGTACGGCGGCAGGCTACGCCACCACCACCGCCAGCCGGCCAGACCGCCTACCCCGATGAGCAGCACCACCACACCGATGACCAACCTGCCCGCTGCCTCATGCCTGGCAGTACAGCACACCATCATCACCATCGATCACTGCGCCGGCAGGGTCGCGCCGTCGCAGCGCAGCCACCCACGAACCACCCAGATGGCAGCCGCCACGCCCCGTGGCCCGCCCCCGTGCCCGTCAACGTCCGGAACTGGCTCCCCTCTGTGTCATCCATGAAGGAGCGGGGGCGGTCAAGTGCTGCCGCCTGCCCACCCACTCAACATTTTCGAGTCAGCCGATGAGAGTGCGTTCGATGCTGTCGGTTTGGCCTATCCTTGCGTGCGTGGATGAGCGCATGTGGCACCAGGGCTCCGACGTTTCCATGGTCATCCGTACCGATTTTGCTCATCCGCAGGAATGGATAGAGATTCAGGCGGCGATCGCTGAACCACAGACGGACGAGGGGTTCACCGCGTTCGTTACGTTCGTCGATGATCGTGCGTACGAGGGGATCACGCCGTCGCAGCTCCTGGAGATGGCGCCCGCAGACGTGCATCATGCCGTCGCCTTCCTCGTCGACACGAAGGCGCTGACTCACCCTGACCGGCCGATTCTGGTGGTCAACCTCTACGACTACACGGAAGATCTGGAGGACCAGGGCAAGGGGCCGCAGTACGGTGCCACGTTCCGAGTCGTACCGTCCGAGATGTGGTCGATTCAGAACAACCTCACGATCTCGAACATGGACTGGGAAGAGTTCGCCGACAACGTGGACAGCGACGGCATCTTCCGCGGCTTCGAGTAACACACAACCTGGTGCCCACATCTGCCGCATTGCGTGCGTGCACCGCCGTATCTCTATCGCGTGAGCGGTCGACGCCACTGCACGGTTGCGACGTGGATCACACGCCGCTCCGCGCGTCGACCGAGCGGACCGGCGGCAGACCGATGACGCTCACACTGATCCTTGGCGCGGCAGGTGTCCACCTTTGCTGATCCGGCTGTGCTACGACGCTGGGTGGACAGGTGGTCAACAGCGCCGGGTCGGTCGCCAGAGGGCCAGGCGCCTGGGCCCTCATCGGCCACGACCTCTCCCTCGAATTTGACACACCGGCCGTCGCGACCCTCAGCTTCCCGCGCGACTGCCGCCTGCCCTCGATGTGGACGACGACGCGATCCGACGGGTCCGTGCCGCCCTTTTGGAGATCCTGCAATGCCGCGCTACGCGATGTCGTGTCGAGCAAGTCCGGTTGCCGCCCGGTGGTACCGAGGCGTGTGGATTGAAGGACTAACTGCGCTCCGGCCCCGCTACGGCATGTCGGCATACCGGGAAGGCGGGGTGGTGGGCGGGCGCCACGCCAAGTAGGCACCTACTGCCATCCCAATGGTGAGCAACGTCCCGAGGACGACCGGCATCCACGAGTTCGGCTCGCTCGTTTCGCGAACGTTGACGCAAGGATTGCCGGTCGGATGGCGGATCCGGATGTGGTCGCGCGCGCCGAGTGCCGGTCGGTCCGTGGACGATCGAAAGTACGACTCACACTGCTCGCCGCCACTCGCCCTGAAGCGGACGGTCAGGAAGGTTTTTGATCCGCGATGCTCGACCTTTACGATCTCAGCAAGAACGTCGGATCCCCTCATATCGCTCAGAGTCGACGAGACGAGTCCTGTGGTGATACCTAGACCCAGTAGGAGTCCGAGGGTGAATACGATCCGCATGCGGGTTAATGAGCGGCGGGTACGAGACACGCCAAGATCGTAAGGTCAGCTGTCAAAAGCCGGCGTCGCGACGCTGTTCGCGAAGGGCCAACTTGCTACGCCACCGTTGCTGTCTGCAGGCCAGGCTGTGGTCGGTGACGCCAAGCCAGTGTCGGATTGCGATCAACATCCGCTCATGCCGCCGTCCGTGCGCGGCCACCCGATGGGAGCCGCCACACCACGTCACTGCCTTCCATATCGGTCGAGAGCCGTAACTGCTGAAGGTCCCGTGCGCGGCATGGACAGCAAGCTTGCTCAGGGTGGCGCGCTCCTCAGATACCGGGAGAGAGGTCTCCTTGTCTCTCTCGACCGGTATCGAAGAAAGCCGTCAGGTATGCCTGCGGGTCCAGGCCACTGTCCCTGATCAGTGAGAAGACTTCCGCTCCGTGTCCGGGTTCGTCGAACATCCGGTATGCCTGGGCGAGCCCCGCGAAGACCGTGTCAGACACCCCAGCTTCTTGGATGTCAAGCTGTGGCGGGTTGTGTGCGGTGTGACCAGGCGGTCGTTGCGTTGTAGGAGCTGGTGGTCTTGAGGCAGCCGTGGAGGATGCCGACGAGGCGGTTGCCGACCTGGCGCAGGGCCGCGTTGTGGCCGATTTCGCGGTTGCGGAGTTCGTCGTAGTAGGCGCGGACGCCGGGGTCGTGCAGGATCGCTGCGCCGGCCTGCATGTGCAGCGCGTCAACGAGCCGGTTGTTGTGGATGAACCGGGCGTGGACGGTCTTGGATTTGCCGGACTGGCGGGTGATCGGTGCGGTGCCGGCGTAGTTCTTGCGGGATTTGGCGTCGGCGTAGCGGTCTGCCGCGTCGCCGAACTCTGCGAGCACCCGGGCGCCGAGAATCGCGCCGATGCCGGGTTGGCTGAGGTAGACCTCAGCGTCCGGGTGCTGGCCAAAATGGGCCTCGACCTGCCCTTCGAGGGTGCGGGTCTCGGTGTTGAGGGTCTGCAGGACCGCGACGGTGGCGCGAACGGTCGCCGCGTAGGCGCCGGCGACAACGTCGGCCTGGCCCAGGTGCTCGGTGCGCAGGGCCTGCTGGATCGCGGCAGCCTTGGCCGGGATGTCGCGGCGGCGGGCCTTCTTCAATGTCTGGCTGATCTGCGTGACGGTCAGCTTGGCCGCCGCGGCCGGAGTGGGCGCCTTCGCCAGCAGTTCCAGGGTGTCGGCGCCGGTGAGCGTCAATACCTGGTAGGCCGCCAGCGCCGCGGGGAAATAGTCGCGTAGCGCTGCCCGCAGCCGCAGCGTGTGGCGGGTGCGTTCCCAGATCAGGGTCTGATGTGCCCGGGCCACGACCTTGACCGCCTCGGCGATGTCGGAGTCCGCAGCGACCTGGCGCAGTTGGTGACGGCGGGTCCGGACCATATCGGCCAGGGTGTGCGCGTCGGCCTTGTCGCTCTTGGCGCCCGACAGTGACATGCCCTCCCGGTGCCGGGCGGCCTGTTTTGGGTTCACCCCGTAAACCTGGTAGCCGGCCGCGACCAGCGCCCTCACCCACGGCCCTCGATCGGTCTCGATACACACCAACACGTCGGAAGGCTTCGCGTTGTCCGGCAGGAACCTGGCGACGAGCTCGTGGAAGCGGGTCATCCCGTCCACACCCTCAGGTAGCCGGGCCGCACGTATCGCCCGGCCGTGTTCGTCCTGCACCTCCACGTCGTGGTGGTCTTCCGCCCAGTCATCGCCGACGAACAGCACTTGCGATCTCCGCTCTGCCACGGGTCTATGTCAGCAGCCCGCGGAAGACTCCAGCGCCCTAATGGACCAGTGCTCACGCCAACGTACGGCGGACACGACACCCCATCAGCCGTTCATCTCCCGACCACAGGCAGGGGCACGCTCTGACACCAGGACTCGACATCGGTCCAGGCTGCGGGAGTGCTCACCTGCCTGCGGCTACCAGGCACCGAGTCTGCCAGCGGCTGACCCGGTAGCTCCCATTAGGCTGCTCAGCCGCGTACCCGAGTGCCTCCGCTTCTGCCAGCGCAACCGCCTGGTCGAAACTCTCCGCCCGCCACAGTGTCAGTCTCTCCTCGTACGCCTGACCCGTCGGACTGGACCCGACGCGGAAGACACACCGCACGGAGAACCAGTCCACCTCACCCAGTTGCGCCTCGTCGTTTGACCTGTCCACCCCCACATCATCCTCCCGCGGCTGCGGCTCACCGACGCCGACTCACACCCTGCACAGGTTGCTGATCAAGTCTCGGTAGGTGTCGACGTTTGGCTGGCCGGAGACAGCGCCCGTCCAGCGTTCCCACAGGCCGTCCGGGGCGAGGTAGCGGTCAGCGTGGTTTGTGCCGAGCCGAAGGTCGACGTGCTGTAGGGCGCCCAGCGCCCAGCGCTGGTCGTAGCGAAGATCGAGTCTAGGCAGATAGCGGTCGAGGTAGGCGATCAGGATCTCGGCGTCCTGGTGGTCGCCGAAGGCGGCGAGGGTGAAGCAGTAGCCCTGGCCGCTGAAGCAGACCTCGCTGGCAAGCAGCAGGTCACCGATGGTTTCCCGAAACCGGGTACGTCTGCCGATCCCGATGAGGTAGGCAGCCACCAACCGCGGTCGCCAGTTCGGCATTCTGCCGGGTTGGAGCAGGAAGACAAGTTCCTCATCGCTGATACGGCGAGCATCCTGGCGCAGGGCGTCGACAGTCGAGACGTTCTTCGGTGCGTCCTGTCCGCCGAGATTGCCGTGCAGAAGGTCCAGATAGCGGGGGCATCGCGGCTCTGATGCGACGATGACGTAGCGGCGGATGGTGCCGTCAGCTGGATCCGGTATCGGCGGCAGGTAGTCCACGGCAACATCCTCCCTGGCTCGACGCGCCACCGCTGCCGCCGTGCATATCCGGATCTGCCGCCGTCCGAGTGTGACAGCCGTCGGTCGGCGCGTTCGAGCCGGTCAGCTCACGCCGTGCCGTCGAGATAGCCGACCTCCGTGGAGCCCGACGCGATGCGGACGCGATACCCCCAGTGCCGTAAGACCAGAGCGGTCTTCGCAGCGCCGGCCGGGTTGGCGGAGTGGACATTGATGACGCCGACGTCAAAGGGACGCTCGTCGAAGGCCGCCCGTTCCAGGACCTCCACGACCGGCCAGATCGCGTCGTCCCCGCCAAGGTCGTGGTCCAACCACAGCTCGTCCAAGCGCCGGTCCCGGTACCGACCGAGGAGTTCAACTCCAGCGGCGCTGGTCCGGGCCACCTCGGCGCTACGGCCATCCACGAACGAACGGAGGTCATCCACCAGGACGATCGTTCGGGGGGGCGGCGTTCACACGATGATGATGCCTGGACGGTCATGATCCGACATCCGGATTTGCCGCAGAGTGGGCGGCGGCCGGCTGCGCACGGGTCACAGAGCGTGGCGGCGTGGGGCTGACGCGCAGCGTCCGATCATGCAGAAGAGCGGATGCGGCAAGTTCAGTCGAAGCTTGCGGGGTAAACCTACGCGGGCGGTCAGGATCCCGTGACGCAATGGAACGCTGGGGAAACCCGTCACAGCTCAAACGGGTCCCAGTGAGTGGCATATCGGAGCAGGGACAGCGCCAGGTCGGGGTGCGCGGCCGCCCAGCGCGTGTCGAAGAGGAACAGTTGCTCGTAGCCGAAGAAGTCGTCGATGTAGCGGGCGGCTTGGGCGAGATGCTCGTCCACCGCGACGCGGGCCGCCGGCGGTGGCTCCGGCAGCTTCCATTGCAGGATCTGCTCGTGCCTGGGTGCGGTCCACTCCGCGAAGATTGACAGGTCGTAGGGTTTGAGGGCGACGTAACGGTCCATGGCGGGGCCGATGCTGCGGTCGCCGGGTCCGACGAGAGAGCGCAGCAGGTCGGCGTCGAAGCGTTCTCGGGACACGGGGTCGTCGATACCGCTTAGGTGGTCGGCGAGTTGGGGCAGAGTGACGCCGGGGAAGACGGTCACTCCCCGCTGGTCCAGGTTCGTGCCGTTGTCTGCGGTGTGCTGCCAACTGACGCGGACCGCGTAGACGGAGTCCGAACCAGGGCCAGGCGGGCCGACGACGCGGAGTACCAGGTCAGGGGTGAAGGTCGCGCCGGACGCGGCGGCACCGGACGGCAGCGGCCAGGTGCCGTTCACGAGGTACGCGAGCCGGTCGGGGTGGGCGTCGACCGCCTCGTCCTCGAGGAAGAAGTAGGCCAGATCTACCTCGTCGTCGTTGGTACGCACCCGCAGCCCCCGCTCATCGAGGCGGATCGGGTCGTCAGACTCGACCCAGAGGTGCTCGTCCAGGAGTTCACGCAGCTCGTCGAGGGTCTGCGGGCAGGGCAGGTCGTGTTCCTCGATCGCCTCGAAGATCGAGTCGAAACCGTAGGCGCCGCCGCCGATCTCGGCGTCGAGCAGCGCTTCCGGGTCCTCGTGGTGCCAACAGCGCTGGAACCAGCCGAGCACCGTCGTCTCCGGCAGGTGAACAGGTAATCCTCGTTGACCCAGTGAGGGCTGATGCCGGTGGGTCAGACAGAGAGGCTCCTGTATGTCGTGGGGTGAGTTGTGTCTGCGGCGGTCCCGGAACGCGGGCGGCGATCTTGTCGTCCGGTTCGGTGTGGCGTTGCTGGATGCGTATCTGGAGTTCCTGGCGGTACGGTCTCGGCCGAACACGGTCGCGGCGGTGGCGTACGACCTGAAGGTGTTCTTCACCGTGGTCGGTAAGCCGCCGGCCGAGGTCGTCGCGGCGGACGTGCTGGGGTTCGTGACCGCGCAGCACACTGGCCGTCCGGGCGGCCGGTTGCAGGATGTGACCGATCGTTCGGCGGGGTTGTCGGCGCGGACGGTCCGCCGTCGATTGTCGAGCGTGTCCGGGTTCTTCGCGTTCCTGCAGGCCCGGGGAGATGCGGCGGCGAACCCGGTGCCGCGCGGGCTACCGACTCGGCGGGAGCGGCAGCGTCCCCGTCAGGGCGTGCCGCTGGTACGTACCCCACGGACCCTGCCGAGGGTGCTGTCCCCGGTGCAGGTGGACGCCCTGCTGGCGGCGTTGCGCACGCACCGGGACCGGGCCATGGCCGAGGCGATGGTGCTCGGCGGGCTACGCCGCTGCGAGGTCCTCGGCCTGCGACTGGAGGACCTGCAGGTCGCCGGCCGGCGGGTGTTCATCGCCGAGGGCAAGGGCGGGCACCAGCGGTTGATCCCGGTCTCGGGCCGGTTCTTCGCATCCCTGGCCGCCTACCTGCACCTCGAACGGCCCGCCGACACGGTCACCGACCGGGTGTTCGTGGTGTTGAAGGGCCCCGTCGGGGGACGCCGCTGTCGCCCGCCGGGCTGGACCAGATCCTCGATTCCGCCCGGTCCCGTGCCGGTCTGACACAGGCGACCTGCCACCAACTCCGGCATACCTGCCTGACCCGACTGCGGGAAGCGGGCATGGCGCTGGAAGCCGTGCAGGCTCAGGCCGGACACGCCTCGATCGAGTCCACCCGTATCTATCTGCATTTGGCCGACGACTGGCTCGCCTCCCAGTACCGCAGGGCTGCCGAGGCCATCGACGCGCAACTCCTACCCGGCAAACCGGCCGCCAACAGGCTGTCGATCGTTGACGGAGCCGGCCGGTGAGCCGGCGGTTGGCCGACTGGGACGACCTGGCGGCCGTCATCCCGGGTGTGGTCGCCACGATGCGCCGTTACCTCGACCAGATCAGCGCCATCCTGCGTCCGGGCAGTGTCAGGAACGCCGACCAGGCCCTACGCGGCCTGGCCGCGTTCCTCGCCGAACAGACACCCGACATCACCGGCGTCGCCGACATCAACCGCCGTCACCTGGAAAACTTCCGCCTGTGGCTGGCCGCCCGGTCGGATCACCGCACCGCCCGGATCACCCCGGCGACCCTCGCCCACCGCCTCGGCACCCTGCGGATGTTCTTCATCCGCATCACCGAGTGGGAGTGGCCCGACGCACCGCCCCGGGTGCCGATCATCCCCGCTGATCTGCCCCGCCAGCACCACCCGCTACCGAAGGCCCTCGACGACGCAGCCGCCGCGCGGCTACTACGCGCCGCGCAAGCCCAGCCCCGAATGCTGACCCGGGTCGTGGTCGAGGTGCTGCTCCGCACCGGGCTACGCGTCGGCGAGTTCACCACCCTGCAAGCCGACGCAGTCGTGCTCATCGGCGCCGCGCACTGGCTCCATGTCCCAGTCGGCAAGCTTCACGAGGACCGACACGCATCATGATCAGCTTGACAACGATTACCTGCATAATGCCGATGTTAGTGCGCCGGTCTGTGCCATTCTTCTATGCCAGCTGGCGCCAGGCGAACGCGTGCGTCCACATTCCCATTCCCGAGCGATCTTCAGCAACATGCCTGCAATGGTCCTCAAAACGGAGTAGGGCTACTGCATGGTGGTGGCTATGCTCCGTCGCGGGTGGAGCATAGCCACCAACCACCAGGCAGGGCGTGAACCCACTCACGAGAACGTCAGGAGACTCCTTCTCCTCGTTGCGGCCCAGCCGTGCCCGCGCGTCAGCCGCCGCCGCCTGGGGGCGGGTTGACTGGCGCGCCGGTGATGGCAGCCTCCTGCTGCAGGAGGAGGTCCTGTATCTGCACGTTGTCGTCGTTGCTGAGGGCGACGCCCACCCAACCGGTGTCTGGGTAGATGCTCCAGTTGGCGCCGATGCCGGGGCCCCCGCCGCCGCGCCCGAATACCCACTGGCCGTTGGTGATGCTGAGCGGCATCGTGTACCCGTGGAACGACGTGGGGTCTCCGCCGGGGAGCTTGGCCCCGGTGAACAGATCGGCGTAGGGCCGGTCCAGCACCGTGCCGTTGCGCAGCGCTTCCGCGAACCGGACCAGGTCCGGCGCGGTGGCGAAGCCGTCGCCCGAGGCGTAACCGATGAAGCCGCGACCTGGATTCCTGCCCTGTGTGTTCGAGTCCACGCTGCCCTTGTCCAGGTTGCGGACGGCGTCAACGAGGCTGCCGTCGGTCTGCAGCATGTACGGGTGCGCGATGTGCTCGTCGGTGAGCCACTGCTGCCTGGTGTAGAACGCCGAGCCTTTCATGCCGCAGCGCCGGAAGACATGCTCGTGCACGTAGTCCCAGAACGTCATGCCGGACAGGGCCTCCACGATCTGCGCGGCCATGGCCAGGCCGACCCCGGCGCCGGGACGGTGGCCGTTGGACCCCGCGCCGGGGACGCCCACCAGCGTCGCCTGCCGGGTCCACCGCTGGTAGTGCTCGTGCACCTCCTCCCGGCTGTGGAAGATGCGTTGCCAGTCCGGCATCGGCGCGTCCAGCCCGGTGGTGCTGGTGAGCAGGTGGTGGATGGTCACCTGTTCGGCGATGTCCGTGGCGAAGCCGGTCAGGTGTTTGCCCACCGGGTCCGATAGCGTCAGCCTGCCCTGCTGCAGCAACTGCAAGATGGCCACCGACAGGAAGGGCTGGCTGGCCGAGGAGAGATTGAACGCGATGCCCTCGTGGTTGCGGATCCCCTTTTCCTTGTCTGCCATGCCGTAGCTGCGGGACAGCACCGTCCGGCCTCGGTGCGACAGCAGCACTACACCGGAGAACTTGCCCTCGGCGGCGAGCTGCGCCACGTACCGGTCGTAGGCGCCGCCGGGTCGGGTGTCCGGCGGGATCCGGTCGCGCTCGGACGAGCCGGTGGGGTCCGAGTGGGCGTGGGCGGTCCTGGCACCGACCAGCGGCGCGCTGGCCGCCACCACGCTGGCGGCAGCCAGCCCGCCCCATGTGACCAGCCGCCGCCGGTCGATGCCACCTACCGAGTCGGAGTCCATGATCACAGTCCTTTCCCGGTGGACAAACCTGGTGTTGACAGTGATGCTCTGTGGTCCATGCCTCCACCGAAGACGAATGACTGTTGCGGTGGCGTAAGCGAATTTCGATATGCGCGCAATACACCGGATCCACGCGCATGATCCATCTCCTGCGATCCTTGCCAGTGGGTCATGGCTCATCAGCGCCAGATACACACACCCTTGCGGGGTGTCTCGACCGCTTCGCGTCTGAATTGGGTATCCGCAATTGCCGCCGAGCGGGCGCGCTGGACCCGGCGCCCCGTTACTCTCCGTACGCCATCGTCCAGTTGCCGAACGTACGCTCGCGCCGATGAGCGCGCGTTGTCAGACGACGCGAGCAGCCCACTCTTGCGGGTTGGATACGCCGTCCGGCATGCGCTGGTCGGCCGGTGGCGACATCGGGCGGTGGTGGGAACCGTCGCGGGGAAGTCGACGCCGTCTACCGTGGGGAGCCATGACACCGTGGGAAGTCTTGGCCGAGAGCGATCGTCACCAGTGGGTCTATCAGCCTCTGGTCGGGGTAGGCCCGCTGCGGTTCGGAATGAGCTTCGAGCAGGCGGCAGCGGCCCTCGACGAGTGGACTGTAACCCTAATTCCGGCACACCGCTCCGCCTACGAGGGCGACCAGCGTGCTGGGTTCCGCACTGCGGGCACCCCGTCGTACCGCCGTCCCGTAACGGCGTATTTCGGCGATTCGGAAGGGCTCGTCTGCGTCGTGGCCGACGCCCTCTGCGGGCCGCAGGTCTCGCTGGACAGCATCCCGCTGGTGGGCCGTGTCCCATCACAGCTTGACGCGGAACTCCGTGAACTCATGCTCACCCGTGGAATGAGCCCGCAGTATTTCCCGAAGGCGACATCGGAGCCGACGAGTGAGGGCTCGTCATTCGAGTGCAACGGGCTGGCGACGTCCTCCTAACCAGGCCCGTACTCGCCGTCGTTCGGCAGCGCGCCTACACGCTGTGGGACGGTATGCCATACGACGAGCTACAGGTTCATTGACAGTAGTCGGCAATAAAAAGGACGCCTGGGCCGAGATGCTGCCGACGGACATCCGCTCATGCCGCCGTCCGTGTGCGGCACTCTGCCGGGAGCCGTCGCGCCTCGTGGCCAGTCTTGCGTGTCGGTCGGCATCAGCAACCGCCGCCGCGGGTAGGTGTCGGTCGAGCAGGCAACGCGGGCCGCTGAGGCTGACCTTCGCAGGTGCGTCACAGGTTCGGCTGGAGGTCAATGCACTATTCCGGTTGCCGGTCTGTGGCCTCTCTACACTGCTCGGCGTGGCATTGCAGGCATACGACCGTGGGCTCCTCGCCGTGCAGCGCGGCGCGTTCGAGGAGGCCCGTGAGCAGTTGGAGTTGGCCGGGCCGGATGGGCGAGCGTTGGTGCTGTTGGGGCAGTTGGCCAGCGGCGGTCACGGCGAGGCGGCAGATCCTGTACGGGCCTGTGGGTGGTACGAGCGTGCGGCCGAGTTGGGCAATGCCGAGGCGGCTCACAACCTCGCGGTCCTGTATGCCACTGGTCGGGGTGTCGACCAGGACCAGACGGCGGCGTTGCGGTGGTACCAGCGTTCGGCCGAGTGGGGTCACGCGCCCGCTCGTCGAATGGTCGGTCTGATGTACGCCACCGGTCAGGGCGTACCAGCGGACCAGGACGAGGCGGAGCGTCACTGGCGGATGGCGGCAAGCGCCGGGGAGGTGCAGGCGCTGCACGATCTGGGCACACTCTTCGCCTACCACAAGGTGGACCTGCCGGAGGCCGCACCCTGGTACCTGGAAGCCGCCAAGGCGGGCATCGAGGCGGCAAGGAAGGAGCTGGCCCTGCTCGCGCCGAAACTGCGCATGCCGGCGTCGGTGAACCGCCGGGCCCGAACGATGCTCGGCGTGATCCGCGCCTTCCATCTCGCGGATCCGGCCGGAGGTGTGCGACTGCTGACGGTGTCGGCGGACGACGGTGATCCGGTCGCTGCGCGCACGCTCGCCTATCTGCTTCAGCACGGTATCGGCACAACCCGGGACGACACCCGGGCAGCCGGGCTCTATCGGGCCGCCGCGCAGTCGGGAGACGCGCTTGCCGCGTTCAACCTCGGTGTGCTGGCGGGCGGATCTGACGATGCGGTGCGCTGGCTACGCCAGGCCGCCGAGGCCGGGGTCACCGAGGCGTACGCACGGCTCGGTGATCGACTCAGCGAGCGTGATCTCGACGAGGAAGCGCTGCGGTGGTACGTGCGGGGCGCCGAGTCCGGGGACAAGGCCAGCATGTTCGCGGCGGCCTGCTGGTACCGCGACGGATTCGGCGGACCGGTCGACCTTGTGCAGGCACTTCGCTGGTATCTGGCCATGCTCAACGTCGGCAGCGGCGACGGCATCCATGAAGCCCACGAAATCGTGCCACGAATGACTCCCGATGAAATCCACGACGCCGGCCGGCTCTCAGGCCGGCTACTGGAGGCAGACCTCTTCGTCCAGCGTCAGACCTCCTCATAGCGCGGTGTCCAACCGACCGATCGCCGCGGCGGGGCCGGCATGACCCGGACTGCTGGGTCCGTGCCCCCACGCGTATCCGGATCTGTCGCCGATAAGGCGCGGCGCCGGGTGGCCGCGGCGCTGGCTGCTGCTTCTGGCGTGGCGAGCCGACGGGCGGTTGCGGGTACAACGCCCGCCCGCGTGATCAAGAGTACGAAAGGAAAACTCCTCCTCGCCGAGGTACTGCGGCTGTGGGCGTTTGAAGCTGGTTAGTGGTGTTTCCGGACCGCATGCCACGCCGCGCCGAGCAGCGCGAGTATCCGGTACAGCGCGTATGCCGCCCACACGGTGGCCAGAGGCACACAGATGAGGATGACCGCGCCCCCCAGGTAGTGGGTACTCTCCAGCATCCAGCCGCCAGCCAGCAGGACGGAGCCCACGACGACGGCCCAGGCCAGGATGCGGCCGGCTTTGGTCAGCGAAATCCACAGTCGGGCGTTTTCGGCACCGGCTGGCTCCGTCGGGTCGCCGACCTGGGACTGTAGGGCGAGGCTGTCGATTTCTCGGGCGGCGGCCCGGTCGGCCTCATGTGGCGACTCGCGCAGCACTGCCGACAGGGCGCGCAGGTCGGCATGGTCGCGAAGCCGTCCGGTCCGCGGATCGCCGAGCAGCACCACGGCGTGCGGGAACCCGAGCAGCCACGCCTTGCCGTAGCCTCGTCTCGCCCCCGGTGGCAGCACCACGGCTTTGCCGCCGTGCATGTCGTAGCGGTGGGTGCGGTCGCCGATCACTTGAACGAGTTCCGTGCCGGCGATCGCCACCTCGGTGTCGACGAGGTCGGTGGCATGGCTGAACAGCGTGACGAACTGGGCGTACGCGGCGACGACCGCGAGCAGGCCCATTACCGCGACCGCGGCGCCGAGCAGCTCGTGCAACCCGGCCGCGAAGACTGTGAGCAGCAGCGCGGGGACAACGGCGAACAGGTACCAGCCGACGAGCAGCAGGAAGCGCCCCCGGTTCAGCCAGCGCTGCGTTCGCACGCCCTCCGCGCCAGGCGGGAAGGCGGGGAGAGCTCTCCCGCCGTTCAGCCGTTGCCGGGCGTCCTCGCTCAGCAGCATCAGGTTGAGGCGGTGGACCCGAACCTCGAGGCGGTCGCCGGCCAGACTCGCCAGGTCGCGGACGAACTGCTTCTCCTCGATCTTCAGGTCGGCCAGGTCGAACAGCCGTACCGCCGGTCGTCCGTCCACGGTGGCCTGCAGGTCACACGGAGTGTCCAGGCTGACGCCCGGCTCTGGTACCAGGTAGAGCGCGGGAACGGTCCGGCGGTGACCCCGCCCCTCGATCTCCCGGTTCTCGATCACCACTGCTGAGATCTCGGCCCATCGCAGGTCACGTCGGTACCGGCCGATCCGCACCGTCCAGCCGTCCCGGTCGACATCAACCTGAAACCGCTGCAACGCGTACCGGAGAAAGCTGGCCACCATGAGCAGGACGATCAGCGAGATCACGCCGATGCAGAGCCGCCCGGACACCGAGGCGCCGACAGTGAACTGCAGACTCACCAGATAACCGACTAACCACACCATCGACGCCGCGAAAACCACCGCAAGCACGCGGGAGCTCACTGGACGGCGCAGATTCACCCGTTCATCATCATCCAACCGGGCGACTCAACCACTGCCTCGCCCTCGGTGAACCGCAACGGCAGTCCGGCGGCGAAAGCCGAAGTAGTCGACCTGGCGTCCGAGGTGTTCACTCTCATGCCGCCGTCCGCGCGCCTCGCACCGGCCAGAATCGTCACGCTCTGTGGCCGGCCTCTGGTGTCGGTTGACGTCCGGGCATGACAATGCTCGTCACTGCAACTCTCGCGGTCACAGCTCACATGCGATCCACTTTCACCAGTACGCCCGAGGCGCCCTGCACAACCCCAGATCAACGCACTAACCGGGATCCAGGCACACCACAACTCGCCGGATGCGTGACCACCCTTATGTCGATCTGGGCCGGCCTACCGGCGTCGGCGCCACCGTTGCGGCAGTCCAGTCCGAGATCAGGGCACCGAACTCCCTCCAGAGGCGGCGTCAACCCGGTTGGCGGCAACCGACCGTCAACTCGAGCACCGTCGATTGACCACTCTTCACGGCCTTCGTGTCCTCGGCGTCGAGTCCCAAGAAGTCAAACGAGGCGACGTCCTCTTTGAGCTGCGCGACGCTCAGCCGGCAAGACATATCTCGATACGGAATGCGATATCCCTCAGCAAGATACTGGAACAGCAGTCCGACCGTCGGGGCGGCTGGCGGCGATGAGCCGAAATCGAAACCCGGGGCCTTCACCGCGGCGGCGACGTCGCTACCACTCGGCCCAACATAGACGAGGACGGTATCCTCCGCCCGGACGTACCTGTCCACCAGCCGAAAACCGTCCACCTCGACCTGGTCGGCGTACGAGCCACCAACCTTCTCCTCGACGCTGGATCCACAGGTGGCGGCAGCCAGGCATACCGTGCCTGCCAGCAGGCAGACCAGAACCGTCCGCACCGGTCTCAGCCGGATACCCCGTCGTGACAAACGACCTCCCGATCACCAACGAGCCGCCAGCCACCAGCGGTCAGGCCATGCAACTGACGCAGGACACGGCCCACCCCCACCAGACTCCCGACCGCACCTCCACCGGCTACGCCTTCCCCCCAAGCCGAGCCGCCCACCCACACCACAGCACCGACGAACCGACGGGCAACACCTCCGGCAACCACCACTCATCCCCGAGGCGGGTACTCCGTCCTGCCGCGATCGCCGTAGCACTGACCAACTCAGCGCTGACGGTCGATCTCCACCCACGGCAGCGCGTCGAGTGCCGACTGCACCTCGGTAAGCGGGGTGCGGCATACGGTACCCGGCAAGGCCGGCAGGACAGTGTTGCCTGACGCGTCCGTCAGCGCCAGCAACACCGGCATCACGAAGACGGCCGGACACACCAGGTCGCCGGTAGTCTCCGGCGGCGGTAGGCGCAGCGCGCGGACGAGGTCGTCGAACGGACCGGTGGCCCGCTGCGCGGTAGCCCAGGTGAGGCCCGACGAGGGCGGACCCGCGGACTGCGCAACGCTAAGCCGGAACGTGCACCGGACGGCCGCGACCGGCAGGAAGTCCGCAGGCAACGGGTCTGCGGAGCGTTGTCCGGCCAGCCTGTCTACCGGTGGACAGGCAATGGCCGGCTGAGTGAGGTAGGGAGCGCGCCCGGAGACGTTCGAACAGCCCGCCACTGACAGAACCGCCACGAGCACCATGCCGATCCGTCGCACCCTCATGCAGGTGAGACGGCATGGCAGGGTCGCCGGTTTCGAGATACCTCGAGCGCACGCACGATGAACGACCGAAACGCGCTACCGGCGACCCGCCCGCCCGACCAACCCGTACCTGATCGGACATCCGCTTCTGTAGCCGCTCTCCGGTACAGCAGCCACGTCAACCTGTCGTGCCGTACGACCAGTGCGGCGCGACGTCAGGCTTTATCCGTAGCCACAGAGCGGAAGCCGGCGACTCATCCGGGAAATCGACTCGTAGCAGCTCGCGACCGTGGATCCGTTCGACTCCGACACGCTGAACGCAACGCAGATCCAGGTCGAGCAGTTCGGCTCCGTCGGGGCGGTCCGCAAGCGTAGCCGAACGACCTCGTATCCCGGCTCGATGTACATCTCTATGTCGTATCCGGCTCGGGTGGTTCGGAATGTCACTGCCGTGTAGGGCCACAGCTCTCGCCAGTCGAACTGGTATCCGGCGTCACGCTCGTCGTCCGCGTACCGATAGACCGGCTCCGCCTCGAACAGCCAGATCAGCTCCTCGTAGCTGGGACCGGCTCCATGACCACCAGAAGATCCTTGCACGGATGCCGGAGATGCCCGCTCAGCATCCGCATCTGCTTGATATGCAGGTAATCCTCGTTGACCCAGTGTCGACTGATGCGGGAGTGTCAAGTTAACTTGACAGACCCACGACCACTGACCCTTGGAATAGATCGTCTAGCGTCATGCCCGTTGCGTTGGGTCGCTGTTCCCGGTGCGGCGAGGCGATCGGCGACATGACGGCGATCGGCACGCCCGGGTGGGCGTCGCGGATCGTCTAAATGAAGCCGGAAGCCTGTCCGGCAAGGGTTCTGCGGCCGAAGCTGGCGAGGCCGTAGATGTTGATCCCGAGGCACAGCGACACCAGATCCGCCGGTGTCCGCGCGATTGCGTGCGCCGCAACGGGATCCAGGTGACACTCCCCGGCGAACCCGAGGCAGGTCAGGTCCCAGCCGAGGCGCCGGGCGACGAGGGCGGGCCAGGTCTCGCTCGGGCCTGCGGCCGTCCGGCACTGTGTGATCGAGCTTCCATAGGTGATCCAGCGCAAGCCGTCCCCCGCGACAGCGGCAGCACCGGTCGCACGGTGCAGGACAAGGGGTCCGATCCGGAGCTCGCCGAACTGGGGCAGCCGGACCTCCACCACCTTGGTGCCGGGCAGCAGGTCGACGTGGCTCGTCGACGCTCCCGCCGCCAGCGGCACCCGCCGCCACAGGTCACCGTCCACGACGACGTCCAGCGATGTCACGTCCTCGTCGGCAGCGAACGTCTCAAGTTCGAGCGCGGCAGCGTCGGTGCGCACGACCGCACGGACACCGGCGGCCATGCGCGCCCGCCCGCCGAGCCCGAGGGCGTGGGCGGTGGCGAGCCGGGCCGGTGGCAACCGCCACGGCTGCCACCGGTCGTCCGTCACCGTCCATGCCAGCGCTCCCCGCCAGACCGGTTGCGGGTCGTCGGGAGTGAGCCGGATCGTCGTCGTGGTCAGAGCTTGTCGCCCAGGGGGACCGCGTGCCAGGCCTCGCCGTCGGAGAGTGCCAGGGTGCGCTTGCCGGTCTTCGGGTCCTTGATGAGAACGAGACCGCCGACGTTGTCGGTGGCCTTCGGCAGCTCGGTCGGGGCTTGCTCGGCCAGCGCCAGCTGGTGGGTGTACACCGCCCGCATCCGCTTGTCGGCGGCGCCCAGGTCCCGCAGGTTGTCGGCGGGTGGGATCAGGCCGGTGGCGTTCGCGGTGATGGCGACCACTTCGTTGCTGGTGTTGGTCGCGCACAACAACTCGGTGGCGGCGGATCCGGTGCCGTTGACCGCGACCACCCGGATGCCGCCCTTGTTCCCGGCGGTGCCGGGGTGACCCGCCGCCAGGAACGAGCCGTACTTTCCGCCCGCAGCGATCGTGCCCATGCTGTTGATGACCCGGATCCTGCCGTCGGCGCCCGCGTGGGTGACCTCGAGCTGGTTGAACTTGCCGGGCGTGGTCTGGATCTGCGAGTCGTTCACCGTGGTGACCGCGACCAGGTTCGGCTGCGGGTACGTGTTGCCGATGACGTGTGACCTGGTCAGCGTGTCGACGCGGAGCGGCGCCCGGTTGGTGGCGTCCGGCGAGAAGACGTTGCCGATGACGGTCGTGTCGGTGGCGGCGCCGACCACTCGGATCGCCGCGCCGAGAGCGTCGGTGCCCATGTGCCAGTTGTCGAACGTGTTGTTGGCGATGGTGACCCGGCTGGCGCCGCCGAGGAACCGGACCGCCGTCTCCCGCGTCCAGTTGAAGCTGTTGCCACTGATGGTGACGTTGTGTGGGGTGAAGCCGGTGGCGAACGTGATGGCGCCGGCGCTGCGGGTGATCGGCATTTCGAAACCGCCGAGGACGTTGTCGGCGATGGTGAGGTTGTGGCCGCCGCTGGTGATGGTGATGATCGCGGCGTCGCCCTGGGCGTGTTCCACGACGTTGCCGCTGATGGTGGAGTTGGTGAGGCTGCCCCGGAACAGCCGGCGGCCGATGTCGAGCAGGTTGCCCTGGATGATCGCGCTGCGGTACTCCCCGTTGCTGGTGGGGGTGGTGACGATGGCGTCCTGGACGGTGTGGAAGTGGTTGTCGGTGATGAGCCACTTCCGCAGCCCGTACGGCGGGTGGTGGACGGCGTCGTCGCCGCCGGTGTTGCCGGTGGGCCAGGAGAGGCTGATGCCGGTGGCGCACTGCGCGACGAGGTTGCGGGAGAAGTACAGGCCGCGGCCGACGAGCTGGATCGCGGTGTCGAACTGGATGAACGTGCAGTCCAGGATCGCGCCGTCCATGTCGTCAGTGTTCGCGACGCCGGAGAACCGCAGCCCGACCTGGTCGAGGTCGACGGTCGCCTCGAAGCACAGGCCGTGGATGGCGGCCAGCGAGCTCTGGATGTGCATACCCACGCCGGCGTGGGCCTGCTTGATGGTGGACGCGCGGTTGCCCATCGTGCCGTAGCCGCGGAGCTGGATCCGGTTGTACGGCTCGTCGGTGAGGTCGGGGACGACGATGGTGCGGGTGATCTTGTATGTGCCCGGCGGGAACAGCACGAACGGATGGCCGGGCGCGTCCCGCTGGGAGTCGATGGCCTGCTGGATGGCGGCGGTGTCGTCGTGGACCCCGTCAGCCAGGGCACCGAACTGCTGCGGGGTGACGACGCCGTCGGGCACGTCGGCAGCGGCGGGGGTCGCCTGCCACGGTGCGACGGCTGCAGCCGCTCCCAGCGCCGCGCCACCTGCCAGTAACAACGCGCGACGGTTGGTGCGCTCGGACATGGTCCTGCCCTTCCGGAACGTTGGCTTCGCTCGAGGTGATACGTATAGACACGGCATCGTATTGACGCGCCGCCACCTCGACAAGAACCCCTGAACCACCGTTTCCGAAACCGCGGCGCCCGGCTTTCCGTCATATGCCGGAAACAGGACCCCTTGTTGCGGCCATGATCAGGCCCCTACAGTGACGCTCCTTGTTACGTATCAGTCCGCGATCGAGCCGCTCCGAGGCACGCGATGATCAGCAGACGCACGTTCGCCAAGGGACTCGTCGGCGGTGCCGCGGCCGTGACGGCACCGCACGCGCTGACCGGCGCGGCGTTCGCGGGGCAGTCGACACAGGCGTGGTACGCCGAGACCACACTCTGGGACTCGGAGGTGGACCCGCACGTCAACTACCACGTCCACGGCCTGGCAGTGCTTCCCGACGACACCGTCGTCGTGGCCACCGAGGGCCGCCACGAGGTGTCCGACGCGGGCCCGCGGGACCTGCTGGTCCGCCGCAGCACCGACGGCGGCGCGACCTGGACCCCGACGCAGACGGTCGTGGCCTCGGTCGACGGCACTGCAGCGAGTACGCCGACACCAGGTATATGAAGGCGCGGTTGTCGTAGCGGGTGGCCACGGCGCGGAACTGTTTGGGCTTGCTGACCGCGCGTTCGGTGGTGTTGCGATGTTTGAACCGCTCCGGGTCGAACGCTGGTGGGCGGGCCGCCGGCGGTCAGCGGAGAAGGCACGGAAGACGCCGGTCTCATTCCTGCAGCCGTCGGTCGGCAGGCGGCGTGGGTTCGGGTTGAAGCAGCGCCTGGGCGTTGGCGGCATACCGCACGGCAGCGCGCTCGCTGATCGCGAAGACCTTGACCAGATGCAGCGGATCGCCGCCGGTCGCGAGGGCCTCCTCCAGCTGGCGGTCGATACGTAGCCGCTCGAGCGTGGCCGGAAGTCGCCGCAGGTTCAGGATCCAGGTATGGCCGACCGGTCCGAGCCACAGCGCGGTGATCTTGTTGATCACAGGTGCGGGTCCGCGGTCCGGGGCCAGGTGCGGCGTCGGTGTTCGAGCCATTCCAGCAGTACCCGGTAGGTCAGGTCATCGAGCGGACGGGTGTTGCCGCCGATGGTCAGCGACCGTCCCGCCAGGTCGAGGTCGACCAGCTGCATCGCCCGGATCTGGATGGGGCGGGCCGCGTGGGTAGCGGTCAGGGCGACGAACACGCGGGCCCGCACGGTGTCGGCGGCGTCGATGGCGGCGTCGATCTCGACTCCCGTCAGCGGCTGCCAGATCGGATGTTCCCGGCGTGGCCCTTGGATGCGCATGGTCGGGTTCCGGAAGATCGTGCCCGTGCGTCTGGCCCAGCCGAACAGCGACCGTAGCGCGATCGACCAGCATCGCGATCAACTGCTCATCCGTGACCGCACCCACCGACCCTGCAGCCGGCTCCTGCCCTGAGGTGGCCTCGGTCGTCATCTGGCGTCTCTCCCTTGATCGGTCGATCAGCCGTTATTTCCAGTCCCCATCGCGATGATCGGCAACCTCACCAAACGGGTCGCCGACGAAACCACCCCAACCTGGCGAGAAATCTGAAGATCACATCACTCACAAAATACTTGAATCAGACGCCCTCTAATAGGCAGACGTTGTACTGGTACTTCCACCGATGGGAGGACGCCGGCGTGCCGGAGAGACTCTCGCCGGGTCCCCATCGCCGGTGGCGGTTCGTTAGACTGCCGCGGCTATCAACGGGGAGGGGGGCGTACGCATGCGGAAGATGGCATTGGCGGTGGCCGTGCTGGCCGGTGGCGCTTCGTTCGTGGCGGCCGGGTGCGGATCGTCGGAGGGTGGCCGGTCGGTGTCGGTCGCGGCGTCGGCGACGAGTGGCGCACCGGCGCAGGAGCCGTCGGCGACCGTCGCGCCGACGGCGACGGCCGCGTCTTCGCCGACGCCGCGCAAGCCCGCGAAGTCGCCGGGCCGGTCGCCGGCGCCCAGGCGAACGACGTCCGCCGCGACGGGGTCGGCGCCGCCCTGGTGCATGCTGGCGGACCTGCGCTTCTCGTTGAGTCTGGGCAGTGGCGGCGGCGTGGGTATTCCCGGTTCGCTGCTGATGACCAACACGTCCGGGCGCCGCTGCGCGTTGTCGGGTTACCTGCTTCTGACCTGGCGTGACGCCAACGGCGCAGTGATTGCGGTGAGAGTGAACAAGCGACCCGACCCGCAGACCCCGCACACCGTGGCCATCAAGCCCGGAGGCCGGGGCATCGTCGGGCTCGGCTGGCAGCGTTACAAGAGCGAACCGCCGCCGGTGCTATGCACGCCGGTCCCCAAGACGCTCGAGGTCCGGCTGCCACCGACGGTGCAGAACCCGCACCCGGAGAACGGTCCCGCCAAGCGGATCTCTTGGTTCACGGGTGACAGCGCGGGCATGTGCGGGCCAAAGGTGGACATGCTGCCGGTCGACGTCGTGTCCTGACGGATTTCGGCCGGATAGCGCTGCCAGCCGCGCTCGCACCGCGGTGGACCGCGGTGCGGGCGTGCGGACGCCGGTACGATCGACGCCCTGTGGGATCGGGTGAGAGCGTGTAGCGTCTGGGAGACGGATGGATCGTATTGACCGTGAACGTCTCACCATGGCTACGGTCACGGTCGACGTCGAACTTCTCTGGAACTGGGCCAATGTAGAACCGCCGTTGGCGCGGAGGGACGGCGGGTCCGGCATTTTGCAATGCTAATCATACGGTTCAATCATGAAGCGGCAGGTATAAGGCGCCTTCCTCATCTGCCGCGGTCGGCGTGATCCGGCCGGTGCTGAGTAGGTGCATCGGACGCGCCGGAGCGGAGCTATGCGTACGTTCTTGGCTCCTCGGCAGGGGCTGCGCGGATGCGGAGGTCGTCGTCCGTGATGCGTCGGACGACTCGGCAGGGTACTCCAACGGCGACGGTGATGGCCGGGATGTCGTGAGTGACGACGCTGCCTGCACCGACGACGGCGCCGTACCCGATGCGAACGCCGGGGAGCACGACGGCGTGCTGCCGATCCAGACCTCCTCCTCGATCACGACGTAGGTTGAGAACACTACCGGCCAGAGCATGTCATCAAAGCGCTGAAGCGCCCTGGTGGCCCAGGGCGGATCGCCGACTTCGCGAGTGTGCGCCGCGTTCCGCTTCACTCTTCCCCGCGATCAGCGCGCAGGGCCATCGGCTTTCGTTGGGGTGGCGGTGGTCCGTAGGGTGGGACGGTGAAGACGTGGCCGACATTTGGCATGCAGTTGATGCGGCTGGCCGAGGTGCGTGGCGTCGACGTCGGCTCCTTAGCCCGACAGGCAACCGTCGCTGAAGCCGCGATCACGTCGGTGCTCGACGGCGGCGAGCCTGACCCGTTACTGCTGCGCCGGCTCGCGCCTACCCTGGACCTGCATCAAAGCGACCTGTTCGTCATCGCCGGTCAGCAGGTACCCGACGACCTCGCCCCACTGGACGCGACCGCCGCCAGCGTCATCGGCTCGCTGGGATGGTCACTAACGTATCTGCCACGTGCTGTACCGGAGCTGCGCCAGCTCGTCCAATCTCTGCCGCAGCAGCCCCGTCCGCAGGGATCGCGGCCACCGATGCCGTCATATCAGCAGTACCCGAGCAGCGCTGGCGGCGTGGTGCTGCGCCTGCTGCACAACCGCAACCTCAATTGGATCGGTTCCGCTCGGTACCTGTTCGGCCTGGGCCGCGGCGACATGCTGTCGGCGTCTACGATCGGCATGATCGGGCACGGCAAGAAGGCCCTGACACCCGAACTGCTGGCCGGGTTCGCCGCCTTCCTCGACATCTCATCGCGCGACCTCAGCGCGCTGACCGGCATCGACCTGACGAGTGCCGGCCCGCCGGTCCACCCGGACGCAGCCGAGGCCGCCGCACTGATCTGGAACGCCCGCCGTCTGACCGCCGGCCAGCTGCGACAGGTCGACGATCGGGCACACGCCATCCGGCACGAACGCGCCGACGAACTCGAGCCCGGACTGCGGTGCAGCTGCCCTGGACCTCACTGAGGCCAGGTCACCGACCGCCAGCGACGCCGTCCTGCAAAGTCGCGATTGCGCACGGCGCACTGCCCCACCTGCCATCCGGATCTGCCGCCGAGCGGACGCCGGGTTGTAACCCTTGTCACCCTCCGTAGACGTCCGCCGCCTGCATGGACCGGCCGCCTGTGCACGCACGTGCCGAGAAGAGCACGTTTGGTCAATTCCCGCCATGGCGCCGTGGCGGCCTCGTAGCTAGACCAGAAGAACGATCAACCAGGGGCCGCGTCCATGATCAGCGGGGTTGCCAATCAGCCGCCGCAGGATAAAACCGAGTTAGCAGTCGTAACCGTGTTGGCGGAGTAACCGACGGACCGCCTCAGCATCGGGACTATCGGCTCCCCAGCCGCTGATATCGCTGCCGTTAACCTCATCGATGTGCCATTGGTCGCCTTTAAGAGCACCGGATGACGTTGCCGGGTGTTCCAGCTCTACGGTGCAGCTAACGGAGTCCTGGTCAAGGTTGACAGTCCAATCGAGGTCGTAAGCGACGAGCTTCTTCTTCTTGCCGGACTTCTCTACGTCACGATCGATTTCGACAGCGTCGAAGCCGGCACTCCGTAGCTTGTCGCTATAGGTCTGCTCTCCGCTCTTGTTGCCACAACCGACAAGCGTCAGAAGGGTAGCGATCGTTGCAATCGCTAGCGGGAGTGGTTTCTTGCTGCGCACATGGCCTCCTAGACCGGTATCGGAACTTTGCTGCGGGACATTGTAGAGCGTGCTGCCAAGTATTGATCGAAGCTGGTGCGCCTCATGCAACGCAGGAGGAGGAGAGGGACGCGCGGTAAGTTCGCGCAGTCACGGGTTTGGCGCTGTCGGACAGGTTCGGGCCCTCGGAGGCGGGGCGCAGGTTCGAATCCTGCCGCGGGCACCCTTGATGAGCAGCACGAAAGGCCCTAACCAGCGAGAACCCGGTCAGGGGTCTTAAAACGCTCACTAAGCCGCAGAACGCGCCAACGATCGAGGCCACCTGGTCGCCTACACCGAGCCAGTCCATCACGACGCAGAGTGTAAGTAGTAGGCGCCATCAAAATGCGTTCTCCACCCGAACGGGTGCTCTGGGGCCGTCCGCGTCGACTTTGAATGTCGTGGTCCTGTGATTGTATAAGTGGGTGGATTACCAAGAGAGCTTGGCGAAGGTCGAGGCGCTGTGCGTAGAGCAGCTTGGGGATCATCTGGGGAGACAGCTCGCCGCTCTTGCGCGGCCGGGGTTCGGGCTGTACGACTACGGATTCGAGGTTGATGACTGCCTTCCCGCGAAAGCCGGACAGCGTTCGGTGGTCCCGCCTTCCTTGACCCCGGGACACCTTGGCCGGAGCACGAAGGGTTGCCACTGAGCTTGTACGCGGTCCTGGACGTCGCGTCGATGCCTGCGTGGCTCGGTGAGGAGTTGCCCGCTGACATAGGGCTACTGAACTTTTTCTGTCTTGAGCCGAACGACGAGTACCGCGCGTCTTCCGGCACGTTTCGCAACCCCATGGACGACCTGCGGATCTGCCGCGTCATTCCGGCGGACGCAGCGCGCGCCGTTGAAGTCGAGCCCCTGGAGCCCGCCACGGTGCACGACCAGACCCTGTTGCAGGCCGTCCGGGCAGTCACTCTCCCGATGTCCAGCCACTGGCACAACTACGATCGGATCCTGGACACGCTCGACGTCGGCCCGGACGCCTCCAGTTCGCCGGGCGACATTGTGTGCCAGCAGTTCGACTGGGAGGGCTTCGCCACGAGCCAGGGCCTCTACCACAAGGAGACCGACGAGGACATTGTGTCCCTGGGCCTTTATCAGGCGTTCGGCTGGCCATGGCTGAACGGGGACGCCACCGAGCGCCCCTACCGGTATTTGCTCACGCTCGACTTGCTCACGCTCGACGCGCCCGAAAACCATTGGGTGTGGGACCACGGCGGATGCGTACACTTCCTGATCGACGAGGTGGCGCTTTGCGCGGGCGACTTCTCCCAGGTCTGGGTCGAGCTGTCCACCGGGCATCATTGAGCCGGTCGGCGCTCAAGCCCATAGCCGCTGCTTGTGTGTGCTGTTCGGTTCGGAGAAGACGAGACGGCGTAGCAGGGCTAGGCGTCGGCGCTGGGTAATCGACGATGCGCTGCGGGTTCGATTGCTCGGGACGCCTGGATCTGCTTCCAGGACGAGGCCGGCCAGGTGCTGCGACCGCCGGTGAGCAAGACCTGGGCCCGACGCGGTCGCACGCCCGTGGTGGAGATCTCGGGCAAGGGTTCCGGCCGGGTCTCGATCGCCGGCCTGGTCAAGCCCGGACAGCCAGGCCGGTTCATGTGGCGGACCGGGCTACACCGCGGCCGTGAAGGTGAACGCGGCAGCTTCAGCGAGGACGACTACATCGCCTTCCTCGACCAGGCCCATCAACGCCTCCGCGCGCCGATCGTGCTGATCTGGGACAACCTCAACACCCACGTCAGCCGCCGCATGCACACCCTGCTCGCCGCCCGGCCCTGGCTGACCGTGATCCGCCTGCCGTCCTACGCCCCAGACCTCAACCCGGCCGAGGGCGTCTGGCGGTGGATGAAACGCGGCCTGACCACCGCCGAACCCACGGCCCGAACCGACACGGAGGCACCGCGAACCCGGCGCGAACACCGGGCCCGCCGCGTACCTACCCACGACAAGCAACGACCCACATCGATCGAGACCTACTCGACAGCGAAACCGAAACAACTACTCACGGGTTCGGGTCTGAAGCCGACGGTCGTCGAACCGTCCGCGTCATGCCCGGCGGGACGCGCCGAACAGGTAGCGCACCTCGTCCAGCATGACGATCAGCGCGGCGGCGATCAGCGCGGCGGCGACGGCCACCACAGCTTCGGCCGGGCGTACCGGGCCGGACGGTGCGAGCGCACCGACGACGGCGCAGCCGATGAGGAAAGCGTTGCGCCACACATGGTGCCGGCCCAGCGGTTCCGCGGTGCGGCCGAAGCAACGACAGGTGGCGCCAGCCTGGTGCAGGTTCGTGGCGATGGCGACGGCGAAGGCGAGCAGCAGAACGGCCGAGCAGAGGAAGCCGGCCAGGGGGAACACCGCCAACAGGACGACGGCGGTGAACTCCGTGGCGACCACGGCCGCGGCGAGTGGGCCGGCTGGCCGGTAGCCCAGGTCGCGCACCGACCGGGCGAACTCGCGGAAGGCGGCCCGGCCGGAGACCTTGCCGACCGCCGCCGCCAGCAGGACCACGCCGAGCAGCACCCGGCACCCGATCTCCACGTACATGTGTCATCGCCTCCCTCTGGCCACGCCGAGGACCGCCTCGGGAGGCACCGCGCCGAAGTGCCGCGAGTCCTGGCTGTGCGAGTTGTCGCCGCGTACGGTCACGGCACCGTCAGGTTCGACCCGGTGTACCCGTTTCACCATCCACGTCACGTCCGTCTCCGGTACGACGTCATGGGCCCGGAAGACGACGAGGTCACCGGCGGCCGGCGTCCGCCCGACCCGGACGATGACCCGGTCGCCGTCGCGCAGCGTCGGCGCCATGCTGTGCCCGCGCACGACCACCAGGCGCCAGCGGCGGCGCAGCCAGCCGGTCATGTCGCCGCCAGCTGGTAGCCGTCGGCCTGGAGCCGGAACAACCGGGCGTACTCGCCGTCGGCCGCCATCAGCTCGTCGTGCGTACCCGATTCGCTGACGACTCCGGCGTCCAGCACGACGATGCGCCGCGCGTCGCGCAGGGTGCTGAGCCGGTGGGAGATCAGCAGTCCGGTACGGCCGTGACGGATGCGGGTCAGCGACGCGTGCACCCGGGTCTCGGCGTCGGCGTCGAGGCCGGAGCTGGGCTCGTCCAGGATGAGCAGGTCGGCGTCGGCGCGCATCAGGGACCGGGCGAGCGCGACCCGCTGCCACTGTCCGCCGGAGAGCGTCACCCCGGGCTCGCCGTCCTGCTCCGCGAAGGTACGACTGAGCAACGTGGCGTACCCGTGGGGGAGCGCGCGGAGGCGGTCGTCGATCTCGGCGCGGACGGCGGCGTTCTCGACCTCCCCGGAGGTGTGCGGCAGCCGCCCGACGCCGATGTTCTCCGCCGCGGTGAGGTCGTAGCACATGAAGTCCTGGAACACCGCGCCCATCCGCCGCCGCAGCGTCTCGATCCGCAGCTCACGCAGGTCGATCCCGTCCCAGGTGATCCGACCGCGGACCGGGTCGTAGAAGCGGCAGAGCAGCTTGACGAGGGTGCTCTTGCCGGCGCCGTTGAGACCGACGAGCCCGACGGCCTCGCCGGCGGTGATGGTGAGGTCGACGCCCCGCAGGATCCAGGGGCCGTCCTCGTCGTAGCGGAACCAGACGTCCTCGAACCTGATCCCGGTGCGCAGCGGCGGTGCCGGCCGGGACCCGTCGGCCAGGTCGACGGGACTGTCGAGAACGGCGACGTAGTGCCGGAACAGCCGCATGGCCGCGCCGACCTCGCCGAGTTGGCCGGCGACGCCGGCCAGGCCGCCCTGCGCCGCGGCGAACGCGGCCAGCAGGAGGGTCAGGTCGCCGATGGTGAACCGGCCGCGAATCGCGGCGTTCACCGCGATCACCGTGGCGGCGAGGGTCACGGCGGCGCCGGCCAGGGCCCAGCAGGCCTGCACCGTCGTGACGTGCCGCGCGGCGGTCAGTTCGAGCTTGTTGGCCGCCCGCAGGGCACCGGTGAGCCGGTCGTGGAAGAACCGGCCGAGATGGTAGAGGCGCACCTCGCGGGCGGCGCGCAGGTCGGTCAGCACGGTCTGGAACAGGAACCGGGCCCGGAACAGGCCGGCGCTGTCCTCCACGGCCCGCGCGGTGTGCCGGGACAGCCGCAACTGGATGAGGAACTCGGGTACGGCCACGGCGAGCAGGAGCAGGCCGGCCGGCGGCCAGAGGGATGCCAGGATCACCGCGAACCCGCCGATGGTGACGACGCTCTGGGCGACGTTGACCGTGAACATGACGACCGCGTACGGCGCCTGGTCGGCGGCCTGCTGGGCCAGTGCCAGCCGGTCGCGCAGTGCGGGCCGCTCGAACGGGGCCAGGCCCAGGAACCCGTTCAGTTTCCGGTACAGCCGCACGTCGGCGGCGATCGTGATGGCGTGCTGCAACGCCGTGGTGAAGTAGCCGGACAGCCGGTTCGCGATCGCCGCCAGGGCCACCAGAGCGGCGATCGCCACCGCGTACCACGTCGCGGTCGACGGGCTGGCCGAGCGGCCCCTGCTCACCTCGTCGAACAACAGCTTGGTGAACCAGGCGACGCCGATCGGCGGGGCCGCGCCGACGACGACCAGGGCGACCATGGCGGTGAGCGCCTTCGGGTCGGCGCAGCCCAGCCGTACCGCGGCTCGCAGCGTGGTCACGGTCAGACCAGGACCGGAAGCTGGTGGCTGGCGTCGACGACGACGCCGTCGACGACCGACAGCACCGCGGGGAACCCCTTGACCCGCAGCTCCTTCTCGGCGAGTTCCTCGGAGAGCGTCGTGGTGTCGAAGCCGGTCAGGCGCGGGACCATCGACGCCGTCTCGGCCGGGGTGCCGATCATGACAACCAGGGTGTCGTGGCGGTAGCGCTCGGCGTCGGCGGTGAGGGTGTCCAGGAGGGTCTGGCACGGTGGGCAGGTCGGGGTCAGCATGACCACCGTTCGCCGGCCGGCGGCCAGGTCGGCGTGCGGGAAGCCGCTGACGTCCAGGCCCGGGGCGGGCAGCACCTCGGGGACGGGCTCTCCGTCGTGGGCGTGTCCGGCCCGCACCTCGCGCAGCCGTCGGGCGAGGGCCAGGGTAAGGACGAGGTTGAGCGCGGCGACCGCGCCGATGACAGCGAGGGCGGCGTAGGCGAAAGCCGGCATGGGAACTCCTCGGCGAGTCAGGGATGGGGGCCGCGCTGGACGGCGCGGCCCCCGACGGGAACCCCAGGTCAGCAGGTGCCGACCTTCTTGACGTAGCAGACCGACCGCGACGTGCTGGTCACGCACGCGCCGTTGCAGTTGTAGTAGCCCTGCCGGTAGTAGCGGAAGTAGCTGCCGCCCGAGCAGTAGCCGTTGGACGCGACGCACGAACAGGCCTGGCCGTGCTCGGGCACGCAGGCACCGGCCTCCTCGCGGCCGAGCACCTTGCCGAGGACGGCGTCGCCGACGCGGGTGATGATCCTGGTCATGGCAGACCTCCTTTGTGGGTGGTTGCCGACCACTCTGCGAGTCGCCGCTGCGCGCGCCCTGCGCTTCTACTGCGCGTGCGCTGCGCTCCGCCAGCGCGCGAGTCGTTCCTGCAGCTCATCGACCTGCGCGGCGTGGAAGTGCTCGAAGATGCGCAGCGCCTCCTCGCCGAGGGCGACGGCCCGGTCGTGCCTTCGCAGAGCGGCCTGAGCCCGCGCCAGCAGGCTCAGTGAGTTCGCGAGCGGGAACGGCTGCCCGATGCCGCGCAGCATCGCTACCGAGCCTTCCAGCTCGACCACGGCCCGACCCGCGTCGCCCTCCTCGAGGTGTGCCTTGCCGAGCAGTCGGCGGGAGATCGCCTCGCCCCACTCGTAGCGCATCTCCCGGAACGCCGGCACCGTGCGGGCCAGCAGTCGGCGCGCCGAGCCGATGTCCCCGGCGGCGAGGTGCGTGGCGGCCAGCGCCTGCTCGCCGGTGGTCACGCTCAGCCGGTCACCGAGCCGCCGAGCGGCGGTCACCGCCCGCCCCAGGTGCTCCAGGGCCTGCGGCCACTGCTCGGCGTGCCGGTGCAGCAGCCCGAGGCCCTCCCGCGCTAGCGCCTCGCCCCACAGGTCGCCACCGTCCTCGAAGTGCCGCAGGGCCGCGGTGAAGGCGGCGTGGGCGAACGGTGAGGTGAGCTGGTACTGCCCGTGCTGCTCACCGAGGGTCAGCAGCACGTGCCCGCCCACCGGGCCGACCGGCCAATGCGTGGCGCACGACCGCACCATCAGCAGCAGCGCGGCGTCCGCCTCCCGTACCCGGCCGAGCGTACGACAGCACAGTGAGTAGCCGTGCAGCGCGGCGAGCCGGTGGGCCACCATCGACGCGGGGCTGTCCCGGTGGGCCGCGCGCAGCAGCGGCACGGCCTCGGCGTGCCGGTTCACCATCCGGTAGGCCGTGCCGAGGCACAGCCGCAGCGAGGTCAGGGTCGGCAGGGGCAGGTCGGCTTCCCGCTCGAGCACGCCTCGCAGGCAGTCGGCGAACTCGGGCAGGTGATGGATGCGCATGATCGCGAAGTTGCCCATCGTGCGGGCCAACCGCCCGGCCAGGTCGACCGCGTCCAACCCCAGCAGGTCGTGCACCGCCGCGACCAGGTTCTCCCGCTCCGCCTCGAACCAGTCGACGGCCTCCCAGGCGTCGATCGTGGACGTCACGTCCGCGACCGGCAGGACTTTGCAGGGCAGCGACGCGTCGGCGCGTTCGGCGTACGCGTGCAGCCGTCCGTACCAGTCGAGCAGCTGCCCGGTGGTGACGGTGGAGCGTTCCCGGGCGTGCAGCCGGATCAGGTCGTGCATCCGGACCCTGCCGTCGGGATCGGGAGTTAGCAGGTGGGCATGGCACAGCTGCTCCAACAGCCGCTCGGTGGCCTCGTCCCACATCCCGAAGCTGGGCAGCGAGGTACGGCCCAGCACGGTGAGCAGGTGCGCGGACGGCGCCGGCAACCGCTCGAACCCGACGCTGAAGCTGCTGCGTACGTCGAGGTCGCCGAGCGACAGCTCGTCGAGGCGGCGCCGCTCGTCGCGCAGCCGGTCGCGCAGCCGTGCGACGGTCATCGCCTCCCGCTCGGCCAGTCGCACGCCGGCGATGCGCAACGCCAGCGGCAGCCGCCCGCACAGCTCGACCACCTCGGCGGCCGCCGTGGCCTCCCGGTTGATCCGCTCGGCTCCGGCGACACTGGCCAGCAGGTCCAGCCCGTCGTCGAGCGGCAGGACGTCGACCGGGACGACCTCGGTGCCCGGCAGCTCGGGGAGCGTCGCCGTGCTGGTGACGAGAGCGCTGCTCCGGGCGGGTGGCAGCAGCGGGCGTACCTGCGTCGCGTCCGCGGCGCTGTCCAACATCACCAACATGGGCTGGTCGGTGAGCACGGACCGGTAGAGCGCCGCGCGTTCCTCGGCCTCGGCCGGGATGGACTCCCCGGCCACGCCGAGGGCGCGCAGGAAGGCGCCGAGCACCGCACCGGGCCGGGCCGGGTCGGCGGTGTTGCCACGCAGGTCCGCGTAGAGGCACCCGGCGGGAAAGCGGTGGCGGCTCTCGTGCGCCGCGCGTAGTGCCAGCGTGGTCTTGCCCGTACCCGAGAGCCCGGTCACGACGATGACCTGGGCGGCCCCGGCGGCGGACGGGGTGCGCCCCAGCAGCGACAGCAGCAGGCCGAGCTCCTTGTCCCGGCCGACGAAGTCACCGGCGAGGCCGGGGAGCTGGTTGGGCCGTACCCACGCCCGGGGCGACGTCTCCTGCTCGCTGACGAGGATCTCCCGGTGCAGCCGCCGCAGCTCCGGTCCCGGGTCGATGCCGTGCTCCTCCGCGAGCATCCGGGCGGCGTCCCGGTACACCGCGAGCGCCTCGGCCTGCCGGCCGCTGCGGTGCAGGGCCGTCATCAGCTGGCCACGCAGCCGCTCGCGCAGCGGCCGGTCACGGACCAGCGTGGTCAGCTCCGGTACGAGCTCCTGGTGCAGACCGAGCGAGAGCAAGACCTCGACGCGGAGTTCGTTCGCGTGTTCGCGAAGCTCGTGCAGCCGGTCCCGATCGACCTCGACCAGCTTCGCGCCGACGTCGACGTACGCGTCGTCACGCCAGCGGGCCAACGCCCGGTCGAGCAGCTCCACGGCTCGCCGGGCATCGGTGGCGGCCGCGGCGGCCTGCACGTCGGCGGCGAACTCCGCCGCGTCCACGACCACGGCGGCGTTCAACTGGTAGCCGGGAGACCTGGTGAGGATCAGCTCGGGTGTCGCACCGCGCCGGACCGAGGCGACGACCGCCTGGACCCGGTTGCGTGCCCCGGCGGGCGGGTGATCCGGCCAGAGACCGTCGATCAGGCGGTCGACGGAGACGACGCGTCCATGGTGGGCTGCCAGGCTCCCGACGAGTGCCCGTTGCAGCGGGGCGAGCGTCACGTCCGTCCCGTCGACGCTCAACTCGACCCGTCCGAGGACGCAGACCCGATACCCACGCACTGCGCAAAGCTAGCGTGCGTCCGGGAGCCGGCGCCTTCGGCTGACCTGGTCTTTGTAGCAGATCACATGTCGAACCGGGAGCAACTTAACCGCCAGCCGTGGGCGTCGACCTGGTGGGGCCGGAGGAGGACCACGTCGACGTCGTAAAGTGCGACGGCGATGCCGATGAGCGGTGGTGCCGGCGCCGGACGCCGCCGATGCTCGGAGCTCGGGAACGGACCGGGGTGGTGGGCCAGACTTGATCGGTGGTGGCGCGGTGGACACCGACCGGAGCGAGGGACGGCGTTACCGCCTGTTGGGGCCGGTCGCGGTCCACGAGGGCGGTGTGCCGCTGCCGTTGGGCGGTCCCAAGCCGCGTACGATCCTGGCCGCGCTGCTGCTGCAGGCGGGCCGGGTGGTGCCGGAGGAGCGGCTGATCGACCTCACCTGGGGCGAGACGTGGCCGGCCACGGTACGCGGTCAGCTGCACACGTACGTCTCGGGCCTGCGTCGCCGACTCGGCGCCGGGACGGTGGCAGCGATCGTGGTGGTGAGGGTTGCCAGTGGTAGCGGCTGACGGTT
>NZ_JBDJAV010000066.1:0-34629 GCF_039649625.1 Plantactinospora sp. ZYX-F-223 | reverse complement strand
TACGACAGCCGCCCTTCGTGATCAGAGCTGAAGTTCGAGGTTGAGGCGGCGTGTGTAGTGGCATCGTCGGGCTCGGACTTGATGCCGGCGTCGCCACTGTGACCAGCTTGGTGAAGAGCTCCAGGGCAAGGGTGAGGTGGTGGTACGCCTCGTCGTAGCGGAGCATTCCGACGTGAGCGATCGCGAGCGCCCGAAACCACCCCAACCTGGCGATACGGCTAAACCACATAGCCGACGAAGTACGTGAATCAGACGTCCTCTGAGTGACCCTCGACCAACGGCATCCACCGGATTAGCCAGAGTGAGCACCTGCTCTGCGGCAAACTGCGAGCGTCACCTCCGCCTAACAACTTGATCAGGTGTGCGCTCATGCCGCCGGCCGTGCGCGGTACTCGACCGGGAGCCGTCACGTTCCGTGGCGGCCTCCGGTGTCGGTCGACGTCCGGAACTGCCGAGATCAGGACGATCGTCGCGACGCTGCCGACGACGATGGAAGGGCGTTCCTCCTGACCCCGCCCGGTGGGTGAGCAACGGCACCCCCAGTGGGTCAATCCGGGTCACCGGGAGTCGGGAACGATGTGGGCATGGTGACTCTGTTGGACGGCGTACTGGCAGACCTGGGGCTGATGAATATCGCCGGTCCCCGGCTGGCCGGAGATCGACAGCCTGCGGTGCTGGCGTCACCGCTCGCCGTTGCCGAGTGCGCAATCGTGTCCGTGGCCGCCTGTCTCACGGCTGCCGCTGAGCTGGCTTCTGCGCGCACCGGTCGGCGGCCTGACATCGCGCTCGACACGCAGCATGTGGCGGCGGCGATGCGCAGCGAGGTCTGGCTTCGCGACGCAGACGGGCGGGGGATCGACGGCTTCGCTCCACTGTCCCGATTGTGGCGGGCTGCGGATGGTTGGGTGCGCACCCATGCGAACTACCCGTGGCATCGGACGGCTCTGCTGGCGGCCCTCGGTGTGAACGACGGTCGAGACGCCGAGGTTCAGGCGCAGTTGGCTGACGTCATTGCCGCGCGCCCGGCGTTGGAGGTTGAGCGTGTTGTATACGCCGCGGGAGGGCTGGCCGTTGCGGCTCGTACGCAGGCCCAGTGGCAAGCAGACAGCCAACAGAGCACGGCGGGGACGTCTCCGCTCGTGAACATGGTGCCGCTCAGCCGTGGCTCGCTGCCGCTAGCCGAACCGGGCCAGCTTCCGGCGTCGGGGGTGAAGGTACTCGATTTGACACGAGTCATCGCCGGCCCCGTTGGTACGCGGATGCTGGGCGCGCTCGGTGCCGACGTGCTACGAGTCGACGATCCGCATCGCCCGGAGTTGGCGCTGCATGCTGTCGACGGAGTGATCGGTAAGGCAAGCGCAAACCTGGATGCCAGCACGGCGGACGGCCGTCAAGCTCTGCATCGCCTTCTCGACCAAGCCGACGTTCTCGTGACCGGCTACCGGCCCGGAGCGCTGCGCCGTCTCGGTCTGGACCCTGACCAAGTTGCGGACCAGCACCCCGGCACCATCGTCGTCACGCTTTCGGCATGGGAAACGGGCGGAACCTGGGGCACACGGCGCGGTTTCGACAGCCTGGTGCAAATCGCCACCGGCATCGGCTGGGCTACAAGCACGGATGGCATCCAACCCGGCGCGCTGCCCTGCCAGCTGCTCGACCACGCTACCGGCTACCTTATCGCTGCTGGTGCACTGGCCGCACTCGGTCGACGCGCCCGCACCGGCGACGCCACCCACGTCTCTGTATCCCTCGCCAGGACGGCACGATGGCTGCTCGACCAAGGCAGCAGGCCAGTCAGGCAGAGCGCGGGCGATGACCCGAAGCGCCAAGCCGACACCTACCGAACAGCACTCGGAAACGGGTGGAGCACGATCAGCCCACCAGGTCAACTCGACGGCAGCCCGCTGAGCTGGCCTCACCTACCACCCGCCTACGCTCAAGCGCCGCCCGATTGGAGCTGAACGCCCGCGGTCACCCTGCGAAGGGGCTCGACCTACACCATAGGTCCGGCGACGACCGTGAACAGTGCCTGAAGTAACGGCGTCACACCATTGGACCTTTTTCAACCTGGACCGCGCGGCGCTCACGCACCGCGTCCGACCTTGCGGTCCGCCGGACCGCAAGGGGAGGTTGAAAATGGTTCATTGTCAACACCGGCACAACTCGAGATGGGCCTCAACCCCTGATCCTGGACGCGGGGTTTATGCGGCTCGGGCCAGCGTAACCGGCGTTACTCGGAACTGTTCGTAGGCGTTCGGGAACGGGTGTCCGAGCCGGGAGTGGCGTCGGAGCGTGTTGTAGCGGTGCAGCCACCGGAACGAGGTCAGCCGGGCTTCCCGTTCGTCGGTGAAGGCGCGGCGGCCCTGCCGGGTTTCGCGTTTGAACGTGGCGTTGAACGACTCGGCGGCGGCGTTGTCGGCGGAGCTACCGACCGCGCTCATCGACTGCCGGACCCCTGCTGCGGCGCATGCGGCGGCGATGACCGTCGCGCGGTGGCTGAATCCGCCCGGCTGAGGCGGCGCGGTGGTGAGCCCGACGAGCAGGAACCCGCCGGGGCGCAGCAGAGGCCGCCAGGCGGTCATCGCCGTGGCTGCGCCGTGTCGGGTGAGGAGCTGTGCCCCTTTGGGCAGCCTCGCCAGGATCAGGTCAACGCCCGTGCCGGACCGAGAGGCGGCGCGGCGTGTCCGGCGTTCAGGGGAGGAGGTTAGTAGCCGCACGCGCGGGCCGTGGCGACCGGTGAGCAGTCGGGCCGGTACCCGGCGCAGGTAGGCGGTCGCGGCGAGGGCCGCAGGGTGCGTGTCGAGGTCGAGCACCACACCGCCGACGTGGGTGTAGCGGCGGATGAGGTAGGCGAGGTGGTTCGGAGATAGCCCGTGCCAGTCCGGCACACCCCCGCCGGGGGGTGCGTGGGACGCGGGTACCGGAAAGGAACAGCCCGACCGGTACCGGCTGCGGCCGGTCACCGGGGGCGGTGGAGCTGGGCTTCGGCATGGGCGTGTGGGCCACGTCCGCCGACGAGCGCTGACACTAGGGGATTACAAATCCGGACCTCGGATGGGAAACCACACTCCACACCGACTCGGCCGCCCCGCCCGACGCCGACAGGCTGAAAAAGATCCTCAACAGATTGAACGCGCAGGTCAGAGCCGCCGAAACACCGGCTGTCGGCAAGCAGAAACGGCACCCCGTACACGACGATCAGCGCGGCGCGGACGAACTTTCTCGCTTCCCGTCGCGTGGAATCCGAACACCGGGCCGCCAGCCCTGTCTACCGCTGCCATCGATGCCTCAACCTGGGGATCGGGGATGCGGACGGCGAACCCGGTGGGGCACGCTGAGCCTGCTACTTCGACGGACAGCGATGGCTCATGCGCGCTGCGAGTGCAGCGGGTCCGCCGGGGATGGCGGCGTGGATGCTGAGGGGGACGGCGGGGTGTTGGGACTGTACGGGGATCCGGACGAACTCGACCGGCTGGCCGGACGCCTACGCACCCGGGCCGGCGAGGTGCGGGAACAGGCGGCCGATCACGAACGCCGTGGTCACGCGGCGCGGTGGGTGTCGGTGTCTGCGCAGTCCTACCGGGACCGGGTCGCGTGGGATCGGGCCCGGGCGGACCGGGTCGCGGACGACCTCGACCGGGTCGCCGACACCGTGGTCGCCCACGCCCAGGAGGTCCGGGAGCTGCTGGCGCTGATCGCCCGGATCGAGGACGAGGTCACCGGCTGGTTCGAGACCGCAGCCCAGCGGCTGCGGGACTACGCGCCGCTGGCGGGCGGACCTTTGCTGAAGGCCGCCGTCGAGGCGCCGTGGGCCGGCTGGCCGTTCCAGCCCGGAAACCTGCCCGCCTCGGGGGACCGGAAGTGGCTCGAGGTCGGCGAGTTCATGCGGGGCAAGGGACTCTAGATGGCCACCGCACACACCGTGCTGCCGGCACACCGGCTGCTGCTGTCCGCCCCGGAATGGGCCCTGCTCGTGGCCGCGAGCGGACTGCGACCACCACCCGGGTTCGACCCGGCGGATCCGTCGGCGGATCGGCTGCCGGAGACGGCGTCCGCGCTGGCCGACCGGGGTGTCGTGACGATCGACCCTGGCAACCCGACCGGGTACCGGCCGGTCGGACCGGTGGCGGCGAACTCGGCGCAGCCCGGGCGATCGTGCAGCTGGAGGTGTCTGCCGGGGACCGGGGCACCGAGGTCAGCCGTCCCGGGAGTCGAGGTCCTTCCCCCCGACGGTCCGCCGAGCGACCGGCGTGCCGGCAGCCCGGCGTGCCGATCTGGCCAACAGGCAGATGCTGCGGCGACGGCGCAGCGGTTACCCTGCCGTCATGGCAAGCGCCGAGCTGGATGAGTTGATCGTCGCGGACGCCGACGCGCTGCGCGCGTGGTTGTCGGCCAACCATGCCACGTCGCCCGGCGTCTGGCTCGCCCTGACCAGGAAGGGCGGCACAGTCACGAGGCTGACCTGGCAGCAGGCGGTCGACGAGGCCCTGTGCTTCGGGTGGATCGACGGGCAGGCCCGTAAACGGGATCACGAAACCTCCTGGATCCGGTACACCCCTCGCCGGCCCCGCAGTTCCTGGTCACAACGCAACGTCGCCCACGTGGCCCGGCTGGAGGCGCAGGGGCGAATGCTGCCCCCGGGCCGCGCCGCGGTGGAAGCCGCGCAAGCGGACGGGCGGTGGGCGGCCGCCTACGCCCCGCCCTCGGAAGCCGAGGTACCGGCCGACCTCCTCGCCGCCATCGCCGCCGACCCCGCCGCCCAGGCCATGTTCGACGTACTCACCAAAACCAACCGGTTCGCCCTCATCCACCGCGTCAACGCCGTCAAACGGGCCCAGACCCGCGAGCGGAAGATCGGGGAGTTCGTCGCCATGCTGGCCCGTCACGAGACGATCTACCCACAGAAGGCCAGGCCTGCAGAATCGCCGTAATCGACAGGCGTCATGATCAAGTGCATTCACATGCCGCCGACCGTGCGCTCCAGTCCTGACCAGAGTCATCACGCTCTGTAGCTGGCCCTCACGATGCGCGCCATCGCCGCGCACCTGGTCAGCGAAGCCCGAGTGCACGGCATCGCCTAGCGGAGACGAGCATGACCAACCGCTGCCCGTCCTCGGGCGCCCGTCGGGCAACATCGGTTGCGCCCGACCACCGGTTTGGCGTGGCACCGTGAACGCCACACTGATCGGGCTGTCGCGGGTAAATGCGGCGATTATTGCGATGGCGGACCGGGCTGGGTGCGCCCTGACGGGGCTCACCCCAGGGCGTCGGCAAAGTCGTGATGATGTCCGGTGTGGAGGAGCCGGCGGTGGGGGCGGCAACCGATGCCCCGGCCTCGCTCGCCATGAATGCGAGTCGGGTCTCGGGACGTGCTCCGCGATCTACGAGTCGTCCGGCCGCCGTCGTGCCGCCGCTGACAGGGTTGTGGCCAGGAGGGTCGCCGCGAGTACGCCGATCGACTGGGCGAGGCGGGTGAGGCGCTGGCTGGTACAGCGTTCATACGTACGCGGCCAGTAGTCGTCGGCGTAGTCCTGTGGCCGCCCGATATCGAGGGCGAACGCGTTGCCGCAGGACCTGGCCTCATGGTCGCCAGGCGCAGGTACGCGAATCGGTAGCAACAGCATCAGCGCGACCACGGCGGTGCCCAGCAACGCGATGGGGAACGGACTCAGCAAGGTGGCGTACCACGGCTTGGGCGTGGCGGCTGTGGTTGTCACCTGGCCGAGGGTAGAGCAGGCCGCCTCGGCGCGTCAGATGATGCCGAGTAGGTGCGTCGACGGTCACGACGGTGCCGCGTAGGTCGCCGATCTGGTCGAGCAGCGGCTGGAACCGGGTGATCTCGTTCGTCTTGCCCTCGACGTCCGTGCTGGCCAATACCAGGCCGGTGGCCTGGTCGCAGGCGGCCATCACATGCCGGGCCGGGGTGTCGGTGGTGCGGGAGCCGCGTAGCGTCTTGCCGTCGACCGCAATCGTCCCGATGCGAGGCCGGGGTGGTAGCCGCGGCAGGTGAGGCCAGCCAGGCACTGGTTGCTGCGGTGAGCAGGTCCGGGTCCAGGGCCTGCAGCAGTCTGCGGATCATCGCCTCCGACGGGCGCCGGTCCGGGGCGATGCCCAGTGCGAGCACGGTCGTGGCCGGGACGTCGGCGATCCACTCGGCGATCGCGGTGTACGAACGGTAGCCGGCTACCTCGGCGCAGACTGCCCGCGGTCACCACGACCGTCGGCTGGTGCCGGACGCCCGGCGGGTGCGCGGGGATCTGGCCGATCCGTCAGCGCTGCGGGCAGCCCGGCAGCGGCTTCGGGCCCGGTGACAGCCGGTGCGCTGGACACAGACGAGATCAGCGATGATGGCAGTGCGGGCATGACTCACTTCGGACGATCAACAAGGCGTGGAGAACCTCGACGCTCATCTAAACCGGTCATGCGCGTCCTGCTACCACCGACAAGGGCGCGTCTCCACCAAACGGATCAAGCCGGATACCCTCACGACCTTGCCGGGGCCCTGCTCCCTCGCCCCGCCCGGATGTCCACGCCTGTACGGAATCGATATCGGCCGGACGGGGAAGGGGGATGGTCGCTCGCCTCGGCCGAACCTCGCCCTCTCACCTCGACATCAGACTCGCAGTACCGCAGTCGCCCGCGACCTTCGCCCAGCCCAGTCCACCGGCGACCGCCGGCGCCGACCTTCAGGTCGACACCAGGCCATCCGTGCCCCACCAGCGGCACGCATCCCCGGCTGCGAGCCCGTCCGCTCAACGCCCGGGCCGGCGGCCGCGAGAGCGAAATGACCGTCCAATCAGGACTAGAGCGTCCGATCCACAGTGGCCGGATCAGAGAGCGGCACCATCGGTCCTCGGGTCGGCCGCGCTCTGTGCGTATACCCCCCCCGCCCGGGATGGCGGTGGTGAATGCTGAGGGGGTGTCGCGCGCGAAGCAGCGGCCAGATGTCGTCGGACGGTGGTGTCCCTATGCGGTGACCTGGTCGAGCACTTCTAGCAGGTGGTGATAGGTGCGGCCGGTGGCGCGGGTCATTCCGATCTCGCAGGTGCGGTTGACCGAGGCGTGGGAGGTGTAGTCGCCCGCGGCGATGGCGTCGGACTCGGCTCGGGTCGCTGAGGCAGTGAGCTCCGGGTGTAGGAGGCCGCGGTCGCCGGCGAAGGCGCAGCACTGCCAGCTGCCGGGGACGGCGACGTGTTCGGCGACGGCTTCGGCGATGCGGGCGATCGCGGTGTCCAGACCCATTCGCACGGAGGAACAGGTCGGGTGCAGCGCGAGGGATGGCAGCCGGCGGCCGATGGGTAGCCGCGGCAGGATGTGTTCGGCAGCGAAGGTGACGGCGTCGACGACCTGGAGGCCGGGCTCGGCGGCGAGTAGCTGGTGCAGGCCCTCGGTGCAGGAGGCCGCGTCGCTGATGATCGGCAGCCGGCCGCCGTCGGTTGCTCTGGTGAGGACGTCGCGTACCCGGTGGCGCATCACCTCGTACCCGTCGGGCAGGCCCTTCGAGGACCACGGCGTGCCGCAACACAGGTCGCCGACGCCGTCGGGAATGCGCAGGCGGAGGCCGGCGCGGGCGGTCAGCGTGCGCAGCGCGGCCATGACGCCGGGACCATCCTGGGCCGGGCCGAACATGGTGTTGAGGCACGAGGGAAGGTAGACGGCGTCGGCGTCCGGCTCGGCCGCCGCGCGGCGGCGGCTTCCGCCGCGGGGCAGGTCGCGGGTCCAGACCGGCAGGCCGGTCACGCGGGCCGCCTGGGTGATGCCCTCCACGATCGCCGGGGGAGCGGTCGCGGCCAGGTCGAGGGCGGCGTTCATGGCGCGCGTGGCGGCGTCCCAGTGCTTCGCGGCGGTACGCCAGGCGCGCTGGGTCGCGCGGCCGTTGTGTACGGTTCGCAGCCGCTTGGTGAGGTCGCCGGTGTTGATGAGCACCGGGCAGGCGGTGGCGCACATGCCGTCGACGGCGCAGGTGTCCACGGCGTCGTACTGGTACTCCCGTTCCAGCTGCCGGGCGATCGCGGTGTCGCCGGCCGCTTCGGCGGCGGCCAGCTCGCGGCGCAGGACGATCCGTTGCCGTGGCGTGGTGGTGAGGTCGCGGCTGGGGCAGACCGGCTCGCAGTAGCCGCACTCGACGCACCGGTCGACCTCGGGCTCGACGGTGACGACGGGTTTGAGATGGCGCAGGTGCGCCTGCGGGTCGTCGGTGAGCAGCACGCCGGGGTTGAGCGTGCCGGTGGGGTCGCAGTGTCGTTTGACCTCGAGCATGACGTCGAAGAGCTCGTCGCCGTACTGGCGGCGGACGAACGGCGCCATCACCCGGCCGGTGCCGTGCTCGGCCTTCAGGGTGCCGCCGCGGCCGAGGACGGCGTCGACGAGATCCTCGGTGAAGTCGGCGTACCGGCGGACGTCGTCGCCGGGGCCGAAGTGCTCGTTGAGCATGAAGTGCAGGTTGCCGTCCTTGGCGTGGCCGAAGATGACGCTCCGCTCGTACCGGTGCCGGTCGAACAGCCGGTTGAGGTCGTCGCAGAGGTCGTCGAGCGCGGGTACGGGTACGGCGACGTCCTCCAGCAGGGCGACGGTGCCGGTGGGGCGGGCTCCCGCGACGGCGGCGTAGAGGCCCTTGCGGATGTGCCAGAGCGCGGCGCGGCCGCGGGCGTCGCGGCTCAGCCGGGCTGGCACCGCCAGGCGCAGCCGGTCGAAGACCCGCCGGGCGTGGTGTTCGGCCTCGGTGAGGCGTTCCGCGTCGGGCTGTTGCCACTCTACGAGCAGCGCGGCGTGCCGCTCGACGGCGAGGCCGCGCAGCACATCGTCGGCTCGCGGGTCGGTCTGTGCGACGCGCAGCGACTCGCTGTCGAGCAGCTCCACCGCGGCGGGGCCGGCCGCGACGAGGTCGGGCATCGCCGCCATGGCCTCGCGCAGCGTAGCGAAGACGACCAGGCCGGTGGCCGCGGCCGGGTGCACCGGCACGGTCCGTAGCACCGCCTCGGCCACGAAACCCAGCGTCCCTTCGCTGCCGATGGCGAGGTGGGCCAGGATCTGCACGGGCGAGGTGTGGTCGAGGAAGCTGTTGAGCCCGTACCCCATGGTGTTCTTGAGCGAGAACTGCGCCGTGACGCGCCGTACGGAGTCGGGGTTGCCGCGTACGCGATCGCGCAGCCGTTCCAGCGCGGCCGCGAGGGCGGGCTCGGTGGCGCGCAGCCGGGCGTCCGCGTCCGGGGCGGCGGTGTCGACGACGGTGCCGCTGGGCAGCACGAGCACCATCGACTCGAGTGTCTGGTACGTGTTCGCGTGGATACCGCAGGTCATCCCGCTGGAGTTGTTGGCGATGACGCCGCCGATCGTGCACGCCGACTCGCTGGCCGGATCGGGCCCGAGCCGCCGGCCGTACGGGGCGAGCCGGGCGTTGACCTGCCGCAGGACGGCGCCGGGCTGGACGCGTACCCGGGCGCCGCCGTCGAGTACCTCGACGGCGCGGAAGTGGCGGCGGACGTCGACGAGCAGGTGTCCGGTGACGCCCTGCCCGCTGAGGCTTGTGCCGCCCGACCGGAAGGTCAGCGGTACGCCCCGGGCGGCGCCGACCCGCATGAGCGCCGCGACCTGCGCGGCGTCCCGGGGCACCAGCACCGCCTGCGGCGTGAGCAGGTAGTGGGAGGCGTCGTGGGCCATGCCGAGCCGGTCGGTGACCCGGGTGCGGACCGCGCCGGGTGCGGCGGCTCGCAACGCGGCTATCAGCCGGCGGGCGGGAGGGTTTGTCATGTCGTCAACCGGCGTGGGTCGATGTGGATTTTCGGGCCTGCGCCGTCGGGGCGTCGTCCGGCCAGGATGTCGGGGGCGTCGGCGAGACCGACAGTGGCCGCGACCAGGGGGCGGGGGTCGACGGTGCCGCTGGCGTACGCGTCGATGGCGCCGGGCAGGCCGGCGGAGGCGCCGAGGATGCCGACCGCGGTGACGTCCTTGAAGACCAGGCCGCGGGTGTCGACGGCGCTGGGGCCGCCGGCGAGTCCGATGTAGACGACGGTGCGGCCGGGCTCGACGAGGTCTAGCGCGAAGGCCGGCAGCTCGGGGTCGTTGGCGGCGTCGACGACGGCGTCCCAGGGCAGCGACGGCAGCGTGGCGCGGGTCCAGGCGTTGGTGAAGCCGAGCGTGCGGGCCAGCTCCAGTTGGGTGCCGTCGCGGCCCAGGAGGTGTACGTCGATGCCGCGGGCGCGGGCGAACATCGCGACGAGCAGGCCGATCGTGCCGGTGCCGAGGACGAGCAGCCGCTCGCCGGCGTCGAGGCCGGCGGCCTGGACGCTGCGCAGCGCGTTGCCGCCCGGCTCGACGAGGGCGCCGAGGGTGGCGTCCACGGTGCCGGGCAGGGGGTGCAGGGCGGTGGTGGGTACGGCCAGCTGTTCGGCGAGGGCGCCGGGTAGGCCGTCGCGGATGCCGAGCTCTTGGCGGTGCGCGCAGACGTGGTGGCGGCCGTGACGGCAGCGGTGGCAGTGCCCGCAGCCGATCATGGTGTCGCCGGTGACGCGGCGGCCGACCCAGGCGGGGTCGACGCCGGGCCCGGCGGCGGTGACCACACCGGACCACTCGTGGCCGGGGCGCAGCGGGTACGAGGACGCGCCGGTGTGCAGGTAGCTCATCTCGCCGGTGAACAGCTCGACGTCGGTGCCGCAGATGCCGACCCGCTCCACGTCGGCGACCACCTGCCCGGCGGCGGCGACCGGAGGCGGTACGTCCCGTACCTCGGCCCGGTGCGGTCCGGTGAGGACCAGCGCGCGCATCGCGGGGGCCCTCACCGGGGTGCCACGACGCGTTGGCGGGCGACGCCGAGACGGTCGATGCCCAGCTCCATGACGTCGCCCGGTCGCAGCCAGACCGGCGGTGTGTGGCCCATCCCGACGCCGGGCGGGGTGCCGGTGTTGATGAGGTCGCCGGGTTCCAGGACCATGAACTGGCTCAGGTGGTGCACGATGACGTACGGGTCGAAGATCATCGTCTTGGTCGAGCCCGTCTGCCGCCGTACGCCGTTGACGTCCAGCCACATGCCCAGGTCGCGTACGTCCGGAATCTCGTCCGGGGTGGCCAGCCAGGGGCCGGCCGGGTTGAACGTCTCCGCGGATTTGCCCTTGCTCCACTGCCCGCCGCGTTCCATCTGGAACGCTCGCTCGCTGACGTCGTTGACCAGCACGTAGCCGGCGATGGCCGCCGCCGCGTCCGCGACACCGTCCAGATAGGAGGTACGGGCGCCGACGACGATGCCGAGCTCGACCTCCCAGTCGGTCTTGGTGGCGCCGCGCGGGATGTACACCTCGTCGTACGGGCCGACCAGCGTGTTGGGGCTCTTGGTGAACAGGATCGGCTCGGCCGGCACGGCTTGGCCGGTCTCGGCAGCGTGGTCGCTGTAGTTGAGGCCGATACAGAGAATCTGGTGCGGACGGGCGATCGGCGCTCCGATCCGCTGGCCGCCGAACGGCTGCACGACGCCGGCGGCGACCCGCTCGGCGACCGGGCCAGCGATCCGGGCGATGCCGCCGGAGCCGAAGAACCGCTCGTCGAAGTCGGTGACCAGGTCGGAAACGTCGACGTAGTGGGTGTCGTCCACGCGGACGGCGGGCTTCTCGGCGCCGATCGCACCGACGCGCATCAGGTGCATGAGTTTCTCCGTGTCTCAAGGAGCCCGGTAGGGCGTGGGGAGTTTGCGCACCCCGGCACGCGCGGTGCACAGGCGGCCGGAGTGGGGATGCCGGGTGAGGCCGACGGGGGAGTGGCCCTCGGTGGCGGTGGTGATGACGAGCACGTCGAGCTCGGGCCCGGCGAACGCGACGTCACCCGATCTCCTGTCCGGCGACGATGGCGCGGATGGCGGCCACGTCGTCGACGAGCTTGTCCAGGGGCGTGCGGTACGCGAGGGCGCTGACGCTGACCGCGCCGCTGGGCACCGTGGGCGAGCCGAGGTAGGCCGGCACGGCGACGCAGGTGATGCCCGGCTCGTTCTCCTGGTCGTCGACGGCGTAGCCCTGCTGCCGGATCCGGACCAGCTCGGCGTGCAGGGCCTCGACCGTGGCGATGGATCGCCCGGTGGGTGTCTCCAGGGGTCGGTCGCCGGCCCAGTCGCGTACCGCCTGCTCGGTGTGGAGCGCCTCGGCGAGCAGCACCTTGCCCACGCCGGTGCAGTGGGCGGGGTTGCGGCCGCCGACCGTCGAGCTGAGGCGGATCGCGCCGATCGACGGGTCCAGTTTGGAGCGGTAGACCACGTGGCGGCCGTCGAGCGTGGCGTAGTGGACTGTCTCGCCGTACCGCTCGCATAGCGCGGTGAGGATCGGCAGCACCCGGACGTGGTCGGGGCGCGCCTCGTGGTGCGCGAACGCCAGCCGCAGGAACTCGTCGCCGAGCACGTAGCGGCCGTAGCCGTCCCGCGCCGCGAACCCGGCCCGGTGCAGGGCCGCGAGCGCGCGGTGCACGGTGGGCTTCGGGCTGGCCATGGTTCGCGCCATGTCGTCCAGCGCGACGCCGGCGGGGTGGTGGGCCAGCTCGGTGAGCACGGCGAGGACTCGGTCGGCGCCGACCAGCTTGCCGTCCGGCGACTCGGTCATGCCCTGGATGCTAGGCTCCTTTTCGATAAAGCGAAAGTCATTCCGATAGTTGGAAAGTTGGAGGACTGTCAGCGTGGGGCTTCGCAGCGCGCAGTGGTACGGCGGCAGTGACCGCAACGCGTACATCCACCGCGCGTGGATGCGACGCGGCCTGCCGGACTCCGCGTTCACCGGCCGTCCGCATATCGCCATCGCCAACACCGCCTCCGACCTGACGCCGTGCAACGCTCACCTCGGCGAGGTGGCCCACAGCGTCGCCAACGGTGTCTACGAGGCCGGTGGCATCCCGCTGCACCTGCCGGTCGTCTCGCTGGGGGAGACACAGGTCCGGCCCACCGCGATGCTGTGGCGCAACATGGCGGCGATGGCCACCGAGGAGATGCTGCGGGCCAACCCGATCGACGGCGTGGTGCTGCTCGGCGGCTGCGACAAGACCATCCCGGCCCTGCTCATGGCTGCCGCCTCGGTCGACCTGCCCGCCGTCGTGGTGCCCGGCGGGCCGATGCTCACCGGGCACTTCCGCGGCGTCCCGCTCGGCTGTGGCACCGACGTGTGGCGGCTCAGTGAGGAGGTCCGCGCCGGCACCCTGTCGCAGGAGGCGTTCCTGAAGTCCGAGTCCGCGATGATCCGAAGCAGGGGACACTGCAACACGATGGGCACGGCCTCGACAATGGGCCTGCTCGCCGAGGTGCTCGGCATGACCCTGCCGGGGACGGCTGGCATCCCGGCGCCGGACAGCCGTCTGCTGGAGGCCGCCCACGCCACCGGCGTCCTCGCCGTCGAGTTGGTGGCTCACCAGCGTCGACCCAGCGCCGTACTGAGCCGCGCCGCGTTCCTCAACGCGATCGTTGCGCTCGCCGCGCTGGGCGGCTCGACCAACGCCGTGGTCCACCTGCTCGCTATCGCCGGCCGGCTCGGCGTCGCCCTCACCCTCGACGACTTCGACCGCACCGGCTCCGGGGTCCCCTTGCTGGTGGACCTCCAGCCGGCCGGCCGCCACCTGATGGACGACCTGTACCGCGCCGGCGGACTCCACGCCGTCCTGGCCGAGGTGCGCGACTTGCTCGACGCCACCGCCATCACCGTCACCGGCCGCCCGCTGGTCGACCACCTCCGCGACGCCCGCGTCCATGACCGCGAGGTGATCCGCCCGCGCACGGCACCGCTGCGGTCTGACGCGGGGATCGCGGTCCTGTATGGCAATCTCGCCCCCGACGGCGCCATCATCAAGCCCGCCGCCGCCTCGCGCCACCTGCTGCACCACCGCGGCCCTGCGGTCGTCTTCGACTCGGTCGAAGACCTGCACGCCCGCCTCGACGACCCCGACCTGGCCGTCACTGCGGACTCGGTGCTGATCCTGCGCGGCTGCGGTCCAAAGGGCTACCCCGGCATGCCCGAGGTCGCCAACCTGCCGCTGCCGGCGAAGCTGCTCGCCGACGGCGTCCGGGACATGGTACGCATCTGCGACGGCCGGATGAGCGGCACCGCGTACGGCACGGTTGTCCTACACGTCGCCCCGGAAGCCGCCGCCGGCGGGCCACTCGCCAAGGTCCGCACCGGCGACACCATCGTCCTCGACGTCGCCGGACGCCGCATCGACGTCGACGTGCCCGACGAGGTGCTGGCCGCCCGTGAGCCGGCATCGGCCACCGTCCGCGCGTTCGCCACTCCTCGCCGCGGCTGGGAACGGCTCTACGTCGACACCGTCCGCCAGGCCGACACCGGCGCTGACCTGACCTTCCTCACCGGCGCCAGCGGTGACCGGGTGTCTCGCGAATCCCATTGAGAAAGGACCCTCGATGAGTTCCTCCCGTACCGCTGTGGTCACCGGTGGCATGAGTGGCCTCGGCGAAGCGGCTGCCGCCCGCCTGACCGCGGAGGGCGTCACCGTCGTCACGCTGGACGTCGCCGAAGGCGCCGACCTACGGGTCGACGTCACCGACGCCGCCGCCGTCCGCACCGCCGCCAGGCAGGTCGGGCCGGTCGACATCCTGGTCAACTCCGCCGGCATCGTAGGCCCGAGCGCGCCCCTGTGGGAGATCCCGCTGGACGGCTGGGAGCGGACCTTCGCGGTCAACGTCCGCGGTACCTTCAACACCTGTCAGGCCTTCGTCCCTGGCATGCGGGAGCGGGGTTGGGGCCGCATCGTCAACATCGCCAGCATGGCCGGCAAGGACGGCAACCCCAACATGTCGCCGTACTCGGCGTCCAAGGCCGCCGTCATCGCCCTGACCAAGTCGTTGGGCAAGGAGTTGGCCACCAGCGGAGTGCTCGCCAACGCCATCGCCCCCGCCGTGATCGAGACACCGATGAACGCCACCACCGCGCCGGAGGCACTCGCCCACATCACCAGCCTCATCCCGATGAGACGGCTTGGCCGGCCCGAAGAGGTCGCCGAACTCATCGCCTGGCTCGTATCCGACAAGGTCAGCTTCTCCACCGGCGCCGTGTACGACATCAGCGGCGGGCGCGCGACCTACTGAACCTCTTCACCCTCCCCTGCGGTGCGGTGGACCGCAAGGTCAGACGCGGTGCGCGAGCGCCGCGTGGTTCAGGTTGAAAGAGATTCACTGATCGCACCCGGGTCAGCGGGCGTTCCTACGACGTCCAGCGCATGCTCGGCGGTGAAGCCGAGCAGGTTGCGGGCGTGCGCCAGGTCAAGGGGTGCGGCACGCCCGGGCAGCGGCGCCCTGATCTCGGTCTCCGGGTGGTAACGGCGTATGAGGTCGAGCGTGGGGTAGGGGGCCAGCGTCCGCGGCGCGGCGACGTGGACCGTGTGCGCGCCGGTCGCGCCGAGCGCGAGCAGGGCGGCTCGGGCGGCGTCCCGGGAGTCCAGATACATCCACAGCTCGCGGGCGGCGTGCGCAGGGTCGGCGGCTATCTCGGCGGCGCGGGCGGCCAGCCGCTCCGCCGAGGCGACGAACGGGTAGCGCAGGGCGGTCACGGCCATCCCGTACCGGCGGGCCATCGCCGCCGCGGTCAGCTCGTCGACCTGTTTGGACAGGCCATACGGATCCTCCACCTGGGACGGTGTCGCGAGGTCGAGCGGGACGTACGCCGGGTGCAGGCCGGCCCGGGCGAAGGGCAGGCCCGTGGTGCAGTAGCTGCTGGCGATGGCTGCTGCGCGTACGCCGGTCCGGCCGGCCTCCTCCAGCACGGTGAACGTCGCCGTCACGTTGCCGCCGAACACCGCGTAGGGGCTGTGCCCCGCCGGGGACGGTATCGCGGCGAGGTGGATGACGGCGTCAACGCCGGCCAGAGCCGTGCGGACGGTGTCCGGATCGCCGGCGTCGCCGGTGACGACCCGATCGGCCGCAAGGTCACCGGGATCGTCCAGGACGAGCGCGGTGGCGATGATCCCGCGGTCCGCCAGGAGCGCCAGGACCGCCCTGCCGATGCGGCCCGCGGCGCCGGTGACGAGCACGCGGCCGGGGGAGGGGTACCTCACGCCCACTGACATTAGGTGGCGACGCTCGGGTCAGCAAGCTGACGAAACGTCTGTAGGCTGGTAGGCGTTCGTCCCATCGTGACCGAAGAGTGGAGATCTCATGGCCGTCCGTCGATCCTCGGCGTGGTCGAGCGCGGTTCCGGCCCCGGCCGTCCTGCGCGCCGGCGCCATCCTGGACATGGTCGGCGGCGCCAAGGGCGAGGCCGTGACCATCGCCGAGCTGGCCGCCCGGGCCAACCTGCCCCGCTCCTCGGTGATGAACATCTGCGTGGCGCTGATCGAACTCGGCTTCCTGCAGTCCCTGGACGGCGGGCTGGTCCTCGGCCCGCGGCTGGCCGAGCTCGGCATGGCCTATCTCGACGCGCTGGACGTCGGGCGGATGTTCCGCGACCGGTGCGCCGCGCTCGGTGCCCTGTTGGAGGAGACTGCCCAGCTGGCGGTGCTGGACCAGCTCGACGTGGTCTACCTGGCGCGGGTCGACGGGCCGACGCCGGTGCCGGTGCGTACCTGGATCGGGCGGCGGCTGCCCGCGTACTGCACCGCGCTGGGCAAGGCGATCCTGGCCGAGTTGGATCCGAAACACGTACGGGAACTGCTCGCCGCCGCGGCGCCGTTGGCCCCGATGACCCGCAACACGCGTACCTCGATCGGTGACGTGATGGCCGAGTTGGCGGCCACCCGGGAACGGGGTTACGGGATCAACGACGAGGAGACGACCGAGGGGATCTTCGGCGTGGCCATGCCCGTGCGCGGCCTGCCGCCGAGTGCCGGGCCGTACGCGGTCAGCATCTCGATGCTGAAGGCGCGGGCGAACAAGCAGCGGGTCGACCGCGCGCTGGAGGTCCTGCGCCAGCTCTCCGACCTGGTCTCGGATCCGGACCTGGCCACACCCTGACCCGTCAGGCATCGCGCCCGGGCGGCTCGCCGTCTCCGGCCGTGTCAACATACTGACGAGACGCCTCGGTATTGACAGTCGGGCGTGTTAACCCTATGTTTCGAAGATCGCTTGGCTGGCCTCGTCGGGCCGACAACCGAGCGCCTCAGCCGGACTCGGAGGTGCGACCATGACGACTTCGCGACGGACACGCCGCCAACTGCTTCGCGACGCGGGCCTGGTTGGCGTACTCGGCACGCTGCCGGCGGCTGGGCACCTCCTGGCGGGCGGGTCCGCGCAGGCCGCGTCCACCGCCGTCGACCGGATCTACGTGGCGACCGACGGCGACGACCGGTGGAGCGGACGGCTGGAACGCCGCAACGCGGCCGGTACCGACGGCCCACTCGCCACGCTGGCCGCGGCCCGCGACGCGGTACGCCGCCGCAAGCGAAGCCACCCGCTCACCCGCCCGCTCGAGGTGGTCCTGCGGGGCGGCACCTACTACCTGCCCGAGCCGCTGGTGCTCACGCCGGAGGACTCCGGCACGGCCGAATGCCCGATCGTGTGGCGCTCCGCGCCCGGCGAGCGTGCGGTCATCTCCGGCGGGCGGCCGATCACCGGCCGGTGGACGCGAGGCGCCGACGGCGTCTGGTCCACCAGGCTCGCCACGCCGTGGTCGTTCCGTACGCTCTTCGTCAACGGGCGGCGGGAGACGCTCGCCCGATCTCCGAACCCCGACCCGGAGCAGCCCGGCCGCGGCTACATCTTCCACGGCGGGCAGCACCCCCACCAGATCCTCGCCGGGCTGGCCCGCGGCGGCGACTACGTCGAATACCGGTTCACCGTCACCACGGCGGCCACCTACGACCTGTGGCTCGGCGTGGCCACCGCCGAGGTGGACAACCAGAACTTCCTCGCCGTCACCGTGGACGGCGCCGCAGTGCCGCTGTCCACAATCGAGGGCAGCGGCGGGTACCGCGTCGTCAAGTACAGCAAGGCGGCGGGCGGCCTGGAGCTGGGCGCCGGCGAGCACCGGATCCGGATCGCCAACACCACGCCGCGAGGCGGCGACCACCGGGTGCACCTGGACGGGCTCGTGTTCACCACCGACGCCGGCTTCGCCGCTGCCGGGACGAACCTGCCACCGCTGGCCGGCGACGAGCATCGGGTGGTGGTCCAGGCCGAGGACGACAGGGCACGGGTCGCCGGGCTGAGCTCGATCCGGTTCCAGAAGTTCCCCGTGCCGGTCGTGCCAGCGACAAACGCCACAAAGCTGTACGCCGACCCCGCACTGGTCAAGGCGAGCTGGAAGGACGACCCCGAGGCACTGGTCGACGCCGTCCCCGCCTACCAGTACTGGAACGAGCTGCTGCCCATCACCGCGATCGACCCCGTCACCGGGATCGTCACGGTGGACCGGCCGGCCAACGCGCTCAGCTTCGCCGCGGGCAACTACTTCTTCGTCTCCGGCGTCCGGTCCGAGCTGGACACCCCCGGGGAGTTCTATCTGGACAGCCGCGCCGGACGGCTGGACTACCTGCCGCGCCCGGGCGAGGACCCGAACTCGGCCACCTTCGTCGCGCCCCACCTCGACCGTCTGGTCACCCTGCGCGGGGACGCCACCGGCACCGCACGGGTGGAGTGGGTGACCCTGCGCGGCCTGGAGTTCCGGCACACCAAGGGCAGCCGCACGTACGTCTCGGACCGGTCGCCCACCGACGCGGCCATTCAGCTGGACTGCGCGTGGCACTGCACCGTCGAGGACTGCCGGATCACCGGCGTCGACGGCTACGGGATCTGGCTGCACCTGGACAGCTGCGAGAACACCGTGCGGCGCAACGAGATCGACGACATCGGCGTGGGCGGTGTGCTGCTGTCCGCCGCGGTACTCGACTACGGCATCGTGTACGACGACCGGCCCGAGGTGCAGGACTACGCCCCGCTGCGCAACGCGTTCCTGCGCAACCACATCCACCACGGCGGTCGGGTGCGGGTGCTCGCCGCCGGGTTCAACCTCGGCAGCCGGCCCGACTCCACAGCGCTGGCCGCGGGCAATCTCATCGCGTTCAACGACGTGCACGACATGACCCGGCAGGGAGTGTTCGGCTTCCGCAACCAGGGCGGCAACGTCATCGCGTACAACCGGTTCACCGACGTGATCACGAGCACCGCCGACACCGGCGCGATCAACCTGGCGGTGATGACGAACCTCGCCGCGCCGAACCTGGTCCGCAACAACGTGGTCCGCGGCGCCCGCGGGCTGCTCCGCATCAGCGAGGACACCGTGTACGGGTACGGCGTCGGCCTCTACCCGGACCACAGCAGCAGCCACTTCTGGTTCGAGAACAACCTCGTGGTGGGCGCGTCGTATCCGTTCCTGGCCAACGGCGGGCAGTTCAACACGCTGGTCAACAACGTGCTCGCCGACCCCGGTCAGGTGTGGGTCGTCAACCCCAACGGGGTCCTGCGGGACAACGTGGTACGCGGCAATGTGCTGGCCAACGTGCACACCACGGACGACCTCACGTACCGGCTGGACGTCATGCCGCCGCTGCTGGACGCCGCCTGGGCGGCGCCTGGCCGGCTGGTCGACGGCGACCGCAACGTGCTGTTCAACGGCGCCGCGCCGGTGCGCTTCGAGCCGCTGCACATGCTGGCGGCGTGGCAGGCGGCCGGAAACGACGCGCGCTCGGTCGCGGCCGACCCGCGGTTCGTCGACCCGGCCCGTGGCGACTACCGGTTGCGGGCGAGTTCGCCGGCGTTCGCGATGGGGTTCCGGCCGATCGACCTCGGCAACACCGGTGTCGCCGGCCAGGCGCCGCTGCCGGCCATCGCGTCCATGGCCGCGGTGTTCGCGGCGGCGGGCGCCGACCCGGTCGGCACCGACGGCCGCGCGGTCCGGTGTCGCCCGGCGGTCGGCGAGCCGGGCATGTACCGCGTCTACGCCCGCCGCACCAGCAACGCGGCCCGGCCACAGAAGCTCGATGTGGTGGTGCGGCACGCCGCTGGCGAAGCGCGCGTCGTGCTCGACGAGATGACCGGGCCGGGCAACAATCCGGAGCCGCGGTTCGGCCTGTTCCTCGGCACCTACCCGTTCCGGCCCGGAGCGCCCGCGGAGGTGGTCGCGACCCAGCCCGGCACGGCGACCCCGGACCTGCCCTCCGGTGTGCTGCTGTTGCGCGTGCCCCGGCCGCGCACCGACCTGGCGGGCACGCTGTGGGAGGCGACCGCGACCGTCGCCCGCGGCAAGCTCGCGGCGGGGGAGCGGACCACGGTCACGGTCCACGGCCTGCTTGCCGACGGGCGCGACGCCAACCTCCGGCGGGCGCGGATCCGGTACGCCAGCAGCGCGCCCGAGGTGGCCACGGTGGACAGCGCCGGCACGGTCGCCGCGCGCGGGCCCGGGCTCGCCACGGTCACGGCCACCGTCACGCTCGGCGACGCCGTGGTGCGTACCCCGCCGGTGCGGGTCCTTGTCGGCGACATCCTCTGGGAGGTGTCCGTGACCGCGGAGGACGCCCTGCTCGGCGTCGGCGAGACCACCAGGCTGGTGCCCAGCGGCCGCACCGACACCGGCGGCACCCCCGACCTCTCCGCCGCGACCATCGAGTACGCCAGCGACCGCCCGGAGGTCGTCGTGGTGGACGCCGCCGGGCGGGTGACCGCCAAGGGCACCGGCAGCGCGACACTGACCGCGACCGTGACCCTCCACAACATAACGCTGGCGGCTACGACCACCGTCAGCGTCGTGGCGGGCCTGACCCCGCTGCTGGCGTACGCCTTCGACGAGTCCGGGACGGGCACCGAGGCGGCGGCCGACGGCGGCACCGCGCCACCGGCACCGGGCAGCTTCCACGGCGCCGCCCGGCGGACCGCGCAGACGCCCTCGGGCTCGGGCGGCGCGCTGGATCTGACGGCCGGGGCCGGGTTCGTCACTCCCGGGGTGGGCGGCTCGGCGAAGCTCGACGCGCTGCCGCGGTTCACCCTCGCGCTGTGGCTGCGGCTGGCCGAGGATCCGGCTGCCTTCGACCGCATCCTGGGCCGCGGCGCGGCCCTGGACTGGTACGTGCTGGCTGGATCCACCGCCGGTGCCGTCGCCACGCTGCTGCAGATCGGGCCCGTGGCGATGCGGCCGCCGGTGTTCGACGCCCGGGAGTGGCAGTTCCTCGCCGTGGTGGGCGACGGGAGCAGGCTGACCGTGTACCACGGTGACCGGACGAGCGCGGTCACCACCCTCGGCAGCCAGGCCACCGCGGCCCCGCTGGCCGCCGCACCCGGTGTCGAGCTGCGCCTGGGTGCCACCACGCTCACCACGACGGATCGGACCCCGCCGGCGTACCTGGACGGCTTCCGCATCTACGGGCTGGCGCTGCCGCCGGCGGAGCTGGACCAGATCCGCCGGGGCGACCTGGCGGCCGGGGCCTGACATGACCGTGGTGATGGACCGCCTCGCGGGTGGCCTCGGACTGGGCCTGGCACCCATCGGCAAGGTCGGCGACGCACCGTGGCGGCAGACGCTGCACCGAGCCTGGGAGCTGGGCGTGCGGTTGTTCGACACCGCGCCGCTCTACGGAGCCGGGCGGGCGGAGGAGCGCGCCGGCGCGGCTCTCGCCGACCGGCCCCGGGACGATTTCGTGCTGTCCACAAAGGCCGGTATCGGCCCGGACCGGACTCCCGACTTCTCGTACGACGGGGTGATGCGGTCGGTGGCGGCGAGCCTGCGCCGGCTGCGGACGGAGCGGATCGACATCCTGTACATCCACGACCCGCAGGACCACCACGCACAGGCCGTGGACGGCGCTTACCGGGCCGCGGCCGAGCTGCGCGCGGCCGGCGTCGTCCAGGCGGTGGGCGTGGGCATGAACTACGCCGACGCGGCTGCCCGGTTCGTGCGGGACACCGACCTGGATTGCGTGCTCATCGCGGGACGCTACACGCTGCTCGACCGGTCCGCCGCCGCGGAACTGCTGCCGCTCTGCGCGGAGCGCGGCGTGGCGGTCGTCGCCGCCGGGGTGTTCAACTCCGGGCTGCTCGCCAATCCCGTGCCCGGCGCGACGTACGACTACCGGCCAGCCCCCGCCACGCTGCTCGACCGCGCGGTCCGGCTACGCGCGGTGTGCGAGCGGCACGGGCTACCACTCGCCGCGGCCGCCCTGCAGTTCGCCGCCCGGCATCCCGCGATCACCGCGACGCTCGTCGGCGCGGCCACCCCGGACGAGATCGAACAGGACGTGCGGTGGCACCGGATGGCCATTCCCGATCGGTTCTGGAGCGACGTCGCCAGCCTGGACGGAGACCACCAGTGAAGATCACAGACGTCGAGGTGCTCGTCCTGCCCGACGGCGACGACGCGATGATCCTCGTCGCCGTCGATACCGACGACGGCGTGTACGGCCTCGGCGAGGTCGGCGTACGCACCCGCTACCGGGCCGTGCTGGGCGCCCTGGAGCACCTGCGCGAGCTGGTGGTCGGCGAGGACCCGGCCCGCGTCGAGCACCTGTGGCAGGTGATGTTCCGGCGCGGGTTCTTCCCTGGCGACCGCACCGTCGCGGCAGCCATCGCGGCGATCGACGTGGCGCTGTGGGACATCCGCGGCAAGGTTTTCGGCGTGCCCGTCCACGCGCTGCTCGGCGGGCAGGTCCGGGACCGGGTGGACTGCTACACCCACGTGGAGACCAAGCTCGACCCCGAGGCCACCGCCGACTCCTGCCGCGCGCTCGTCGCCGAGGGCTGGCGACACCTGCGCCTCGCTGTGCAGGACGACGACGGGGTGCTCGACCCGCGTGCCGCCATGCGCGGGGCGATCGCGAACTTCCACGCCGCCCGCGCGGCGGTGGGGGACGAGATCGAGCTGGCCATCGACGTACACACGAGGCTGGACCCGCCGGAGGCGGTTACGCTGTGCCGGGAGATCGAATCGGCCCGGCCGTACTTCGTCGAGGACCCGCTGCGCAGCGAGGGCCTGGAGGGCTACCGGATGCTGCGGCTGCGCACCGGAGTGCCGCTCGCCGCGGGTGAGCAGCTCGGGTCCAAGTGGGAGTTCCGCCGCCTCATCGAGGAGGACCTCGTCGACCACGCTCGGGTCGACGTGGCGATCGCCGGCGGGCTGACCGAGTCCAAGAAGATCGCTGGCTGGTGCGAGACGCACTACATCCAGCTCGCCCCGCACAACCCGCTGGGGCCGGTGACCACGGCCTCGGCGTTGCACCTCAGCCTGGCCACACCGAACGTGAGCGTGCAGGAACAGCACCGCCGGCAGCTCTCGCCCGAGGTGGCCGCACTCTTCACCGGCCGGCCGTTGGTACGGGACGGCTACCTGTCACCGCCCGAGGGTCCAGGCCTCGGCATCGACCTGGACCGGTCCGCCGCCCGGCGGCTGCACGCCGTCGCGGTGGAGCGACCCCACCTGCGCCGCCCCGACGGCGCGTTCACGAACTGGTAGACGACGAAGGAAGACAACCATGAGACTTGCCCGATGGGTGGCGACCGCCGTCGCCCTTTCCCTGGCCGTCACCGCGTGCGGCAACGGGTCCTCCAACGACTCCGACGGCCCGGTGGACCTGCGGGTGGTGGTGTGGTCCGGCAACGAGGCCCACCTGAAGATCCTCAACGACCTCGCCGCGGCGTTCGTCAAGGCCAACCCCGACGTCGCGTCCGTGAAGGTGGAGAGCACACCATCCGGTCAGAACTACCGCACGGTGCTGACCACACAGATCTCGGGTGGCGACAGCCCGGACGTGGGCTGGCTGGGCGAGGGCGACGCGCCGGACTTCATCGCCGCCAAGGGCCTGGTGGACCTCGGTCCGACCGTACGCGGCGACGCGTCGTACAACCACGGCGACCTGATCTCCTCGCAGCTTGGCGTCTGGGCGCCGGGAGACAAGGTGTACGGGATCCCGTTCTCCACCTCGCCCGCCGGTGTGTTCTACAACGCCGACATGTTCGCCAGGGCCAGGCTGCCCACGCCGGACGAGATGGTCAAGAACGGCACCTGGACGTGGGAGAACCTGGCCGCGGTAGCGAAGAAGCTGCACGACACGCTGGGCGTGGGTGGCTTCTACATCGGCCCGTACCAGAAGTTCGACGACCAGTGGATCTCGCTGTCGCACCTGTGGGCCGGCTTCGACGCGGCGCCGTGGAGCGCAGACGGCACCACCTGCACGTTCACCGACCAGAAGATGGTGGACGCGATGACCTTCCTGCACAAGATGATCACGGTGGACAAGGGGTACCCAGGGCCGGGCGTAGCGGCCGACTTCGCCGCCGGCCAGGCCGGGATGATCAGCACGTACATCAGCACGGCGGTGCAGCTCAAGCAGGCCAGCTTCAAGTGGGGCCTGGTGCCGCAGCCGACCGGCCCGGCCGGCAGCAGCGTGGTCATCGGCCAGTCGGCGTTCGTCGCGTTCGCCGGCTCCAAGCACCCCGAGCAGGCCGCCAAGCTGGTCGCCTTCCTGACCAACGAAGAGAGCTCCAAGCAGCTCATCCAGTACTTCCCGTCGATCCGCCGGTCGCTGGTGACCGCCGACGCGCTGTCCGCGGCCAACCCGCTGCTGAGCAAGGAGCAACTCCAGGCCGTCGTGGTGGACGGGATCACCAACGGCAAGCGCTCGCCGGTACACACGAACATGGGCGAGATCGCGCCGGAGGTCCGGGCGAACCTCGAACCGCTGTGGAAGCCGGGCGCCGACGTGGCTGCGGTGATGAAGAAGACCTGCGACGCCATCACGCCCCTGCTGGCGAAGACCCGGTAGTGATGGTCCAGGTCCAGACAGAGGTATCGGCCGGGTCGGAGGTGGCCGCACCCCGGCCACCCCGGCTGACGCGGCGGGTTCGGGAGCAGATCGCCGGGTACCTGTTCACCGCCCCATTGGTGCTCGGCTTCCTGGCCATCGTCATCGGCCCGCTGGTCATGGTCGGGTGGTACAGCCTGCACCACTTCGAGACGCTGACCGGGCAGTTCACGTTCGCCGGCGCGGACAACTACGAGGCGCTGGCGGACGATCCCCGGCTGCCCGGCGTGCTGGCCGCCACCGGTCTCTTCGTCGTCTGCATCGTGCCGCTGGGCATCAGCCTGTCCCTGCTGCTGGCGGTCCTGGTCAACCAGAAGCTGCCCGGGATCAAGGTGTTCCGGGCCATCTTCTTCGCACCCACGCTGGTCTCGTTGGCTGCCTGGACCATCGTCTGGCACTTCCTGCTGCTGCCCAACGGGGCGGTCAACAGCCTGCTGCGGACGCTGTCCATCCACGGCCCGGACTGGCTGCGCGAGCCCGGCGCGGCGATGGCCGCGGTGATCGTCGTACAGGTGCTCAAGGGCGCGGGCATGAACATGCTCATCTTCCTCGCCGCCCTGCAGTCGGTGCCGAAGGAGCTCACCGAGTCGGCCCGGGTCGACGGCGCCGGGCGGTTCCGGACCTTCCGCAGCATCACCCTGCCGATCATCTCGCCCGAGATCCTCATGGCGGTCATGCTCATGACGATCGGGGCGTTCAAGGTCTTCGAGCAGATCCTGCTGCTCACCGGCGGTGGCCCGGGCTACTCGACCACCGTGCTGATCTTCTACATCTACCGGCAGGCGTTCGGCACCGGCGACCTGGGGTACGCGGGCGCGCTGTCCCTGCTCATGTTCGCCATCCTGCTGCTGCTCACCGCAGGGCTGTGGCAGCTGCGCAAGAAGGTGGTGTTCTATGAGTCCGACTAGTCGCCTGCTGCACGCCCTCGCCTCGCGCGCCGCGCTCTACCTGCTGCTGGTCGTCCTCGCCGTACCGGTGCTGCTGCCCGGCCTGTGGATGCTGACCTCGGCCCTGAAGACCAACGAGGAGATCTTCCGGTACCCGCCCACCTTCCTGCCCACCGACTGGCGCTGGGAGAACTTCGCCCGGGTCTTCGAGCTCCAGCCGTTCGCCCGGCAGTACTTCAACAGCCTCTACATCGCGATCCTGGTCACCGCCGGCACGATCGTCCTGTCGTCGATGGCCGGCTACGCCTTCGCCCGGCTGCGGTTTCGGGGCCGGAGCCTGCTGTTCCTGCTCATCGTCAGCGGCATTCTCATCCCGCACGAGGTCACCATCGTGCCCCTGTTCCGGATGGTGGGCGCGCTGGGCCTGATGGACACACACTGGCCGCTGGTCGTCATCCCGATCTTCTCCGGCACCGGCGTGATCGCCACGTTCGTGATGCGTCAGGCCTTCCTCTCCCTGCCCCGGGAACTGGAGGAGGCGGCCCGCCTCGACGGGCTCGGCTACTTCGGCACGTACTGGAAGATCGCACTACCGCTCGTGCGACCCACCGTCGCGGTGGTGACGATCCTGTCCATGTGGAGCAGCTGGAACCTGTTCCTGGAACCGCTGATCTTCCTGCGCAGCAACGAGAAGTACACGCTGCCGCTCGCGCTGACCCAGTTCGAGGACCCGTACGGCGGTCCGCTGTGGAACGTGCAGATGGCGGCGACCACCCTCTCGGTGCTCACCGTGCTGGCCGTCTTCGTGGCGGCGCAGCGGCATGTCGTCGCCGGCCTCACCGCCGGCAGTATCAAGGGATAGGACACAGTGGACAAGTTCAACCCGCTGCGCCGGGTGCTCGCCTACGACGACTTCGACCGTGGCATCAACGGCTGGGCCGAGCTGTGCGGCAACCACGACGGCGACCTCAGCGCCGTTCGCCCGTCCTTCGCGGACCTGCGCCCGCCACAGCTGAGCACCTGCACGTTCTTCGACATCGGCTCGCACGGGGCGATGGACGGTACGTACGCGCTCAAGCTGGCCACCCGACCGGTCCCCGGGCACACCGCCTGCCTGATCAAGCGGCTGACGCTGGCCAAGGAGGCGCTGGTCCAGTTCGAGATGTACTTCGCCGCCAAGGCCGAGGCCCGCCAGGGGCCGGACGCCTACCGGGACCGGACGTGGGACGGCAACCAGGACCTGAGCGAACGCGACCTGGGCTCGTTCACGATCAGCAACGACATCGGCCGGCTGGACGGCAGCCGCTACCACGTGGCGCTGCGCTACCTGAACGCCACCGCCGAGGGCAAACTGGTCCAGGGCTGGCACTACAAGACCTCGCTGCAGCCCACCACCAAGATGCAGCTGACCGGCCAGGTCCCCGCCGGCGACTTCCACACCGTCGGCGAGGACGACTGGGAGCCGGTGCCCGGCGGCGGAGGAGCGCTCTGCCTCAACGAGGTGCCCACCAAGATCAACTGGCACTACCTGCGCTGGACGGTCGACACCGCGGCCGGGCGCAGCGTCGAGCTCCAGGTCAACGACCGCGTGATGGACCTGCGCGACATACCGGTGCCGGTCTACCCGCACCCGTACACCGGGCTGCGCGGCCTGTTCAACCTGCTGCTCGACGTACGCACCAACACCAACGTGCGCAACTTCCTGTTCGTCGACTCCTGCCTCATCTCCGTGGATTGGTGATCGTCAGTGGTCCGCATCTCCCAAACCGCGGTGGTGGAGCGCAACGCCCGCCGCGACGCCACGTTCGCCACCGAACCGTTCGAGGTGGCGTGGGCCGGCGAGGCCCGCTGGTTCGTTCGCGTGCTGGAGTGCTCCGGCACGTGGCACGCCCGCACCGAGATCTCCCCGGACGGCCAGGAATGGTGCCCGTACGGCGAGCCGCTGCGATTCGACGCGCCCGGGGTCTACACGGCCGGCGTCACCCACTTCGGCCACTGGCTACGGCTGGCCGCCGAGCCGGACGGCGAAGCCAGCACCCGCCTGCACATCTACCTGGCGCTGAAAGAATGATCGTCGACGCGCACGTGCACCTGTGGCACGATCCGGCGCGCGGCTACCGCTGGCTCGACGACCCGGTCCGGGCTGCGCTGCGCCGTCCGTTCACCGCACCGGAGCTGGCCGCCGAGATGGGCGCGGCCGGCGTCGACCGGGCCATCCTGGTCGAGGCGGGCCTGGCCCAGGAGGCGGAGGCCGGCGAGCTTCTCGCACTCGCCGAGAAGCACGAGCAGATCGGTGGCGTGGTCGCCTGGATCGACCCCAGCCGCCCGGACCTCGCCGACGTCCTGGCCAGATACCGCGCCTTGCCGGGCAGTCGGTGGCTGTCCGGGGTACGCGCCCACGTCTCCCGCCAGCACGAGCCCTATCTCGACCGAGCCGAGGTGCGGCGCGGCCTGGCCGTGGTGGCCGCCGAAGGGCTGGTCTTCGACCTCGTCGCACGGCCGGACCAACTCGCCTCGGCGGCGCGGGCCGCGCGGGACCTTCCCGAGCTCACGTTCGTCCTTTCACACCTGGGCTTCCCCGCGTTGCGGGACCCCACCGCGAACTGGGTGGCGTCGGTCACGCCGCTGGCCGCCTGCCCGAACGTGCTGGCGAAGGTGTCGGGGCTGCTCCTGCTCGCCGAAGGCGTACCCGCGCGGATGGCTCCGTATGCGGCCGCCGCGGTGGATCTCTTCGGCGCCGACCGCCTCATGCTCGGCTCGGACTGGCCGCAGTGCCTGCTGGCCGCCGGCTACCCGGACACCTGGGACCTGCTCGTCTCGGCACTGCCGCCGCTCGGCGACGACGACCGGGCCGCCATCCTCGGCGGCACCGCGACCCGGGTGTACCGGTCATGATCCGGGCCAGCACGCCACTCGACCCGCCGCCGGAGTGGGCGGTCCTGCAACGGCGGCTCTTCGACGCGCTCGACGACGCATGGCGGCGCTTCCAGCGGCGGTACTGCCGACCGGACGGCAGCCTGCACTTCGCCGGAACGCTGCCCAGCCGGGACGGCGCCGACGACTTCTACGAGGCGTTCTTCAACTGGCCGGCGCTGTACTTCCTGGGCGGCGCCGACGACCTGCTCGAGGCGAGCAAGCACCACTGGCGCGGGGTGACCCGCCAGCTCACCGAGCTCGGGCTGGTGGTGGACGAGTTCGAGCGCGGGTACGACTGGTTCCACATCGGCGAGTCGATGATCTTCTTCTACGCGATCTGCGCGGCTGACCCGGGCGACGCCGAGTTCACCGCGCGGGCGGCCCGGTTCGCCGACCTCTACCTGCCCGGCTCGCCGACCGGCAACTACGACCCGCGGCTGAACATGATCCGGGCGCCACACACCGGAGCCGGCGGGCCGCGGCCGGATATCAACGAGGAGTGGCAGGTCTACGGCGCGGACAAGCACTTCGGCGGCGCCTACGGGCTACCGCTGTACGACCTACCGGGCATCGCCGCCTGGGACGACCTGGCCGATCCGGTCAACGCCCGGCGGATGGGCCAAGCGATGCAGGCCCGCCTCGGCAAGGGCGACATACCGGTCAACCTGGCCGCGACCGGCCTGCTGGCCAACGCCTGGCTGCTCACCGGCGACGACCGGTATCGGGACTGGGTCACCACGTACGTGCGCGGATGGATCGAGCGCACCGAGGCCAACGGTGGGATCCTGCCGGACAACGTCGGACCCTCCGGCCGGGTGGGTGAGCTGCACGGCGGTCACTGGTACGGCGGCCACTACGGATGGCAGTGGCCACACGGGCTGCACACGCTGTGGCAGGCCGCGCTGCTCGGCGGCCTGAACGCCCGGCTGGTCAGCGGCGACGACGGGTACCTCGGCCTGCCGCGCGGCCTGCTCGACCGGGTCGTCGCGCTCGGCGAGCACCGGGAGGTGGACGGGCGGCGCCGGCTGCTGGTGCCGTACCGGCACGGGCCGCACGGCTGGTTCGACCTCCAGGAGCCGCCGGCGGCGATGCCACTGTGGCTGTGGCTGACCAGCATGTCGGCGGCCGACGAACGGCGGCTGGCCGAGCTGTGCGACGCCGACCGTGACGTCCGGCTGTTCCGGGCGAAGGGGGAGGACGGGCACGAGCGGCCCTGGTGGCGGTACCTGCACGGGGACAACCCCGACTACCCCCAGCGGGCCCTGGCCATGGCGCTCGACCAGGTCGAGCAGCGGGTGGCCGCCATCGAGGCCGACGACAGCCCGATCGCCGGCCGGCACATCCACCACTGGCAGGAACACAACCCGGTGGTAACCGAGGTGCTGCTGCAGCTCACCACCGGCGCACCCCAGGTCGTCTACAACGGCGGCCTGTACGCCAACGGGGTGCGCCACCTCGACCTGGACCGCCGCCGGCCCGGCCTGCCGCCGGACGTGGCCGCGCTCGTGGAGCGCGTCACCGCCGACCAGACGCGGATCCGCCTGGTCAACCTCTCCAACCACGCCACCCGGCGGCTCGCCGTACTCGCCGGCGCATTTGGCGAGCACGACTTCACCCACGCGCGCCGCGACGGCGGCGACGCGGCTCCGGCCCGCGGCCCAGCGGTGACGGTCGAGCTGCCGCCGGCCACGCAGCTGCTGCTCGACCTCGGCACCGCCCGCGACGTCCGCCGCCCGTCGCTCACCCCGCATCGCTACGACATCGAGGAGGCATCGTGAACCGGCTCGCGCACACCCTCGCCCTCACCCTCGTCACGGCCCTGCTTCTGGTCGTCCGGCCGGCCGCCGCCCAGGCTGCGGTCCAGGAGACGCTGTACGTATCGCCCAGCGGCACGGGCACGACCTGCACGAGCACCGCGCCGTGCGCCCTCACCACCGCGCGGGACCGCGTCCGCGCCGACAACGACGCGATGACCGGCGACATCGTCGTCCAGCTCGCGGGCGGCATCTACGCGCTGGGCTCGACGTTCACCTTGGCCGGCGCCGACTCAGGCAGCAACGGATACCGGGTCATCTACCAGAACGCGCCCGGCGCCGCACCGGTGCTCAGCGGCGGCGTCCAGATCAGCGGCTGGACGCTGCACGACGCGACCAAGAACATCTACGCGGCCAGCGTGCCGTCCGCTCTGGAAACCCGCCAGCTCTACGTGAACAGCGTCCGGGCGGTCCGCGCGCGCAGCGCCACGCTGGCGGCGAGCGCGTTCACCGAGACGAGCACGGGCTGGACCGCCAACAACCCCGCCTTCGCCACCATGGCCAGCTGGGGCGACCTCGGCCAGGTCGAGCTCTGGGGCTACAAACGGTGGCGCTCGTTTCGGTGCGCGGTCGAGGCGATGACCGGCACCGCCGTGGACATGGTGGACCAGTGCTGGCACAACGCCCAGGTCCGAGCGGGCACCGTGTACGACTGGGACGCGGTCAGCTACGTCGAGAACGCGTACGAACTGCTCGACAGCGCCGGCGAGTTCTACCTCGACCGGGGCGGCGACGTCGTCTACTACATCCCCCGCTCCGGCGAGAACATGTCCAGCGCCCAGGTCTTCGCGCCGGCCCTGCAGACCGTGCTACGGGCGGCGGGCACCGCCGCCGCGCCGGTGCACCACGTCACGTTCCGCGGCATCTCCTTCGCCCACGCCACCTGGCTCGGCCCGGAGGGCCCGAACGGCTTCGCCGAGATGGGCAAGAACGTCTACTTCTCCACCAGCGGGACGACGGAAACCACCGAACTGGTGCCCGGCAACGTGACGTTCACGTACGCATACGACGTCACCATCGAGGGGTGTCGGTTCAGCCGACTGGGCGGGTCCGGCCTCAGCCTCGGCACCGGCACCCACGACGTGTCCGTCCTGCGTAACACGATTAGCGACGTCTCCGGCACCGGGCTGCTCATCGGCGACCTGACCTCGAACCCGTCCGCGACCCTGCAGGCGAGCGACATCGTGGTGGAGGACAACCTCATCGAGCTGGCCGGGCGCGACTACCAGGGCGCCGCGGGCCTCTTCGCCCCCAACGCCGCGAACCTCAGCATCCGGCACAACCTGGTGCGGAACCTGCCGCTCGACGGCATCATGATCGGCTGGCACAACCCGGCGACCTACGGCACCGTGCTGGTCGAGAACAACGAGGTGCACACCGTCGGCACCACCCTCTACGACGTCGGCGGCATCCACACGCTGCACTTCCAGCCGGACACCGTTATCCGCGGCAACTACGTGCACGGCGTGGGCCACGACGCGGACACCGCGAACAACGCGATCTACCTGGACAACGACAGCTCCGCGATCGAGGTGCCGGGCAACGTCGTGCACGACACCCGCGCGTGGCTGAACCTGTGGGACGACGTCGCGACCGACAACGTCGTCACCGGCAACTACACCGACGACGACCTGATCGCCTGCGCGGTCGGCAGCACCGTCAACTACCCCGGCGACAGCCCGACCTGCAACGGCCAGCATGACAACATCATCACCGGCACCGTCGAGGTCCCCGACCAGAACTGGCCGGCCGCCGCCCAGTCCATCATCGACAACGCCGGCGTCAGGTAGCCGCGCCATGAGAGCAGCGCACTACACCGGGCCCGGGTCCATCACCGTGGCCGAGGCGGCGGCCGTCCCGCCGCGGGCCGGAGAAGTGCAGATCGCCGTGGCGTACACCGGCATCTGTGGCACCGACCTGCACATCCTGCACGGGCACATGGACCAGCGGGTACGGCCGTGGGCCGTGCTCGGGCACGAGATGTCCGGCCGGATCCGCGCGCTGGGCGCGGACGTGAGCGGCTGGCAGCTGGACGACCCGGTCACCGTGATGCCCACCATCTGGTGTGGACAGTGTCCGGCCTGCCGCGCCGGCAACAGCCACGTCTGCCACCACCTCACCTTCGTGGGGATCGACGCACCGGGGTCGATGCAGGCGTACTGGACCGTGCCGGCGGACCTGCTTGTCCGCCTGCCGGCGTCCCTGCCACTGGCACACGCGGCACTGATCGAGCCGGTCGCGGTGGCGGTGCACGATGTGCGCCGCAGCGGGCTGCGCCTGGGCGAACATGCCGTGGTGGTCGGCGGCGGTCCGGTCGGGGTCCTGATCGGACTCGTCGCCCGGCGCGCCGGCGCCCACGTTCTGCTGGTGGAGCCGGATCAGTACCGACGGTCGGTGGCGGACGGCCTCGGGCTGCGGACGGTCGACCCGGCGGCGGTGGAGGTGGGTCACCTGGTCGAGGAGTGGTCCGGCGGCGCCGGCGCCGCGGTGGCGTTCGAGGTCTCCGGGACCGAGCCGGGGCTCGTCGCCGCCGTGCGAGCCCTCGCGGTGCGCGGTCGCATGGTGCTCGTCGGTATCCACCCCACGCCGCGGCCGGTCGACCTGCACCGCTTCTTCTGGCGCGAGCTGAGCCTGGTCGGTGCCCGCCTCTACGACCGGTCGGACTTCGACGAGGCGGTACGGCTGGTCGCCGGCGGCGCCGTGCCGACCGAGCCGCTGATCTCCCGCATCGAGCCGCTGGAAGCGGCACGTCAGGCGTTCCAGGCGCTGGAGGACGGTGCCGGGGTGATGAAGGTGCTCGTCGACTGCCAGGCGGCTTCCCGATGACCGGCCTTTTCGACCTGTCGGGCCGAGTGGCCGTAGTCACCGGGGCACGGCGCGGCATTGGACTGGCGATAGCGACCGCGCTTGCCGAGGCCGGGGCCGACATCATCGGCGTGAGCGCCAGCCTGGAACCGCAGGGGAGCGAAGCGCAGCGCCGGGTGGAGGCGGTGGGGCGGTCGTTCACGCCGTACCGCGTGGACTTCACCGACCGGCACGCGGTCGGCCGGCTCGCCGCGGACCTGGCCACCGATCATCCGCCGATCGACATCCTGGTCAACAACGCCGGAACGATCGCCCGCGCGCCCGCCGCCGAGCACACCGATGCCGACTGGGACCATGTCCTGCAGGTGAACCTCACCGCACAGTTCACGCTGACCCGCGAAATTGGCCGGGACATGCTGGGTAGGGGGCGCGGGAAGGTGATCTTCATCGCCTCGATGCTGAGCTTCCAGGGCGGCGTCCTCGTCCCTGGGTACACCGCCGCCAAGAGTGGGATCGCCGGGCTGACCAAGGCACTGGCCAACGAGTGGGCGGCGCACGGGGTGAACGTCAACGCGATAGCCCCCGGATACCTCGCCACCGACAACACCAGGGCCCTGCGGGAGGACGCCGAGCGGTCGCGCGCGATCCTCCAACGGATACCCGCCGGACGCTGGGGACAACCCGCCGACACCGCTGGCGCCGCAGTGTTCCTCGCCGCACCGGCCTCGGACTACGTCCACGGCGCGATCCTGCCAGTCGACGGCGGCTGGCTGGGTCGATAGCCGACGGCGCCGCCTGTCGTCGTGTGGTCCGGCCGGGTAGTCATCGCGACGGGTTCAGGGTCGAGCCTGGGACGGATCACGTCAGGTCAGGATCGCGCCATACCATCAGGCCGAGGCGACGCTACCGACGGACACGACCTCGCCGTGGGCGGACAGGTACAGGTCCGGGCCCAGGTCCTCACGGACCGTCAGCGGGCCCGGGCCGGTACCCGGTCGCCACCGATCCCTCCGTCCGCAGCGCATCCATGACGATCGACGTCGTACTCAGCGCGCTCGCCGACCCGGTACGGCTCACGCTCGTGCGCGCTCTCCACGCTGCCGGGGACTGGACATGCGGCAGCCCAGGTCCACCAGAGCGTGCCGGCGGTGACGGGCAGCCCGGCGGAGTGGGCGGTTGGACAGCTTCTCCCGCTCGCGGGTCAGCATCTCCTGGTTGTGGCGTAGCGTCTGGGCGCACTCGCCGAGCGCCCCGGCGACCTTGCCGGCCAGTTCGGCGCAGTCGTCAAGATCGGCGACGAGCTTCCGTCGGTGCTGGTCGTACCGGTCAGCTGTTTCGCCCGTCCACGCCTCCGAGCCGATCACCTGGTTGGCAACGCTGTTGACGGTCTCGGCGGCCCAGGACAGTGCTGTGGGCTGGGAGTGCTCGGTTCTCGGTGGTCAAACGGCGTTGGGTCGTCGAACGCTCCCTGGGCTGGATCATGCACCACCGACGCCTGGCCCGTGACTACGAAGCCCTGG